>JBFXBK010000392.1:0-8556 GCA_050183255.1 Polyangiaceae bacterium | reverse complement strand
CGCGGCGCCACACCAACCGCGGCGCATACCTGGACGCCGCCGCTCCCAGCGAACTCGAGGGGGCCATCCGGGCTCAGCTCCAAGACCCGCTGGTCGACTTCCACTTCCTCTCCGGCAAGCGCGCCAAAGATTTCCGCACGGGAACTATCGAAGCAACCAGCGCGATCATCGACGACGCGGGCATGCTGGAAGCAGGGCACGCCTGGTGGAGGCAGACCAAGGACGAGATCGAGGCGCACCGCGACGGCCTGACGCTTGACGCATCGGGACTCGGCGCTCTCAAGCGCTTCCTCGGTAAGAGCACGGGTAAGCCAAGCGCGCGCAGCGCAGGCGCGTACTGGCTCGATAGCACCCGCTCGGACCAAACGACGGGTTTCGGCTACTGCATCCTGAGCACTCCGAACCGCGACTCACGCGATGAGCAGCTGCTGGTTGGGCGTGCCTATCAGCGCATCGCACTCTGGGCGGCTTCCCAGAACCTCGCCCTGCAACCGCTGAATCAGATGGCGGAACGTCAGGACCGCGAGGAGAGCCTCGGGCTCGGTAGCGACTTCGGCGACAGGCTGGCTGTGTTGACTCAGCAGGCGCGCTCCACGGCACAGATGTTGTTCCGCATCGGCGTCCCCTGGGACGACGCATTGAAGAGCCCCCGCAGGCCGGTTTCCTGGGTGCTGCGATGAGGGCTTGCAACCGCGCCTCCCTGGGCGTGCTCCTGAGCGGCGCGCTGTGGTTGACCCCGTTCCCCGCCAGCGCATCTCCCCCCCAAGCCTCCGTCCCGGGCTTGCCGCCTGTTTGGACACCGACGCTGGGCGCTGAGCTTGGATACACGCCGGAGCGCCTTCGCGTGTCTTTCCCCACAGAAACATACGAGGAGGATCGCAGTCTCTGGAACAGTCGCCTTACCTTGGGGCTCGATGGGCGCTGGCCGTCGGCGCTCGGTACGCTTGACCTGCGCAGCCTGAGTGAGGTCGGCTACGGCTTCGTGCATCACACTGGGCACGGCCTGCTCGAGCTCTCGCAGACTGGCCTGCTCGAACATGAGATGGGGCACGCCTTCGCTCTGTCGTTCGGCGGAGCCTTGGTTGGCGCTCTGGACACCAGCTCGGCCGCGCGCAGCAGCTTGACTCTGGGGCTCCCAATTGGGCTCCGTTTCCGCGGGGTTGAAATCTGGTACCGAGTCGGTTTCGTCGTCCCCCTGGGCAGCGAGCGGGAGCCGGTCTTCATCGGCACGCGCGAACTCTCGGCGCGGCCAGGGATCAACTGGTTGGACTTTGGGCTGCGTGTCCACCTGGGCTTTCTGGAGTTCTAGCGTGCCCCCGCGCCAGCTGGTCCGCTAGCTTCACGAGCTTCGGAATACGGTGCTCGCCAGACATCTCGCGCACACCTTGCGCGGCCTGGGACAAGTCATACCCCACGGAAGTGACGAACAGCGGCTTGCTGCTCGATCCACGGACCACGGCGGCCGTTGCAACCGCTCCGGCGAATGCGTTCTTGGCCAGTCCAACGACCGCGACCGCGCCTCCCAGGGCCGCGTGCAGATGCGCTCCGAGACCTGGCCGCGGCTGCCCGCTGGGGTCTGCATCCAGCCACACGTGGCCATCAATCAGCACGAGCGTGGGGAGCACCGCACATCCCTGGACCGCCTCGAGCAAGAACGGCAGCTCACGCCGATAGAATGAGCCTGGCTCGTAGGCTTGGGGAGCGGTGGCGGAGAGCACCCGTCGCGTGAGCACTGGCTCTGGCGACGTCCAAGCATCGAAGGCAACCAGCCCCACCGCGGCGGCCCCCGGTGCTGGCGTGTCGTACTGAACGTCGAGCGCAACCAACATCCGCTAGAGCATGCGGCGCGCGAGAGTGAATGCAAGTGCCGCGAAAGCGCGCTAAGGCGACAGCATGGCGAGTGCGCCTCCCAGTCGCGACCGAGCGCAGATCTCAGATGGAACCCATGGGATCATGAACCCAGGAGCGGGCCTCCGGCGCTTCGACTTACAGCGCTTCGAGGCGAGCGAGGAGCTGCGTGATTTCGTCTCGCGCTTTTGGGTCGTGCGCTGGGAGCTGGGTGAGCAGTGTCATGAGCAGGAGATCCTGCCGTTTCCTCGGGTAAACATCAGTTTCCAGGCAAGCGAAGCTCGCGTCGTAGGACCCAGCGCGGAGCGCTTCGTCGCGAGGCTCAGCGGCTCAGGCTGTGTCCTCGGAGTGCGCTTCGAACCCGCAGGTTTCGCAGTGTTCAGCGACCGACCCATGACTCAATGGCTGGGCGCCCAAGCCAGCGTCACAGAGGTATTTGGAGCCATCGGCGAGGCACTCTTTCAAGAGCTGTGCGCTGACTGTATCAACTTCTCGAGCGCCGAGCTCGCCGACGAACGGCTCGACCGGGCGCGAGCGCGAGTCGAAGAGTTCTTGGGGCAGCGTTGCGTCACCTGTCCGGTGACCGAACGGGAGACCGTACGTCAGCTGAACGGACTCATCGAGCGCGCCCAGAGTGATCGAGAGCTGAAGCGCGCTGAGCAACTGGCGGAGCTCGCAGGTTGCTCCCTCCGATCGCTACAGCGACTCTTCGAGCGCCTGGTGGGTGTCAGCCCGAAGTGGGTGCTGTGTCGCGCTCGAGCCCAGGATGCAGCTGAACGTGTCGCGACTGGACAGGCCGTCGATTGGGCGCGCCTGGCGCTGGAACTCGGCTACCACGATCAGGCGCATTTCATCCGCGACTTCAAGGCTCAGATCGGGTTCACGCCAACAGCGTACGCTGCGCGCTGCGCTGCGGTCTAGGTCACCGAGGCCTTGCTTGGCCCCCAAGGCTGCATCGCTCGCAGTTCGTCGACGCTTACTTCGCCGCGTTCGAGCTCTCCGCTCGCTGCATCGCAAATGCGATACTCGAGGCTAGCTCTCCCGAGGGGCTGTGACTCGACGAAGATGCAGCGGACCTCTCCAGGCTCGAACTCGCACTGCTGCTGCAGTGCATCCAGCAGCACCTCGTGGTGGAGGTGGCCGTCCCCAAAGTTCCAGCCGAGTGCCATCCCTGCCACCAGCTCGCCGTCCAGATACTCATACTCCGCGAGATCGGGAACTGCCTTTGGGATCAGCTTCGGCAGTGCCCGACCGTGAAGGTGCATCAGACGAAACGCCATCACCTTTCCGACGAGCCCGACCGACGTGCTGCGATCGTAGAAGCGATCGAGCTGATCGTAGATCCACGGGGAAACCTTGGTGAGCTTGTCCAGCTTGCGATAGCTCTCCCCGCGAAACAACCACACGCTGTACGCCCAGTTGCCTGCGTAGTAGCGCATTGCCAACAGAAACGAGATCGACCGGGGCGCGAGGTTTCCGAGCAGTGGCAACCCGATCAGGAGCATCGCGAGAACGACCCCGAGCGGCACCGAACCCAAGTCCCACACGTGAACATCCGGGTGCGACCAGAACAGCGCAAAGCCGCCGTAGACGACCATGAAGTTCCACTCGATGGGGACGCCCATTGGAACGTTGCTGGTGATGTAGCCATGAAGCATCAGCATCAACACGATGCCGAGCACCAAGTACGGCCCTTGAGGGGCGAAGAGCAGCACGCTGGGCACGCCGATCTCCAGCGCAGTGCCGGCGTGGCCCATGTAGGTCGCCAGTCGTGATGGTCGCAGGTCGTCCGGGTAGCTCCGGTACATCAATTTGCGGAACGCGGGGATACGCGTGAACGGGCTGTTGCTGTTCATCACGCACACCACCGTGGGGAAATGATGATTCAGCTTGGAGATACCCGCCCAGAACCACAGCGCGAGCTGCACTGACTTCGCTCCGGCGATCCAGTTTGGAGCGAACAGGAAGCACAGCAATGTGGTCCAGTAGTGCTCGGAGCGCAGCGCGAGGAAGATCGTGCGGTCACAAACCCCGAGCAGCGGCATCAGCACCACGAGCGGCCACAGCTGGGACGCGGTCAGTTCTGGGGCCACCAGTGCGCGCACCGCGGCGACGATCAGCCCGGCGTACAACAAAACGTCGAGCAAGCTACGCCGCGCCCCTCCGACGATCGGTGCCGCGGGGAAGAGCGGAAGCTTGGTGGTCCCCGGACGCAAGAAATGCAGCACGCCGCCGAGTGGCGGGAAGTAACGTCCCGTGAGCGGCCCGCTACCGCACCCCAGGCCCAGACCTTCGAACAACAGGCTCCAGATGATGGCCTTCTGGAACGCGAGCGGCGCGAGCCACCAAGCGCCGATCTCC
This sequence comes from Polyangiaceae bacterium, assembly GCA_050183255.1. Lineage (GTDB taxonomy): Bacteria > Myxococcota_A > Polyangia > Polyangiales > Polyangiaceae > JAHBVY01. The sequence goes on along the minus strand of JBFXBK010000392.1, from coordinate 4,347 downwards.
GAGAGCCCCCCGAGGCTTGGGGAAAGGGAGCAGAACAGCGCCCAGCCCAGGATGTAGAGCGCTACCTTCAGCGCGTAGACCAGGTACACCGCTGGGGGCGAGCCATAGCCCTGAAGCGCCCACGCTTGACAGACCATGCGCCCCCGGATCTCGAGCGGCTGCTTCACCCACTCCATGGGATCGTACGGGGTTGGTTCGGGGGAGAGGAAGCTCACTTCAGCGCTCGCAATGGAAGTCCGCCACGGAGAATCGACGCGCGCGCAGGACGTACTCGGAAGCGAAGCCCGGCCACAGTGACGTGTTCTTGCCGTGCTTCGTCAGGTACCAACTCGAGCAACCGCCCGTCCAGTTCGTGAAGCGCATGCGCGCCTGAACTCCGCGGTTGAAACGCGCCTGGACTTCGGGACGCACGTCCATGCTCTTGATATTTTCCGCGCGCATATGCTTCAGCATCGCGATCACGCGCTCAATCTCTGCCTCGGTGTACACCAGCACGGAAGTGTGCCCAGGCCCCGTGTTTGGCCCCATCAACATCGCGAGATTGGGAAAGCCAGCGATGGATACTCCAAAGTAGGCCTCGGCCCCGTCCGCCCATTCGGTGTGGAGCGAGCGCCCGCCCGCACCGAGCACAGGGAAAGCCGGCGTATCCACTGGCACGTCGAAACCCGTAGCGGCGATCAGCACGTCGAACTCTCGCTCGAGTTCACGACCGCGCACATCCCGCGTCACGATTCCGCGAGGAGAAATCCGAGAGATCCCTTCGGTTATCAACGAAACGTGGGGCTTACACAGCGCAGGAAAGTAGTCGTCGCTGAGCAGCATGCGCTTGCAGCCTAGAGGGTAGTTCGGTGTCAGCTTCTCCCGCAGAACCGTATCCGGCACCTGCCGCGCGCGATGCTCGTGACACACCCGCTCGAGAACGCGTCGAAAAGGCGTACGCCACACCATGCCGAGGCTCATCAGCTCGGTGACGGTAAAGATGGCGTTGCGCGCCCAGCGCCGCGCTCGCGGGTGCCCGGTGAAGTATCGCTTCTGCGCGTCGGAGAACTCGCGGTCGTTCCTCGGAAATACCCAAGGCGGCGTTCGCTGAAAGACGCACAGCTCAGCCACCCGATCGGCGATCGCGGGGACGACTTGGATGGCGCTCGCGCCCGTGCCGATCACTCCGACCCGCTTCCCGGTCAGGTCGAAATCGTGGTCCCAGCGCGCCGTGTGGAACAGCTTACCAGCGAACGTCTCCACACCCGGAATGTCCGGAAACGCCGGGTTGCTCAGGCCACCGCAGGCAACCACGACGAGCCTGGCGCGAAACTGCCGCTCCCCAGAGACACCTTCCGCGCGGATCAGCCAGGTGCCGTCCGCTTCCTGGTATTCGAGTCCCACGACCCGCGTCTCCACCAGGGTGCGCTGGCGGAGCCCGTGCTTCTCCACGACGGAGAGCACGTAGGCTTGGATCTCTGGCGCGGTCGCAAACGCGCGGGACCAATCAGGCTTGGGCTCGAACGACAGCGAGTACAGGTGCGCGGGTACGTCACACGCGGCACCGGGGTACTGATTGTCGCGCCACGTGCCCCCCAGCTCACGGTCCCGCTCGAGCAACACGAAGTCGTCGAAACCCGCCTGCCGGAGGCGAATCGCTAGAGCAATGCCCGAGAAGCCGCTCCCGATGATCACGACCTCGTGTGCCGCCTCTCCCACGCTCATCGAGCCGAGATTAGCGCCGAAGTTCCGTCACGCACAGCGCCAACGCGGCGCGGGGCGCTGCTACAGCGTGTCGTTGACCGGCTCTCGCGTCTGACGTACGGACGCTGCGAGGTTCTCCCCTGGCAAAGCCCGAGCACCACCGAACTCACCGCATTGGCTGGCTGCGCGCTGCCGTTCTGGGCGCCAACGATGGCATCGTATCCACGGCGAGCCTGATCGTGGGCATTGCGGCAGCAAACGCCAGCAGAGGTACCGTCCTGTTAGGTGCGCTGGCTGGCTTGGTCGCCGGCGCGATGAGCATGGCCGCAGGCGAGTACGTTTCCGTGAGCTCCCAAGCCGACACCGAGGAGGCCGATCTGGACCTCGAACGCGAGGCGCTCGAGAAGAATCCGGAGTACGAGCTGGCGGAGCTAACGAAGATCTACGTCGAACGCGGGCTGTCCGCAGAACTGGCTGCTCAGGTTGCGCGCCAGCTGATGCAGCACGACGCCCTTGGCGCCCATGCCCGCGATGAGCTGGGCTTCTCTGACACCCACAGCGCGAGGCCGATTCAAGCCGCGCTGGCGTCAGGCGCCGCGTTCTCCGCTGGGGCCGTCATACCCACGCTGCTAGTGCTAGTATTTCCGCATGATTATATTGCCTGGGGCGTCGCCGGTGCCAGCATTCCCCTGCTCGCCTTGCTCGGTTGGCTCTCCTCCCGCGCGGGAGGCGCCGCCCCCTTGCGTCCGATGCTGCGAGTGACTTTCTGGGGGGCCGGGGCCATGTTGCTGACTGCCGCGGTCGGACGCCTTTTCGGGGTCTAGCGCGGATTCGCGAAGACCCTGCGCCGGCCCGAACCCAGCCAGAAACCCATGCGGAACGCCACGAATCCCTCAAGGCGTCACGCCACCACTCCGTTGTTGTCGATCGGGACACCGCAACAAGGAGTCGATCATGGCCTTCGTCAACTGGGAACCTCAGACCTACACCGTCGGCAGCGTGCAAATGGACCATCAGCACGAGAAGCTGTTCGAGATCATCAATCGCTACGCAGCGGCCATGGACCGCATGGCGTCTCGCGCTGAGCTCACGCAGATCTTCGACGAGGTCGTCGCCTTCGCCGCGTATCACTTCCAAGACGAAGAGGCGATGATGGCGCGCAACAACTACCCGGAATTGCCGCGGCACAAACTGATCCATCAGGCGCTCGTCAAGCAAGTCACTGAGTTGAAGCAGGAGCTCGCTGCTGGGGAAGCGGGGGTGGAGTCGAAGATCAAGTTCTTCTTGAAGACCTGGCTGACCGCTCACATCAAGGGCATCGATACGAAGTACTCGATCTACCTGCACTGATTCCGTCGGGAGATAGATGACGAGGCCGCGCAAAGCCAGGCCTGCACCCGATGCGCGAGTGACGCGCAGCCCCAGCTGAGGCGCGACGCCACGCGCCGCTCGCCGCAAACGCTGCAAATCTCCAGGATTCGCCCGCGACTCCCGTCGGCATGCTGGATGCACCATCGGGGTACATGGAAACCGCACACACCAGCGAGAGTCAGCTGTCGCGAGCCATGCGGCGTGAGTACGAGAACCTTCAGCAGCTGCGTGACCGCATCGCGCTGAAGGCGCACCTGGGCAATCAGGACGCGATGCAGGCTTGGGACGAGATCGAGCGTCGCCTTGAACGCCTCGCCCACGATCTCAACGGCAAAGGCGGGGAGCTCAAGCACGAGTTGCTCGAGACCATGCGCTCCATCGAACGGGACCTGATGAAGTTCGTCGAGACACCCGGTTGAGCCGGTCGCGTGGGCCCGGCGCTCCTCCCCCCAAACTGGAGATCCCCGGGGGACGTGCTGCATTTCTGCACGTCGGCCAGCGCCGTCGAGCTCGAGGGATCACGAGATTCTACAGAAATTTCAACACCTTGAACAACGACAGCGGGAACGCGCGAAGTGGCGCATTCAGCTAGTGGCGATCGCGTTCTGGGGACCTAGGTGACTGAACTGGGGCTGCGGCCCCGGAGAAGCCATGAGTCAACCTTCAGACTTCCCCTTCGAATCCAGCTGGTTAGCCCTACTCAAAGACCTGAGCGTCGACGCGCGAGAAGTGATGCGGCGCGCCGGTTTGCCGGAAGACCTGCTCAGTCGCACCGGCTCGAGAATTTCCACGCCGGATTACTTTCGATTCTGGCGCGCGCTCGAGCAGACAGTGGACGACCCGGCGCTCGCCCTGCGAGTCGTGGAGACGGTTACGACCGAAGCGTTCTCGCCAGCGATGTTCGCCGCGCTATGTAGCCCTAGTCTCCGGGTCGCAATCGAGCGTCTGGCCAACTACAAGCGCCTGATCGCGCCGATGCAGCTGGACCTCACGGAAACACCCGAAGGGCTGCGCTTGGTGGTGCGCTGGCTGCGCAACGCAGACGCTGTCCCGGAGTCTTGGGCCGGAGCCGAGCTGGCGTTTCTGGTACGGCTGGCGCGGATTGGCACCCGCGAGCACGTGACGCCTCGATCGGTCGGTGCACCGCGCCGCCTGGAGCCAGAGTCAGCCTATCGAGAGTTCTTTGGGGTGGGGGTGAGCGAAGCCCCGGAGTACGCTATCGAGTTCGAAGCGAATGACCTCAGGCGCCCATTCCTCACAGCGAATGAGCTGATGTGGCGGAGCTTCGAACCC
>JBFXBK010000391.1:0-8566 GCA_050183255.1 Polyangiaceae bacterium | reverse complement strand
CTTTGGGTTGGACAGCGGACCGAAGAAGGTCTTCTGCACCATACTCAGCATGTAAACCGCGGCGAGGATCACGCCGAACGCGGCCAGGCCACCCTGGAGCTTGCCGTGGCTACCGAGCACGCTGGAAATGAAGAAGCCCATGATCACCATGAACTCACCCACGAAGCCGTTGGTGCCAGGAACACCAATGCTCGACATCGTGATCAGCACGAAGCACGCGGTGTAGATGGGCATCACCTTCGCGAGGCCGCCGAACTCACTGACCAAGCGCGTGTGGCGTCGGTCGTAGATGACGCCGACCAAGATGAAGAGCGCGCCGGTGGAGATGCCGTGGTTCACCATCTGCAGCACGCCGCCGGCGATGCCCGCTTCGGTTCCGGTGAACAGGCCGAGCATCACGAAGCCCAGGTGCGCCACGGATGAGTAAGCGATCAGCTTCTTGATGTCGCTCTGCTTCCAAGCGACGAGCGCCGCGTAGAGGATGCCGCCACCGATCGCCACCCCGGCGAGGTTCGCCGCGGCGGCGTACGCCGGCCCTGCGAACATCCCCATGCAGAAGCGGATATAGGCGTACGTTCCAAGCTTCAACAGCACCGCTGCCAGAATCACCGAGCCGCCCGTAGGCGCCTGCACGTGAGCATCTGGCAACCACGTGTGCAGCGGGAACATCGGGACCTTGATCAAGAAAGCCAGCGCGAACGCTGCGAAACACAGGTAGGCGGCGGTCTGCGGCAACACCAAGCGGCTGAGCGCGAGGTAGTCGAAGGTCACGTAGCCGGCGACCTGCTCGTGGGTCCACACCATGTACAGGATGGCGGCGAGCATCACCAAGCTGCCGGCCATGGTGTAGAGGAAGAACTTGTAGGACGCCTTGATCTTCTCGACGCCACCCCAGATGCCGATCAGGATCAGCATCGGAACCAGCATCAGCTCCCAGAACACGTAGAAGAGGAACAGGTCGAGGCTGACGAACGCGCCGAGCATCGCGCCGTGCAGCAGTAGCAAGCTGAAGCACAGATCCTTCGTGCGTTTCTTCAGGGAACCGAAGCTCGCGTAGGCCGCGAGTGGCGTTGTGAAGGTGGACAGGATGACCAGCCACACGCTGATGCCGTCGACTGCCACGTGATAGCGAATGCCGAAGCCTGGCAGCCACTCGCGCACATACTGGAAGTGCCAGCCGTCGGTCATCGGCACCTTCAGCAGCCAAAGCGAGGCGATGAAGTCGAGCCCGAGAATGACCATCGTCACCCGGCGCAAGAGCTGCGGCGACTGCCTGGGCAGGAACAGGATAGCGACCGCGCCAACGATCGGCAGGAACACGATCAGGTTCAGCAGCTGGTCCCACTCCATGGGTGGCGCTACTGCGTTTTCGACTGCCTTTTCGGGCCACATCGAAGAGATGAAGGCCGCGGCCAAGAGCCCGACGATACCCAGCGCGAAGCGCTCGAACTTCGACTCGCGGCGCGGAATCAAAGCGCCAACGGCGAAGGCGGCGGCGTAGGGCCACGCCTGGACCAAAGAGCTAGAAAGCGAGTTCACTGAGTGTCTCCCTGCGGAGCCGGGTGACCGGGCGGCAGCACCAAGTGGGGGCGACCTTGATCATCCTGTTGAATCACCATGTTGGCGGGTGCGGAACCAGGTGGCCGATCGTCCTTCGGACGCGTCACCGCGTACTCCCAGCTCGAGTGATGCCCGAACGCATCTTGCACCTCGAGGCGCACCGTGCGCTCGGCGCCGCGGTCGAGGTTGAAAGAGGTGGTGCGCTGATCGCCGAACTCCTCCCCGCCCTCGTATTGGAAGTCCCCGTCGCCTTGCTTGCTGCTCCAGCGGTAGCTGTAACCGAGGCCGGGGGCTGCTTCGACTCGGTAGCTACCCGTGCGGTGGTTCTCGAAGGGCTTGGCCGAGGCGTGGGGCGTCAGCATGAACCAACCGAGGCAAGCGGTGCCGAGCACCATCGCTGCCGCGTAGGCTTGGACACGCCCCGTCTGTGCGTAACGCAGGACCGTGCCAGTAACCTGGACGACGCCAGCTGTGAGCCGGGCGACGATGCCATCGACGATCCACTTGTCGGCCCAAGTGAAGAACTCGGCGAGGGCGTCCACCGCACCGATGAAGGTCTCCTCGTAGAACTCGTCCATCCACCACTTGTTCATCAAGAAGCGATGTACGCCGGGCGCCTTCTCCACGAGCTGCGCCGCAGGTTCGCCACCCTTGGAGATGTAGAAGAACCAGGCAATGCCGACACCCGCTACGCCGACCAGGACGCCGGGGACGGCGAGGGTCAGCATCATGTGATGGTCCGGGTCGATGCTCTTCACGCCGGTCGAGGCCAGCTTGAACACCGGCTCCAGCCAGTGCTCGAGCGCGTGCATGTGGAGCAGCGGGGCGTTGAGGAAACCAGCAACCGCCGCCAGACCAGCCAGGATCACCAGCGGTGTGGTCATCTGCCAGGGGGACTCGTGAGGCTTCGGCCCCTCGCGGGGTTCGTCCGGATCGAACTCGTGATGCGCGTGATCGTCGTGGTGGTCGTCACCGTGCGCGTCGTGCGCATGGGGATCGACCCAGTTCTTGACGATCTTCCAGCCCTTGAATTCTCCGTGGAAAATTCGGAAGTAGAGGCGGAACATGTAGAACGCCGTCATCACGGCGCCCAACAGACCCATGCCGTAGATCGCCTTGCCAGCCCACGCGGGCCACTGAGCGAGCTCCGGGTATGCAGCGCGCACGGAGTCCGGTGCGGTCACCCCTTGGGTGTACGCCATGTACAGGATCTCATCCTTGGACCAGAAGCCGGCGAGCGGCGGGATGCCTGCGATCGCGATGCAGCTGATCAAGAAGGTCCAGTGGGTGAGCGGCATGAAGGCCTTCATGCCGCCCATATTCCGCATGTCCTGGCTGGCGTCGGTGTCGTGGATGCGCGCGTGCATCGCGTGAATCACCGAACCGGCGCCAAGGAACAAGCACGCCTTGAAGAAGGCGTGAGTCATCACGTGGAAGAAGCCCGCGGTGAAGGCACCCACTCCAGTGCCGATGAACATGTAGCCGAGCTGACTCACTGTTGAGTACGCCAGCACCTTCTTGATGTCGTTCTGCACGAGCGCGATGGTCGCGGCGAGTAGCGCGGTGAATGCGCCCACCAAAGCAATCACCAGCATCGCCGTCGGGGCCATCACGAACACGCCGGACATGCGGCACATCAGGTACACGCCCGCCGTGACCATGGTGGCTGCGTGAATCAACGCGGAGACCGGCGTCGGGCCCGCCATGGCGTCCGGTAGCCACACATACAGCGGGAACTGAGCGCTCTTACCGGCGCAGCCCAGGAACAAGAACAGCGCCACCAGCGTGGAGCGGTCTGCGTAGCGAGGCTGGCTCAGCCAGTCGCCCAGGTAGTGAGCGAGAGGAACATCGTTGCCGAGCGGCCAGATCTGAGTCTTGCCAGCGAGCCCTGCTGCGCCCGCTTCGATACCCGCCCAGTCGAGCGCGCCGGTGTAGCTGAGCAACAAGCCCATGGCGCACAGCAAGCCGAAGTCGCCGATACGGTTGGCGATGAACGCCTTCTTGCCAGCGGCGGCGTTCGCGTCCTCGTGGAACCAGAAGCCGATCAGGAGGTAGCTGCAGAGACCCACGCCTTCCCCGCCCACGAACAGGATCGGGAGGCTGTCGCCCAGGATCAGAACCAACCTCGAGACGATGAACAGGTTCAGGTAGGCGAAGAAACGGTAGTACCCCGGGTCTTCCTCCATGTACTTCGACGAGTACAGGTGGATGAGGAAGCCGACGCCAGTCACGATCAAGCTCATCGTGGAGTTCAGCGCGTCGAGGCTGAACTTCACCGACAAGGTTGGGCGCGCGTTGGGCGTGCTCAGAGACAACCACTCCCAGGCGGTCCAGCTGAAGCGAACCGCGTGTTCCTCATGACCCTGCGCCGTGCGCAACATGAAGAAGGCGGTCACCGCCGCGATGAAGGCACCACCCACGGCGCTCAGCGCCATCAGCGTCACGCCCTGGCGGCCGAGACGCTTGCCGAAGACGCCGTTGATGAAGGCGCCGATCAGCGGCAGGCCGAGGATTACGGCGAGCAGCGTGAAGTCTTGATCCGGGAAAACAACTTGCAGCGTGTGCATGGTCTCGAGTTGCCCGTGTTAGTGGCGCAGAGCGTCTGCTTCGTCACTCTGGACGGAGGAGCGCAAGCGGTAGAAAGCGATAACGATCGCCAGGCCGACGGCGGCTTCAGCTGCCGCGACGGCGATCACGAAGAAGGCGAAAACGTGGCCGGTCATGTTGCCGACGTGGACGCGGTTGTAGGCAACCAGCGCGAGATTGACTGAGTTGAGCATCAACTCGATGCACATCAGCTGAACCAGCACGTTCCTACGCACCAAGAACCCCACGGCGCCGATCGAGAAGATCAGCCCCGAGAGCATGACGTAGTGCTCGAGTACATTTCCGAGCAGATTCAATGTGCACCGTCCTTCCGCACTCCAGTGTCGACCTGCGCGGCCACGTCCCGGGGGTGAGCCGGGCCACCGAAGTACTTGCCCTTGGGTAGGGCGCGAGGCTTGTCGATTCGCACAGCCTTGCCGCGCGCGATGGCGATCGCACCGATCGCGGCGGCGATGAGCAACGCCGTGGCGAGCTCGAACGGAACGATGCCCTGGGTGAAGAGCTGGCCACCGACGGCCTCAACATCACCGTGCCCCGGCATCACCTTGGCGAACACCGTTGGCGTCGGGCCGCCCTTGGCAAGCAAGAACAGCGCGCCTGCGGAGAGCAGCGCCATCAGTCCGCCGGCGAAGGCGCGGGAGATCTGAGCTTTGCCAGCTTCGACATCGGTGCGAGCGTCGGGCCCGAGTACCATGATGACGAACACGAACAGGACGACGACTGCGCCGGCGTAGACCATCAGCTGGATTGCCGCGAGGAACTGCGCATCCAGCTTGAGGAACAAGCCCGCGATGCCCAAGATCGTCGCCAAGAGCCCGACGGCGCTGCGAATCGGATTGTGCGAGGTGACCGTGCCCAGCGCGCCCACCAGGGCCACCAGGGCGCACACCACGAAGAGGAGATTTCCAGCCATAGGTGACTCCGTTCGGCTTCCCTACTCCGCCGCCCGGCGGTCGGTCACGAGCCAGCCGAGTTCACCCGTCTGGTTCTTTCCACCGGTCTGCACGTAGTCCTCGAAGTGCTTTCGGAACTTGCGGATGAAGGCCAGCATGGGGGTAGCAGCACCGTCGCCGAACGCGCAGATGGTGTTGCCCGTGATGTTCGAGGCGATCTCGTGGACCTGATCGAGCTCTTCGATGGTCGCGGTGCCCTGCACCACCTTGTCGAAGATGCGCTCCAGCCAGCCACAGCCTTCACGGCACGGCGTGCACTGCCCGCAAGACTCGTGCTTGTAGAAGTGGATCAGGTTCTGGCAGGCGAGCACTGGGTCGGCGCGATCGCTGAGCACGATGGCGCAGCAAGTGCCGAGCATGTTGCCCGTGCGTCGGTAGGTGTCGACGCCCATGGGCAGATCGAGCACGCTCTTGCCGTTGTACGGAGCGAAGCGCTCGTCACCCTCGACGTTCACGATCTCGTCTTCCAGCATGATCGGGCAGCTGGAGCCACCGGGAATCACACCGAGCAACGGGCGGTCGTCCAACATCCCGCCACCGAGGTCGAAGATCAGCTCACGCAACGTGAGACCCACGGCGGCTTCATAGACGCCCGGCTTCTTCACGTGGCCACTCACCCCGAACAGGCGCGCGCCGCCGTCGTTGAAGCCGTGGAGCTCGCTCAGCTTCGAGAATGTGTCGCCGCCGACTTCAAAGACTGACGGCATGATCGCGATCGTCTCCACGTTGTTGACCGTGGACGGCATCCCGAACACGCCGTATTGCGCCGGGAACGGCGGCTTCAGCCGAGGCTCACCGCGGCGTCCCTCGAGGGAGTTGATCAGCGCCGTCTCTTCGCCGCAGATGTAAGCGCCAGCGCCCGTGTGGACGTAGACCTGCATCGCGTAGTCTTTACCGAAGGGCTTTTCCCCGAGGTACCCCTTCGCGCGCGCCTCCTCGATGGCTGCCCACAGACGCGCCTTGGAGAGGTGCAATTCATCGCGCACGTAGATGTACGCCGCGTGAGCTCCGATGCCGTAACCGGCGATGATGCAACCCTCGATCAGCGCGTGAGGGTTCATCTCCATGATCGTGCGGTCTTTGAAGGTACCGGGCTCACCTTCGTCCGCGTTGACCACCAAGTAGTGGGGCTTGTCCCCCGGGGGGGGCATGAAGCTCCACTTCGTCCCCGCGTCGAAGCCTGCGCCGCCACGGCCACGGATGTGCGCGGCTTTGGCTTCTTCGACGACTTGCTCGCGAGTCATCGACAGCGCCTTCTTCGCGCTCTTGTAGCCGCCGCCTTGCTCGTAGACGTCGAGCTTCCAGCCGTCGGGCTTTCCGTAGTTCTTGGACAGGTACTGCGTCTGCTTCAGCATCCGGACCTCACCCCTCGTACATCAGCCGGTCGAGGATTCGGTCGACCTGCTCGATGCTGAGGTTTTCGTAGTAGTCCTTGTCGACCTGCATCATCGGCGCGGTGCCGCATGAAGCGAGGCACTCGGCGGTGCGCAGGGTGACCCGGCCGTCTTTAGTCGTTTCTCCGCAGCGCACACCAAGCTTCTTTTCGCAGTGCGCGAGAATTTGGTCGGAGCCGCGGAGTGCGCACGACAACGTGCGGCAAACCCAGACCTGGTGTTTGCCTGGTTTGTGCTGGTTGAAGAGCGTGTAGAAGGTGACGACGCCTTTGACGTGCGCCGCTGACAGCTCCAGCCGTTCCGCAACGAACTGGATGACGTCGTCGTTCACCCAGTTCTCGTTCGCTTCCTGACACAAGTGCAGCGTGGGAATACAGGCCGCCATCTTGTTTGGGTAGCGCTCGAGAATGCTCTTCAGCTGGCGCTCCTGCTCCTCGTTCAGGGCGAATGCCATGACTTGATAATCCTGTGTGGTCGATGGGGTTGGCCAAGGACTGTGCTGCGCCTGGCGCCCGCCGCCTCGGGGTGGGTTCTGGGGAGTTGGGTTCGCGCCAACGGGCGCGACCGACAGACAAAACTGGCTGGAAAGACAGTCCCTGTGGCCAGGGCGAGCGCACCGTAGTGAGGTGCCAAGTCGGGTGTCAAGAGCACTCTAGGCGGGGCTAAGTCAGCGACTCGCACCGCCAAACCCAGCTCTGGTTCGACCGCTTGCTTACCAGGGCCGGAATCCCGTGACGTGGCCCCAACGGCCCCCTCCAGAAGGTCCCCCTGCGGGCCGGGTCAACGTCCGGTTTGTGGCCCGGCGGCGGGTGGAGACCCGCTTCGAAGCATGCTCGCGGAAACGGGGGGTTCGCAGCCTCGGCAACTTCCGCGCGAAACGCAGCGCTGTGGGCTTGAGTCTCGGGCACTTAGCCGTGTAGGCTGGCGCCCTCGCTGAACCAGCGACAATGGAGGTAGGGCCGAGTGTTTTGTCCGAACTGTGGGACGCAGAACGAGGATAGTGCGAATAGCTGCGTCAAGTGCGGTTTCAACCTGAAGGGCTCTGCGGCGCCCAAGTTCAAGGGCACCATGCTGATGATGAATGCCCCCACCATCCCCAAGCCTGGGGAAGGGGCAGCGCCACCAGCACCTGGAGGAGCGCCAGCCGCTCCGAAGCCCAAGCTGAAGGGCACGATGCTCGGCGTCGCGCCGCCGTCAGCAGGTGGCGTCGCGCCGCCTGAAGCGCCGGCTCCTGCCGCGCCGCCACCAGCGCCTCCCGCACCAGAGCCTCCGGGTGGTGGGGTGAATCCGCTGGGCGGCACCATGGTCGCGGACATGAGCCCAGTGGGCGACATTCCGGCGCCTCCCGCTCCGCCAATGCCTGACGCGGGTGGTGGTTTCCCGCCGCCTGGTGGCGACCCGATGGGACCGCCGCCTGGGATGGGCGCACCGATGGGCGGGCCACCGCCTGGGGCGCCGATGGGCGGACCGCCAGACATGGGACCGCCGCCTGGTGGGCCCATGGGTGGACCGCCACCTGGTGGGCCGATGGGTGGGCCGCCTGGTGGACCGATGGGTGGGCCGCCGCCTGGGCCGATGGGTGGACCGCCACCCGGTGCGCCGATGGGTGGGCCGCCACCCGGTGCTCCGATGGGTGGACCTCCCATGGGCGGACCGATGGCTGGCCCGATGGGCGGTGCCATGGCCGGAATGAATCAGATGGCGGGTGGCGACGACATCAAGAAGCAGGCTCAGACCTGGCTGATCGTCTCATGCCTCACCTTCTTCTGCGGCTGCGGTCTGCTCGCGGGTATCCCGGCATTCTTCGCGTGGAAAGCCAAGCAGGCAGCGGACGCGGGTGACGTACAAGAGTTCCAAGCGAAGCTGAAGATCGCCAAGATCTGCGTCTACCTCGCCATCGCATGGTTCGTGATTATCGTGCTGCTCAACGTGGTCAGCATGGTGCTGCGCTAACCAATCGCGCCACGTCATCAACGCGCGGGCTCCAGCGTGCCCGCGCGTTTTTCGTTTGTGCGCTCGAGCGCCGAGCGGGAAGTCTGCGCGCCGCGCTCG
>JBFXBK010000390.1:0-8568 GCA_050183255.1 Polyangiaceae bacterium | reverse complement strand
TGTCGCCCCAGTGCGTGTTGTCCCAGTTGTCGGCGAACCGGAGTTCGTCGAGCAGGTTCTGACTCCCCCCCATGGACCAATCGGGCCCGAGCGCAACAGTGACTCCCGCATTTAGTGCCGCAGGGATATCAGTCGTCTTGCCGTATAGCGCGATGTTCGAAGCCGGTGACCAAGTGAGCTTCATGCCTGCGGTCGCCATCGCGGCAAACTCCGTCGCGGTGAAGGCCGTTCCGTGCGTAATAGCGGTCTTGGGGTCAAGCAAGCAGCCACTCGCGAGGCCGCCGAGGTCACTCCACTCCTTGAGTGCAGCTGCGTCGACTCCCTCCCCGCAATGGACGAGGAAAGCGTCAGTACTGCCGTCGCCAAAGTTGGAGCACACGTCTGCAGCACCGCTCGGCGGAAAGAGCGAGCTGACTTGGATCTTGTCGCCAGGCAAATCGTTCTGGGTGGAGTCGATGGAGCGAGACAGGCTACCGAAGCAAGCCAATCCGTTCCCGGGGAGCCCGACGATGGACGTCGTTCCGGCGATCAAGCCCTTGAGTTCGCCCCACTTGTCGAGTTCACAGGTGAGGCGACCAGTGGTGCCGTCGTACTTGATGGGGCACCACGGCGCCTTGCCCTGGCTCGCGTCGCTAAGGCATTGCTTGTAGTCGAGCATCTGGTTGTACTCGGCCTCATTGCCCCACTGCTCGTGGTTCGTGTACCGGCACACGTTGTCCACGCAGTCGCAGTCGCCATTGTCTGTTCCGTTGCTCTTGCAGTAGGCGCTCCCGTTCACGCAGTCGGTGCGGTCCGCGCACGTGCTGGGCAAGTGCGGCACCCAGTCATCATTGTCAAAGATATCGAACAAGATGTGGTTATGCGTGTCGATCAAGCCGGGCAGGATGATGCCGTTGGTGTCGATGCGGGTCGCGCCGCTGGCGCCGCTCTGACCTTCGCAGCCAGTGCCCATCTCCACGCAGGTGATGTCTTCCCCTTCGACCAGCACCTGGCCGTCGAAGGCTTGATCTGGCGTCACGACGAGACCCGTGAGCAGGATGCGATCTTCGGCGCCGTCGGTGATGGTGGCGTCGGGGCCCACGCCGCCGATCCCGCCGTTGCCGGAGCTCCCTGCGGAACCGGAACTGCCGCCAGCGCCGGTGCCTGCGGTGCCTCCCATCGCGCCGGTGCCTGCGGTGCCTCCCATCGCGCCGGTGCCTGCGGTGCCTCCCATCGCGCCAGTGCCCGCGGTGCCTGCGTCACCGCCGCTACCGGCGATCACGTCGCCTCCCGTTCCGCCATTCCCCGCGGAACCGGCAGCGCCCGCGCTGCCTCCCTCACCGCCTTCTTCAGTGGTCTTGTCGGATGCACAGGCGGCGAGCAAGCTCACGCCGCAGAGTCCGAGGATTGATAGGGTTCGCGATGTCGGGAGGGAACCAAAGCGCATCCCGGCATCTTAGCGTGGGGCAGACGCAGCGCCCCGCAACAATCTCGCGCCGCGCCGTTGGGAGCCGGCGGAGTACGCGCATGTTGAATGGAATCAACGAGTTCAGCGACCTGTGTGGCTCGCGCAGCGTGCCTTACATCTGGCGCTCCGCACGCTGGGGCGGTATGGGTGCAGGCGCCGATGCAAGCTCTGCCGCCAAAGAAAGAGGTCGCGCTCGCGCTGCTCCAGCGGTCCACCGTGTTCATTCACCTCGACCCTCGGCGTGAAGAAGTGCGGGTGCCGCCCTGGTTCAAGAAGCAACCGCAGCTGGTGCTGCAAATAGGCCTCAACATGGCGGTGCCGATCCGTGATCTGGAGGTCGACGACGAAGCGATCAGCTGCACCTTGAGCTTCAACCGCACGCCTCACTTCTGTCTCTTGCCGTGGAGCGCGATCTACGCGCTGGTGGGTGAAGACGGGCGCGGCATGGTGTGGCCCGACGACGTACCCGCGGAGGTCGCTGCGCAGGCGAACGCCAAGGGCACCCAGCAACAGGCGCCGCGCAAGAAGCCTCATTTGCGCGCAGTGGGCGAGGACGATGCGGATGCCGGGGATGCGGATGAGCCCGAGACGCTGCGCGCGGAGGCAGACGCAGCGGAAGCGGGCGCGGAGGGACAGTCGGCCACTGACGATTCAACGGATGGCGCACCTGATGAGGCCCCCGCTGCTGCTGACGTCCCCGCTGCGGCTGACGCCCCCGCTGCGGCTGAGCCCAAGTCTGCGCGCCCCGCGTTGGCCGCATTGCCGAGCGAGCCAGACGAGGCGCCGCCAGCAGAGGATGCGAAAGACCACGCGGAAACGGCCAGCCCCGATCCGGAGCCGGCCGCCGAAGAGAAGCAGGATGGGAAGCGTAAGCTCCCGCCCTACTTGCGCGTCGTGAAGTGATCAGGCGCCGCCAGCACCTGCCGTAGCGCCACCAGCCCCGCCAGTCGCTGCGCCCCCCGTGCTCGCGCCGCCCGTCGCCGCGCCACCCGTGCTTGCCCCGCCCGTTGCTGCGCCACCTGTGCTCGCGCCACCGGTTGCTGCTCCGCCAGTCGCTGCGCCGCCCGTGCTTGCGCCGCCCGTGCTCGCGCCACCCGTTGCTGCGCCACCTGTGCTCGCGCCACCGGTGCTCGCGCCACCTGTGCTCGCGCCACCGGTTGCTGCGCCGCCAGTCGCCGCTCCACCGCTCGCCAGTCCGCCGGTTCCAGCGGTCGCACCGCCGGCGCCACCTGACGACGCGGCGCCACTACCGCCAGTGCCAAGCGTGTCCTGGCAGCTGAAGCGGGCGCTCTCATCGCGCACGCAGCTGTAACCCGCGGGGCAGCCGACGAAGCTGCAGTCCCCTGGGTGGCACTGGCTGTCCGCGCCGCAGGTCTCGTTCACACCGCATTGCGCAGGCGACGTGCACTGGACGTCGTTGCGGCCATCCGGAATGCACTCACCGTAGCCGTTGCAAACGAAGCCGGAGCCGCAGTCCGAGTTGTAGTCGCAGTATGCGGGCTCGTCGGGGTACAGCGGACAACCACCAAGGGCCATTGAAGACAGTAACGTCGCGCCTAGCAGCCAAACTCGCTTCATGTTTCGGTCTCCTGCAGCTCCACGCCGACCAGGCGCGAAGAACTCGCGCTCGAGTGCGCGAAAGAAAACAACTCGGGGGCCCCCAGGGGCCTCGACATCTGCCCTGCGGCGCTTCGTGGTCGCCGCCCCTGGGAGGTTAGCAAGCGGCGTGCCTCAGACAAGCCAGGCGCTTTCGCTCCTCGGAGCGCCGGAAGTGTGGGCCCTCGCGCCGCTGCCCAAACCAATTTTATCTCGGTGTTTTGCACGCTTGCCACGTGAGCCGCGGGGGCCCCTCCGGCTCGGGTTCGGTAGGCGCCGAAGCCAGGTGTGAGTCGGGTTTTGGGGGGGAGGGTGAAGTCGCGTTCACGCGCTCGGCGGGCGCAAAAGTTCGCGTTGTTCAGGCGCTTGCTTGGGGAAGAAGGTGCTAGCGTTGCTTGGCACCATGCCAACTGCTCGCGTTTGCCGCTGCGCCCTCGCTTGGTCCAGCGACACTCATCGTACTCACCGCCTGGGCGACCTGATCTGCGGTTCACGCCGTGCGGCCGCTCGACGCGCGATGCGCGTGAACAGAACACAACAACCCACCCAAGACTTCGATGGACGTTAGCTGTTCACGCTGTGGAACCGAGTACGAGTTCGATGATGCCCTGGTCAGCGACCGTGGCACGACGGTGAAGTGCACGAACTGCGGGCACCAATTCAAGGTCCATCCCGCAGGCAACCCGAGCGGCCCTGAGCGCTGGGTGGTGCGGACGACCAGCGGGCGCGAGCTGGTGTACACGTCGTTGCGCGATCTGCAGAAGGGCATCAGCCAGCGCCAGATCGGACCTGAAGACTTGCTGTCGCGAGGTGGTGGCCCTCCACGAGCACTGAGTTCCATTGCCGAGCTCGAGCCGTTCTTCCGTCGCAACAGCAGTGCGCCTCCACCCGCGGGGAAACGTTCCACGTCGAGTGGCCTGGGCAGTCGTCCGCTGCCGCCCACGCCGCATCCGCCGCGGGCGCCCTCCAATCCCCCGCCGCCAGAGGCTGCGTTTGCGCCTGCGCAACGCCGCCCGTCAACGCCTCCACCGAAGCCGACGCGTAGCAAGCCGCCAATCCCCGGTCGAAAGCTCCCGAGCACGCCTCCGCCCCCAGCGGTCGCGCCGGTTGACATCGATATCGAGCCGGATCCCCCGACAGTTCCTCGGAATCCGCTGCCAGATTCCGACTTGAGCCCACCGACGAGCGCGCTACACAGCAGCAGACCATCGCACCCCGAGGCGCGGCTCACGCCACCCTCCAACGTGCGTATCCAGGAGGAACCGCTTCAGCACACTCCCACGCCTACGGACGTCAGCGATGCGTACCGCAGCTACGAGGAGACGGGCGACGCGCGCTTCATGACCCAGGTGCCCCCTTCGCGTCGCCAGCGTTCGCGATGGATCGTCGGTGTCGTGCTCGTTGGCGCGCTGGTGCTCGTCGGCCTGACCGTGGGACGGGACTACCTGAAGAGCGCCGCGACTGAAGAACCTGCCAACGCCGCCTCCGACGCGCGTGTCGCGACGTTGGTCGAGCGTGGAAACAAGGCCCTCGCAGATGGGGACTTCGAAGGCGCCAAGGAGCAATACGACAAGGCCAGCGCGCTTGGAGAACACGACGCAGGCGTGTTGGTGGCTCAGGCCCGGCTCGAAGCAGCCCGCGCAGACATCGTGTGGCTCAAGCTGCGCTTGCTCGACCCGAGCGACGACGAACTGGTCCAGATCACCCATCGTGAGCTCGCGGTGCGGGTGCGCAAAGCGCTGAGCGCTGCCGCGGCGGCGGAGGCTGCAGCGCCGGATGATGCCAGCGTGATACGCGCACGCGTCGACGCGCTGCGCCTGCAAGGTGAGCTCCAGAAGGCGCGCGCCCACGTTGCGTCCATCTCCTCCACGGCGTCTCAGCCGGAGACGGCCTACGTTCTCGCGGCGCTCGACATGGCCGAGAAGCAGCCAAACTGGAGTGCGATCGTTGACCGTCTCCGCACGGCAAAATCCGCGGAGACTGGTCCAGGTCGTGCCAGCGCAGCTCTGATCTACGCGTTGACGAAGAGCGGAGATCTGGCAGGCGCAAAGAGCGAGCTTGAGAAGATTTCTGGTGCCATTCGCCCTCACCCCCTGGTGAACGAGCTGCGCGAATTCGTGAAGCGCTACGAAAGCGCGAAGGACGCGGGGACTGACGAAGAGGTCCCCACGGTGGACCCGAGCAAGCTGCCCGCCATCACCGAGTCGGCGGGGCCGACTGCGGCGGGTGAGCCGATGCCCACCGGGGACTTCCGCGTGATGCTCACGCAAGCCAACGCCGCCCTCAAGGCGGGCCAGCTCGACAAGGCTGAGCAACTATTCCGCGGGGTACTAGCGAAGCAACCGGGCAACACCGAGGCCCTGGCTGGACTCGGGGATGTTGCCGCCCGGAAAAAGGATACCGGCGCCGCGAGCGAGGCGTACGACGAGGTTCTGAAGAAGAACCCGAACTACATCCCCGCGTTGCTAGGGAAGGCCGACCAAAAGTGGGCTGCCGGTGACAAGGCCGGGGCCGTGAGTCTGTACCAACGCGTGCTCGAGAACGCGGGTCCTGGCACACCGTACGGGCAGAAGGCGGCGGCGCGCATCTCGGAGTACAACAAGGCCAAGGCCGCTGGGAACGTGGACCCAGCGCCGACCAGCGAGCCAACGCCCAAGCCCACCGCCACGGCGACTGCAACTGCAGAGAAGCCTGATGAGCCAGAGACGCCTCACATCGACACCACCGATCTCCCCGAGTAGCTCGGACGCAAACTGCCCCGATACGGGTTCCCGGGACGCGCGGGCATTCGTAACCTCGCGGAAGCATGCGAAGTGGCGGGCGCTCAGTTGTGCGCTGCTGTGTGGCGCGCTCATCGCAAGCTGCTCGAGACCACGCGAGGAACACTCCAGCGAGAGTGGCTCGCCCGCCCCGTCCGCAAGCGTGAGCTATGGCGACAAGACTGTGCTCTCATTCGACCTGAGCGCCGGCGCGCCCGAGTCGACCGACGCTGGCGGCCTCTTCGGCATTCCGCCGAGCCGCACCTACGTCGGGCTCATTTCCGCGTTGAAAGACGCCCAGGACACGGAGGACGTAGGGGCGATCTACGTCAGCCTGGGTGGCGGGAGCCTTGATTGGGCACGAGCGGAGGAGCTCGGTAGGCTGTTCGAGACGCTCAGAGAGGGCGGGAAGCCCGTGGTTTGCCACGCTCATGCGTTCGGCAACTCGCTCTCGTTGTTCGCCGCGAGGGCTTGCGACCGGATCTGGCTTAGCCCCGCCGGTGACGTCGAGACCGTGGGACTAGCAGGACAGATCGTCTTCCTGAAGGGCGTCCTCGACAAGCTGGGGGTCCAGGCGGACTTCCTTCACATGGGCAAATACAAGAGCTTCGCCGAGCAGTTCACCCGCGAGGAGCCTAGCCCTGAGGCGCGCGAGAGCCTCACCGTCGTGCTGGGATCCATTCGCACCACCTGGATTGATTCCGTAAAGAAACAGCGGCCAGGCGCCGAGGTCGCGCTGGAAGATGGCCCCTGGAGCGCCGATCAAGCGAAGACCAAGAAGCTGATCGACGACATCGGTTATGAGTCCGACGCGCTAAAAGACGCGAAGCAGCGCGGTACAGCAGACAAGGTCCGCGGCGTGTTCGGCCCCAACAGCAGTGGTGGCGGTGGCGGCAACGGCCTCGCGGCGCTGATTCGCTCCATCTCGGGGGCGAACCGGCGCGCCGCTGGCGCGGATCGCATCGCCGTGGTGCCCGCGGTGGGCGGCATCGCCATGGGGTCTGGCGGCTTCGGTGGTGGCATCGCCGCGAGCTCTCTCACCAAGACGCTTCGCCGCCTGGCGAAGGACGACTCCGTGAAGGCGGTCGTGCTGCGCATTGATTCCCCCGGCGGTTCGGCGCTCGCGAGTGACTTGCTCTGGCACGAGCTGATGCAGGTGCGCGAGAAGAAGCCGCTGATCGCTTCCGTCGGGTCCATGGCAGCCAGCGGCGGCTACTACATGGCCTGCGCGGCGAACGAGATCTTCGCGGAGCGCACGAGCATCGTTGGCTCGATTGGCGTGGTGGGCGGCAAATTCACCTTCAACGAGGCCCTGGCCAGCCAAGGTATCAACGCCGTCACCATCCCCGCCAGCCCCGAGCCGTCGGCGAAGGCGCGCGCGGCGTTCATGTCGCCTCTCGAACCCTGGGACGATGCGACGCGGGAGCGCATGCGTCAGCTGATGGAAGGTACCTACCAACTGTTCCTCAAGCGGGTAGCGGATGGGCGAGGCTTGAAGGTGAGCGACGTCGAGCCGAACGCTCAGGGCAGGATCTGGAGCGGCTCTCAAGGCAAGGACAAGCGCCTCGTGGACACGCTCGGCGGACTGCGCGACGCGATTGAGCGCGCGAAGGTCTTGGCGAAGCTCGAGGGAGACGTGCCGCTCACCGTCGAGGGTGGTGCAGATGGTCTCTTCGATATTCTAGGCGGAAATGACAACGCCAGCGCAGAGCAGCTCTTGGCTGCAGCGGAGCGCGCGATCGCTGAGCGCGAGAGCTGGCTTGGCAAAGTCACCGAGCCGATGTTGCCTCATGCACAAGCGTTCTCGCCGGTGCTGAGCGGGGAGCACACGCTGGCCACGCTGCCCTACGCGTTGATTCTGCGCTGAGTCCCGCTTCGCGAGCACGCGCTACGGGTCACTGGGCGCGGATCTCGACCTTGTGCTTGACCGCCTTCACGGTCTTCAAGAACGCGAAGATCGCCTTCAGGTCGGACTCCTGCATCTTGGCGTAGGCGAGCCATGGCATGGGCGTGTTCTGCGCTGCTTCTACAGGCCGTTGCACGGCTTCGTCGGCGTGAGAGCTGAACTTCTGGATGAACTGCGCTTCGGTCAGCTTGAGGCCCGTCTCCGTGTCCGGCGTCAGGTTTGCACTTCGCACCTTGCCCCAGGGTCCGGCGAACAGCTGCCCCCCAGCGAACTCGTAGCCAGGGATAGGCTGATGTTCCTTGTCGACCTGAGAGTGGCACGAACGGCAGCCAGCCACCGTGGTCAGGTATTTCCCCAGGGCAACCGGATCGGCGCGGTTCGGTTCTTCGACCGGGCCAGTCAGCGGCTTTGGAGCGAACTTGATGAAGAAGCTCACCGGGAAGTCGATGCGAGTTTTCGTGCGTTCGGCGTCGACTGGAGGGAGGCTACGCATGTACGCAATCACCGCTTTGGTGTCCGCGTCCGACAAGGACTTGTAGTTATCGTAGGGCATGATGGGGAACAGCACTTTGCCGTCCTTATCGACGCCTTCACGGATCGCACGTGCGATTTCACCGTCGCTCCAGTCCTTCAAGCCACCGCTGCCTGGTGTGAGGTTGGGGAAGCAGACCTCGCCTGGCAGCCCGTAGTCTTTGCCCCAGCAGTCGGGGGTGCCTCCAGCGCTGGCGCCCTTCGCTGGGCCGCCATATTTCGTCCAGTCCCGTTCGGTGTGACACTCGCCACAGCCGAGCTGGTGCTCGAACAGGTACTTCCCGCGCTCGATCGCTTCCGGGCTGGCCTCGGCCTTCAGGTCAGGCGCG
>JBFXBK010000389.1:0-8689 GCA_050183255.1 Polyangiaceae bacterium | reverse complement strand
CCGCAGTTGTCCTCGACCTCGACCTCAACGATGTGGTTGCCACTCGTCAGCGTCCCCGGAGTCCAGTCCTTGATATAGGGGGTGTCCGTCGCGTTGGCGAGCAAGTCGCCGTCCAAGTAGACCTGGCACGGATACTGGATGTCGCAGGTGTCCGTCACATCCACGCGGATTTGTGGGGAACCGCTGTGGGTGTATTCGAAGATGACGTCCGGTGGGGTCAGGTCCTCGGGGGCGGCGATCTCTACAGTGCTGACGTTGAGGTAGGCGTCGATCGCCTCGGCCGTGATGGTGTGGGGACCCGGACTGGTTGGAGTGTAGTAGGCCTCCCAAGGTGCGGTCGTCACCGTGGCGAACTCCACGCCATCTTCCTTCATGATCACCGTAACCGAGGTGTTGTCGATCACCGCTGCGTCGATCAAGAAGGGAGGGGAGGAACCCTCGGCGGAGAGCGCGAGTATCGGGGGCGTGTTGTCCGCCAAGATGGTGTACGTTTCGCTCGCTGCGTTTCCGTGTGAATCCGTTGCGACGAACGTCAATTCATACACACCCGTCGGCCAGTTGGAGGTGTCAATCTGAACCGTGTACGGGCTCTGCGTGACCGTCGCTAGCAAGATGTTGCCGACGAACACCTCGAGCGTCACCGCTGAGGTGTCACTGATGTCGACGTTGAAGACCGGGAACTTGGCGAGGCCAAGCTTCGTGATGTTCTGAAAAACCGGCGCGCTGTTGTCGACGTTCACGCTCGTGACTTCAGTCGCCTGGTTGCACTCCGTGTCGCTGGCTCGAACTCGCACCTCGTGCGGTCCGCTGCTCAGCGCGGCGGACGGGTGATCCAGATGGAAGGACGAGACGTTCTGGCTCGAAATCAGCTGGCCGTCGAGGAACACCTCGATCGGGAAGCGGATCCCTCGAGGCTCGACGACCTCGACGTCCATGCTCAGCTCGTCGTCCTGCTGGGTCACGTCGAGGGTGATCTCCGGCGCACTCCGATCCGCCGCAGGCCCGATCCCCACGGCGGCGAACGCGTCCTCGACCACCTTGGTCGGTTCGGCGCACCAACCATAGCGATCAATTGCGCTGATCATCCAGGCATCGCGGATCTCGAGGTAGCTGCCGTTGCCCACGTAGCCGCGGGCGCCCATGGCGATGCGCCCGACGTCGGTGTTGCCGATCCCGGTTACCCCTTGAAGTAGCAGCACGCTAGCTCGGTCGTTGTTGGAGCCAGGGAGGAAGCTGTAGGGCTCAGCACCCTGGGCGATGAAGTACGCGGCTCGGTTCAGCGGACCAGTCATGTCGTGGCGGTTGCCTTCTGACGGGTCCCGGGTCAAGTCAGCGATGTCTTCTGACACGCCGTCCATGCTGGGCTTGTACATGTAGCGCGTGGTGGACCCGGTTTGTTCAGCCAAGGTCCAGTTCGCCCCCGTGGCGGAGTTGGGTACGGTGGTCGAGCCGTTGGCGAGCGCACCCCCGCGCAGGTAGTGTTCGGCCAACGTCCCAAAAAGGTCGCCGAACGCCTCGCAGCTCCCGCCTGCTTGGCCGCTGCACTCGGCGTTACCCGAGAGGGGATAGAACATGTGCGCGAGCTCGTGGCCGGTGATGTCCGGCGTGACCAGAGGCCCGGAGTCTTCACACGCCTGACCAAACTGGATGTCCGCGTCGTTTGCACCGGCGACGCACGGATCCGCACGGATAACGATGCTGATGGGCGCCCCACCAGGCAACGGGCCCTTGCGCTGCCCAAACACGCGATCAAAGAGCGTCCAGGCGTTGTGGATACCGAAGTGCGCGTCGACCGCAACGGTCTGGCCGGTGGTCGACGTGAGTCCGCTCGTCGCTCCGAACGGCGGGCTCATGCCATTGCCCCAGACGTCGTTGCTGTCGATCACCACCTGCGGCGAATCCAAGCGATTGCCAGAGTCGTCCATGTTCCAGTGCGTGCAGATTGCGCTGGTCGTGTGCTTGGTCAGATCGCACAGGCGGTACCATTGACCCGAATACGTGGTCTGAGTCTTGAGGCTAACCGTCCCGCTGTATTGAGAGTAACCCCGGTGGTAGACGATCTCGTTGAGGTTGGATACGGCGCGGAGCTTCTCTCCGTTGATTGCATCGATGTGCCAGGTGCTCCCCAGATCGAAGCCGTCGCTGACCAAGTAGACCGGGTCGAAACCCGTTATCGCGTATGCCACCCCGTTGAACGCGTAGTGGGGCATGTAGCTGAGGGTCGCGCTCGCGCTGGGGGGCGAACGCTTGAAATAGCGCCGCCCCAGCGCCTGCCCTGCGGTCAGGGCGGGCGCCACCGGTGTCGCTGACTCCAGAGCCTGCGGTGGGCGGAACGGAAAGTACTCTTGCCCCGAGGAATCAATGTGCACGGTCGCCTGGGTGTATACACGCGCCCCCTGGTACGAGGCCTTCAGGTAGACGTGGGTCGAGCCGTATTCGTCGGTGATCACGCGACCGGCTTCGACGTCGAAGTGTTGCGAGAGGCCATAGCGCTCGGGCTCCGTCCGCGCACGGTCCAGCGCCAGCTTGGAGCGCTCACCCTCGTTGGCCCGCACGGCGTCGAGCTCGGTCTCACTCAAGACGCGCCGCGGGAGCAACCCGGGGCTGATGCGCGAGCCGGACACATCGGGGGACGGGGTCCCTCGTGGTGGCTTCGTGGCGCCCAGTATCGCCGACGAAGCGGTGCTCCCGACGTCCTCTTCCGAGCCGACTGCGCACCCAGCGACTCCCATACATCCAAGCAACGCGAATGCCCGCATACTCCGCATGCGCGCCGTCAAAGCAAACAACAGGCCAGCGCTGTCTCATTTGAGAAGCGGAAGAACGGTTGAGTCGAGCGGGGTGCAACGCCAAGAGCGGGGTTGCGCAACGATGGCGCCACCGAGTTCATCCGATGGTTCACACGAGACGTCGGGCTACGTGAGGGAGTAGTCCCCGGGGTTCTCCGAGCGACTACGGGCCGAGAAACGATCGCCTCGGAACCACATGCGTTGCAACTGGTGGCGCGTGCGACGTCTCTGCCGATTGCTGCACCGGCGCCCGTTGCATCGACGTGCGCGGCGATGGTCAGGGGCTGTGCGCTGCGGAATGCTCGAAGGACGCCGACTGCAAGGGTGGTTGTTGCCTCCCAACTACCAACACCTCGCTGTGCGCGCCGCTGTCGCTGTGCAACTAGTGCGGGGATAGCGGTCGGGATCGCGGTAGAGAGGGGCGATGCCTCCCCGCACTCGCGTCTCCATGCTCGAGCTTTCCGAGATCGCCGATCTGATCAGCGTCAGCCCGAGTGACGTGAAGGCCACGCTCGAGGGGCTCGTGAAGCCCACGGGTTACCTGAGCCGCTCGTTGTACGGAGCGGAGGCCGTTGAGGCAGCCCTTCCTCCTCGTCGAGCCTCTCGCCTCCGGCGAGCCGCGGCCGCAAGGGGCATGACCCTCGTGCCTCCCGAGCGCACGCCGTTTGGTGACCCAGATCTCATCCGCCACTGGGACGGCCCAAAGAACGAGGAAGGCGGCCTCCTACCCTGGCGCATCGGCATCAACTCGACGTTATTTGCCTGGTGGAAATGCCCAGAAGGACCCGATCACGAGTTCCGGCGTGTGATCCATCGCTCGCGGAAACGGGGCGTGTGGACTGGCTGCCCGTACTGCGCAGGGCGCCTCGTGTCCGTGACCAACTGCCTAGCGACCGTGGCGCCCGAAGTCGCCGCCCAGTGGCACCCGACCAAGAATGGCAAGCGCACGCCCAAGGAGATCGTGAGCGGCTCCTCGGAGCAGGTGTGGTGGAAGTGCCCGAAGGGGCCCGATCACGAGTGGCGTGGCTCGGTCGCTGGCCGCACGGGAGGCAAGCGACTCGGCTGCCCGTTCTGCGCCAATCGTCGCCTGAGCAAGACCAATAGCCTCGCGGCTGTTTCCCCGAGGATTGCACGGGAGTGGCACCCGACCAAGAACGCGAAGCTCCGCCCAACGGATCTGGTCGGGGGGAGCACACGCTTCGTGTGGTGGAGCTGCTCAAAAGG
Organism: Polyangiaceae bacterium; assembly: GCA_050183255.1. Classification (GTDB taxonomy): domain Bacteria; phylum Myxococcota_A; class Polyangia; order Polyangiales; family Polyangiaceae; genus JAHBVY01. The sequence goes on along the minus strand of JBFXBK010000389.1, from coordinate 4,676 downwards.
GGTCGATCACGTTTGGCGTCAGAGCCTCGCCGCGCGCATCGCTGGACACAACTGCCCGTTTTGCGCGGGCTGGTCCGTTTCCGTGACGAATTCACTGGCCGCGGTGTATCCGCACGTTGCTGCTGAGTGGCACCCGAGCAAGAACGGTAAGCTGCGCCCCGAAGACGTCGTGCCTGGTTCCGCAAAGCGTGTGTGGTGGCAGTGCGAACGCGGACACGCCTGGAGAGTCGCTGTGAATGCGCGCACAGCCCACATGAGTTCAGGGGGGGAGGTGCGCGGTTGTCCCGTCTGCATCAACCGCATCGCCACGTCCAGCAATAGCCTCGCGGCGACTCATCCGGCGCTGAGCAAGCAATGGCACCAGCCGCGAAACGGCGAGCTCACGCCCCACGACGTGGTTCGGGGAACGCGCCGCCACGTGTGGTGGCAGTGCGACCAGGGGCACGTATGGCAGGCGAGCGTGACTGCACGCGCCAATCGGAACACAGGCTGCCCCTTCTGTAGTGGAGCGCGCGTCGCGAGGGAGCACTCGTTGGCCGTGCGTGCCCCAGCGCTCGCAGCGCAATGGCATCCGACGAAGAACGGTGAGCTACGACCCCACGACGTGGGCGAGATGAGCGGCAAGCAAGTGTGGTGGCAGTGTCCTGACGTCAAGCGGCATGTTTGGCTAGCTGGCGTTGGCCAGCGGCGCCGCAACAAGCGCCCACTGGAATGCCCGTTCTGCTCTGGACACCGATCGCTGAATGCGAAGCCAAGACCTGCGAAGAGCGCCACGACACGGATCCGCGAGGTCGTGAGCAGCCAGGCCAGTCGACGCGAGTGGAGCCTGCAAGACCTCTGCGAAGCGCTGCCCGACGTCGAGCGCTCGACCGTGGTGGCAGCAGCTGGTCGGCTGATGCGAACTCACCACGAGCTCGAGCTGATCGCGCCAGGACGCTACCGACGCGTGCGACGATCGGTCGCGTCACCCGCGCGTGACAGATCTCAGTCTCGCTAGGGTCCCTTTCAATGTTGCAACGCCCGCCGGCGTAAGCCCGCGTTATGACGTGGCCCGACCACAGGGCGATGAGTACGGAGACCGAGCGGATCCAGAGCTCGCTGCCGCGCGGTCGTTTCTACAAAGAAAAGCGAGCGGGGCGAGTCGAATCCATCTTGCCCCATCGTGTCAGATCCGATACCTCTCGGTAGGCGCGGAGCCTTGCTTGGGTGTTTCCGTGCGCAAATGTCAAGACCCCTGAACGAGTGCTCCCAGAAGCACGCGGCTGGCCGCCCTTTGTCTGAACCCAGATGTCGGGCGGGCGCCCAAAATTGCGCGCAACTGGGTCTGAACGCGTCCGAATACCGCTCTACTTGCCCCCGGCCCTCCACCCGCCTAGCGAGGTCCGTATGAAGAACTCTCCCAAGATTCCGTTCAACGTGTGTCTCGCCGTCGCCGGTGTTTCACTGATGCTACTATCGGCGCCCGGCTGCGGCTCGAGCGACCCCGCGCCCACCGGGACCGTCGTCTGCGATCCCGGAACAACCCAGGCCTGCTTCTGCCCAGGCAAGGGTGAAGTTGGCGCGCAAGCGTGTGACATCACCGGCACTCGCTACGGCGACTGCATCTGCCCGAACGATGGTGGCGCGGGCGGTGGCGGAGCCGGTGGTGCTTCAGGCGGCTCAGGGAACGGCGGAAACGCCGGTGTTGGCAACGGTGGCTCAGGTGCTGGGGGTGCAGGAGGCGCGAGTGGCAATGGCGGTGTGGGGGGCAATGCTGGTGCGGGTGGTGACGGCGGAGTAGGCGGTTCTGCAGCAGGCGCGGGCGTCGGTGGCATGTCCGGCGGAAGCGGCGGAGCGGCCGGTTCAGGTCCCGGTGGAACTGGCGGCACGGCCGGCAGCGCCACCGGTGGAACCAGCGGTGGCGGCGCTGGTGGCACAGCAGGCACTGGCGGTTCTGGTCCGCTCTGCCCCGGCACCCACGGTCCCGCGATGACGAAGATCTCTTCGACCCTTTGCGTTGACAACACCGAGGTGACCGAAGGTCAGTACCGCGACTTCCTCACGGCAATGACAGGGAACTACGCGGGGCAACCGGCGATCTGCAGTTGGAACGTCGACTACGGGCAGCCGCTGGACAACTATGGGCTGAATTTCCCGCGAAATTTCGTCGACTACTGTGATGCCACGGCCTACTGCAAGTGGGCCGGGAAGCGGATCTGCCGCCCGATCGGGAGCGAGTGGCTGAGGCCCCTCGTGGACCCAAACCGCAACGATGAGCTGCACCAAACCTGCCTGACTGCGTACGACTCGGACATGTTTGACGAGTGCTACGCCGACGCTTTGCATGAGGTCGGGGCGTTCCCGCTCTGCGTTGGAACGAGCCCTAACCAGGCCATCGTCGACATCCAGGGAAACGTACGCGAATGGGGTGGATGCTGGGACCCGGCAACCCAGAGCAACCCGGTGCAGTGCGACGCGATGGGCTCATTCATCAGCTCGAGTGGCTACAGCCACTGCGACGTGCGTTGGAAGCTGAGTATCAAGACAGTAGATGCCCGAACGGGGTTCCGCTGCTGCGCGGATCCGCTGTGAGTGTTCGCCGAGGCTTCGCCTCGGCTGAAGGACTGGAGAAGACATGGGACAGTTCAAATTGCGTCGCCTCTTTAGGGGCCCCCTCATCGGGATGGTCGGTCTTGGAGCGCTCAGTTGCGGCTCCGACGATCCGGCTCCCCAGGTAAAATCGACACCTCAACAGCAGCCACTCCAGCAGACGCGTTCGGTCCCCTTCCAGGTTGATGTTGGCGACGGGGAGTCTGTGACTCTACACATGCCCGCGCCTGCTCCCGGCGAGGGCGATGGTGGCATGGCCCAGCTCCTCATGCAGTGGTGCGTCTATCGGAACGTCCTACGAGACGACGACAAACTCTGCGGTGAGTTCGCACCTGCCAACTTCACGGATTCGGGTGGGTTCGACCTTGCCATACCCTTGCCGACAGTCACCGGTAGCCACCTCCGCGAATGCAAGGCCTCCCTTTGCCAGACTCGCATCGCCAACTGCATCGGCTACCTGGCCAAGGAGATCGAGACTTCACCGACGGACGTCGAGTTCGCGTGGTCTGAGTTTGGGCCGGACTACGCGGAGCAGAACATCGACCTGAGCGACTTCGGCATCGCTCAGTCTGATCTGGATAAGCTCCCCGGCGAACCCGTTGCCTCCAGCATTCGCTTCTCTGCGCCGGCGACGCCCGGCCAAGCTTCCCTTGCGCGAATCGGTACGTTTGCGCACCAGTACGCGACTCGCATCGGCGAGCTGATGGCGACCGCGGACGCTGGGAGCGGACAGACGTGCGCTCAAGTGTTCGCGACCGAGGATGCTAACGGCACGTCGACCGGCCTGTCCGCTGATGAGAACAACCGCGTCCCGACATTCACGGACATCTTTGTCCAGTCGTACATGGACGGCGCGATCGAGTACCAGAAGTCGGTCCACCGCGCCGTCGCGGATATGAAGGGCTCTGCCGAGACCCAGGCGATGAAGCTCTCCCCCAAGCAGGGAGCCGATCTCATTTGGAACGGCGATGTCGATTCCGCGCGGACCATCGCTAACTTCATCGGTTTCGGCGCGATCGACCCGAATAACCCCCCGGCTCCAGGCCCCACTCCATCCACCACGGACTGCACCCCGGGGACAGCGAGTCCAATGCAGGTGCCGGTTTGCCCGCCCGGACTGACGGATCGTACGCGATCAATCACCCAACTCATGCGCGCGTTAGAAGTGAAGCCGACAGCGGACGGCGACCTCATCGCTTTCGTCAATCGCTTCGCCTTGTACCAAACAGAGCAGGGCCAGACGCCTGTCACCAGCGTGGGCGACCTCGCGAGCTCCCTCGGCGTGAGTGTCGCGGAGCTCGAATCGGCAAACGACTACCTCTGCGCTGAAACGCGGGTGTTCAACACGGTGCACACCCCAAACGGTGCCGGTGGCGTGTTGGGCTTGCAGCCTCCCCAGAGTCAGCTCTCGGGCGCCGCCTTGTCCGTGAACTTCGTGGGTGCGTCGCCAAACTCCGCGGCGAGTGATCCCACGAGTCCGCAGTATGCGACGTCGGGTGCGTTGCGTGGCATGGATGCCGTGAAGCGCACCTCGAGTGTGGTCCAAGCGGCTGCGAGTCAGACCGCGATGGATCCTGGGCTTGGCAGCGCTTTTCAGGGCTTCATCGATGGTCTGAAGGCAGAAGCTGGCGAGCATCGAATCAAGTGGGAGATTGGCAGTCCCGACGGGATGGGGAACGTTCAGAACCTTGGCGTGACCATCTACGGCGTGCCTGACCTTAGCGGTGCTCCGGCAGAGAGCTTTGTTATCACCCAGGGCATCGATGCGCTCAAATGCATCACGACCGGGAGCGTCGATGGCGTGGAATGCACGCCAACCAACTTTATCGCCGAGCTTCCGGCCGCTGGCTATTCCTCCGGAGTGCCAGCCGACCAACCTGACCTCCAAGGACGGGGGACGTTGACGGCCACCTTCAGCACGCTCACCCGGAATGGTGTTTCATCCGCGAAAATTTCTGCGGCCCAGCCGGTCTATCTGATTCGCAAGCGACAAAGCCAAGAGGGGCCGAGCTACGAGGCCTTCGGCGGAGTGCTTCCCGCGCCTGAGGGAGGCGCTCCTGGCGGCGGAATCACCCGCACGGTGAGGA
>JBFXBK010000388.1:0-8694 GCA_050183255.1 Polyangiaceae bacterium | reverse complement strand
TCGCGGCGAATGGAGTCACCCTAACTTGCTCTCCATGCTGACGACACGGGTGGGACTACTGGCTTTGGTGCTCGGCTTTGCGGGATGCTCCGCGGACTCCGGTGGAGTCAACGGCGGCAGCGGGGCGCAGGGTGGCAGCGGGGCCCAGGGCGGCAGCGGGGCGCAGGGTGGCAGCGGGGCGCAGGGTGGCAGCGGGGCCCAGGGCGGCAGCGGGGCGCAGGGCGGCAGCGGGGCGCAAGGTGGCAGCGGCGCCCAGGGCGGCAGCGGCGCCCAGGGTGGATCCGCAGGGCAAGGCGGGAGTGGCGCTGGTGGTAGCGGTGCCGGTGGCGGGGGCGGAACCGGCGCCGTCGAAGGCTGCAAGCAGATCGACACGTCGAGCTACGACTACAGCGAGAACGTGGCTCCGTCTCAGAGCCCACCCGGCGGCAAGTCGCCGAACGAAGTGCCGATGTTTGTGAGCATTGGTTGGGACGACAATGGCTACTCGGGCCTGGAGGGCAGCGCGGGCACCGGCGCTATGGACTGGGCGGTGAAGATGCTAGCCGCGCGGAAACACATGGACGGAACGCCGGTGCACAACACCTTCTACCTCACCTCGGTCTATGGCAACACCTGGATGAGTGAGAGCCCGACGTTCGTCAAGCGCGCCTGGCGCGCCGCCTACGATGGCGGTCATGAAATTGGCTTGCACACGGACAAGCACGATCATGGCTCCAGTTTCGACGCGACCCGTTGGAACACTGAGATGCAGAAGCCGATTGACCTACTAACGGCTCCGTTTGATGCGAACGAAGACAACTTTTCCCCTGACGCGAGCAAGGGGGTGGGGGTACCGCGCGGAGGTATAGTTGGTTTCCGCACGCCCTTCCTGGAGTACGACGACGCGCTGTTCGATGTCTTGAAGCAGCACAAGATGTTCTACGACACCAGCATCGAAGAAGGGTGGCAGTCGGAACAGGATGGCACGAACTACAACTGGCCCTTCACGCTCGACAACGGCGCTCCTGTGCATCAGCTCCTCGTCGAGTGGGGGACCAAGACCGAGCCGATGACGGGGCATCCAGGCTTGTGGGAAATGCCCGTGTATCCTCTGGTGGTTCCGCCCGATTCCGTCGCGAGCCAGTATGGCATCCAGCCAGGGCTCCGCGCGAAGCTGCATGCGCTGCAGTCCTGGTTCGACGAGGAGAGCGGGAAGATCACCGGCTTTGACTACAACCTCTGGGTGTCCTTCAAGTTCACCAAGGCTGAGTTTGTTGCGACGTTGAAATACAGTCTCGACCTGCGGCTACAAGGCAATCGCGCGCCGTTCATGCTTGGCGCCCACACGGATTACTACTCGAGTAAGTACACGGCTCCGGAGAACGCGACCACGCAAGAGCGCCAGGAAGCCATCGAGGAGTTCTTGGACTACGCCTTGAGCAAGCCGGAAGTCCGCGTGGTGGCGGTCAAGGACATCCTGACCTGGGTCCGCAGCTGCAACTAGCTTCGGTTGTAACTAGCCGCAGTTGTAAGAAGCCGCGGTTGTAAGAAGCCGCAGTTGTAAGAAGCCGCGGTTCAGTGCGGGTTCGGGGTGAGGAGCGCTGGGGCTAGACCACCCGAGCGCTCACTCCCAAGCACTCGTAGATGGCCTTGCACAGCTTGCGCGCTCGTGGAGAGCGGATGTGATAGTCCATCTTGTTCGCGAGGTAGCCGATTGCGAGCTGGTTCTCGGGATCGCACCAGCCCATCGAGCCACCTGCACCAGGGTGACCGAAGCTGGTCTGATTGGGAGAGAACATACCTGTCTCTTCCTTGAGGAAACCCTGGCTCCAGCCGAGTGGCTTTCTCAACACCCGGTCCTGCGCGGACCACGACTGACGCTCCATGACTGGACCGATCGTCTCCGCCTGCACCAGACGCACTGATTTTCCAGGCAGAACGGCCACCTCACCACCCAACGCGAGCGCGCTGTAGACGCGACACAACCCGCGCGCGCTCACTAGGGCGTTGGCCCAGGGCAACTCGAGCGCGTGAACGCGCCGTGAGTTGAAGTTGTGGAGTCCCCGAGGACCAAGCTCTGCGGGATGTGCGAACGCGCGCGCGGTGTCTCCTCCGGTCACTACTTGACGGAACACGCGCCCTTCGTTGGTGGTCAACAGCAGCTGCGGCACCACGTTGAAGATGCGCTCCCGAGTCGTCGACGGGTAGTTTCTGGCGACTCGCCCTTCGAGCTCCGGTGGCAAGCCGAGATACACGTCAGCGTCGAGGGGTGCGCTCACTTCGCGACTCAAGAAGCTCCCCAGTGTTTCGTTGGCTATCCGTTTGAACAGCTCTTGGGCGTAGAGGCCGTAGGTGACCCCGTGGTAGCCTTGGTTCGTGTCCGGCGTCCAGCTCGGCACCTGTTCCGCGAGGATTTGCGCTACGCGCTCTGGCTCATGCTCGATCAGCTCAAGGGTGATGGGCGTTGAAACGCCGATCAGACCTGAGCGGTGGTTGAGTAGGCAGCGCACGCTGATGTCTGACTTCCCACGTTGGCCGAACTCGGGCCAGTAGGCAGCGACCGGTGCGTCGTAGTCGAGCTGCCCGCGGTCGGCGAGCATCAAGAAGCAAAGAGCCACCAGGCCCTTGGTGCTGGAGAAGCCGGTGCTGAGTGTGTCTGGTTGCCAGGGGATCTGACGTTCACGGTCGCGCACGCCGCCCCAGAGATCCACGACGTTGCGTCCCTGGTGAGTGACTGAGAGCCCAGCTCCCCACTCTGTTCCCTCGCGGAAACTGGCCTCGAACGCCGCCTTGACTGCCTCGAAGCCCGGTGAGACTTCACCTTTGACCGCCGCGTCGTGCTCGAACAAGCGTGGTGCAACCATGGGCTCTAGAGCCAGCCCGCTTCGCGATACCAGTCAGCCGTAATGCGCGCGCCTTCCTCGAACAGCACCTGGGGCTGCCAGTCGAGCGCCTTCTTGGTTTCTTCAGCGCTGCAGACCCAGTGTGGTGCGAACAGCTCGTTTAGCTTGTCACGGGTGAGCATCACGGCCTTTCCAGCAACCTTGCCGTAGAGCTCGCTGCCGAGGGCTGCAGTCGCCATCACAGGACGCGGGATTGGAAAGCGCAACCAGGCGCGCCTCCCGAGTGCCTGCTCCACGCGTTCGATCATATCCGAGAACTTGTAGGCGTTGCCATCTTCCAGGAAGAAGGCGCTGCCGCTCGGAGTGTCTGTTAGTACCGCGCGGATACAAGCGGCCGCGGCGTCGGCGCCATAGATCAAGCTTACGCGGTTGTCGGTCGTACCGAAGTAGGGGATCACCCGGTTGTTGATCGCCTTGTAGAAGGCGAGGATCTCCTGATCCCGGGGGCCGTAGATCGCGGGTGGACGAATGATCGTCACTGGCAGCTCGTCCTTCTTTGCTAGTACGGCGTGTTCGGCGGCGAGCTTGCTGCGCCCATAGTGGGTCACCGGACCAGGTGCGTTGTCTGGGTCGACGGGGCTGCCGTCTTCGCTCGGTCCCACTGCTGCGAGGCTGCTCACGAGCACGAAGCGCTTGATGCGGTCCTTGTGCTTCAGCGCGGCGTCCAACAGGTTGACGGTGCCACCGCAGTTCGTGCGATGAAATTCCTCCGGCTTCTTGGCTTTGACCAAACCTGCCGAGTGAATCACGGCGTCGACGCCATCCACCGCGCGCTCGAGGCTCGGCACGTCGCCGATCCCGCCTTCAGCGAACTCGAGGTTGTCGAGCTTCTCTAGGAAGCTGATGTCGCTAGTTTTGCGGACTAGCGCGCGAACCGTGTGGCCTTGGTGGGTCAGTTGTTCGGCGATGTGTGAGCCGAGGAAGCCGGAGCCTCCGGTGAGCAGAACCTTCATGTCGTCCTCAGATTTCCCGCTCGTACATGCGGTAGCGCTTGTAGATCTTGCCGCCCATGAACTTGATACCGACGTTCACGGGGCCGTTGTCTTCGAGGGTCCAGGAGAGCTCGCCCCACTCGACACCGAGCTCCTTCGCTGCGTCGTTCATCTTGGCATAGAGGTAGGTGCTCAGCGGCGCGTACTTGCGCACGTGGCGGTACTTCTTGCGGATGCCGAGAATGATTAGCCGCGCTTGTGCCGGCCCCTTGACCTTGAGGCGATACAGGAGCTTGGCAATTCCCGTGGGGAAAAGCGAGCCGTTTAGGTCTTGGATCATGGCGTTGATGTTGGGCAACGCCAGCGCGACGGCAGCTGCTTCGCCGTCAATCTCCGTGATGTAGGCGAGCTTGGGCACCAGGATGAGCTTCATGTCCGACGCCATCTTGGAGAGTTCTTTCTCCGTGAGCGGCACGAAACCCCAGTTATCGCTCCAGGCATCATTGTAGATGTCCATGATGGTGCGGACGTCGCCTTCGATGTTCTTCATGTCGACGGTGCGCGTCTTCACCTCCGGCATGGCTTCCACGTCGGCTTGAGCCTTGCGGGCGCGCTTCGGGACTTCGCCTACGGAGTAGCGCCAGGCGTAGAGGTCCTTCACCTTCTCGAAGCCGGCGCCCTTGATCAGAGTGTCCTGATAGGGACGATGATGCGTCATCATGATCATCGGCGGCGTATCGAAACCATCCACGAGGTTTCCGATTTCCTCGTTGATGCACAGGCTCTGCGGGCCGCGGACGCGCTTCATGCCTCGATCGGCCAGCCAGCGTCGCGCGTTGTCGAGCAACGCGGTGGCGACTTCTTGATCGTCGATGGTGTCCATGAAGCCGAAGAAGCCGGTGTCGTCGTTGTAGCGACTCAGGTGCTCCCGATCGATCGAAGCGGTGCAACGCCCCACGCAGAAGCCGTTGCGATAGGCCGTGAAGATCACTGCTTCACCGTGCTCGAAGAAGGGATTCTTCAGGCTCAAGCGATCCTTGATCTCCATATTCAACGGGCGCACGTACTGCGGATCGTCGCGGTAGATGTGATCCACCACGTTGAGGAAGTCTTTCAGGTTCCCGCCGATTGGCGTTTCACGGATCTCGACAGCCATCGCCGCGCAGCGAACACCCATGAGCATGCGCTGTCAACGCTGCAAGCGTGGACCAACGCACCTCCCCCCCAAACCCGCGTGACGGCTCAGTGGCCGCATAGCGCGCTACGCTGTAAGCAGTTGTTGAGCCCTTGATCCACTCAACAACTGACGCCGTGTTTCGTAGGTGTTGAGCAGACTTTCCGCGCCACAAAACGCGAAGAGCGGTCACCCGTTCAGGCGACCGCTCTCGCGGGTAGGCACCGCGCGCGACTTCAGATCACGCCGTACTTCTTGCCGACTGCTCGGAAGGCCTCGAGGCCGCGATCCAGGTGCTCGCGCTCGTGGGTCGCCATGTAGCTCGTACGCAGCATCGCGTGCTTCGGCGGGACGCCAGGCGAGATGAACGGGTTCGTGTAAACGCCGTGCTCCTCGAGCAGCTCGCGCCACATCATCAGCGTGCGCAGATCCTGGCGGATGTAGATCGGGATGACGGCAGTCTCCGTCTTGCCCAGCTCGAAGCCCATCTTCTCGAGCTCGGTCTTCATGTACGTGAAGTTCTCGCGCAGCTTCGCGATACGCCAGGGCTCCTCGCGCATCATGTCGAAGGCGGCCATGGCCGCGGCCACGCTCGGCGGCGCTGCACTGGCAGCGAACATGAAGGACGGCGCGAAGTGACGGATGTAGTCGAGCACCTTGCGCTCACCGACCAGCCAACCACCGATGCTCGCGAGAGACTTGGAGAAGGTCCCGCCAACCAGGTCGACTTGATCCATCAGACCGAAGTGAGCCGCGGTGCCCTTGCCCTCGGGTCCGATCACGCCGAGCGCGTGGGCGTCGTCGACGAACAGGCGTGCGCCGTGCTTCTTCACGATCGGTACGATCTCGTCGAGGTGCGCGATCTCACCCTCAGCGCTGAATACGCCATCGGTGATCACCAGCGCGCCTTCGCTGTCCTCCAGCTTGCTCAGGCGATCATCCAAGGACTGCGCGTCGTTGTGGCGGTAGCGCACCATGCGTGCGCCAGCGGCCTGACCCAGGCGCACGCCGTCGTAGAGGGACGCGTGCACGTTGCGGTCGATCACGGCCACGCTGCTCTTGTTGCTGAGCAGTGCGGACAGGCTCGCGATGTTGACTTGGTAGCCCGTGGTGAAGACAAGTGCGGCTTCCGTACCGAACCACGCAGCTAGCTTCTCTTCGAACTCCTCGTGGAGCTTCATCGAGCCGTTGACTAGGCGAGAGCCCGTCATGCTGGTGCCGAAGCGGTCGATCGCAGCCTGGGCTGCTGCACGCACCTTTGGGTGAGTGGTGAGGCCGAGGTAGTTGTTCGAGCCGAACATCACGACTCGCTTGCCGTCGATCTCGGCTTCGGGCCCGTCGTTGAAGTCCAGGGGCCGGAAGAACGGGTACATGCCCATTTTCCGTGCGTTATCTGCCGCGGTGAACTTGTAAGCCTTCTCGAACACGTCGCGCCCACCAATGCTGGCGAGGCTCGCGCGCTCCTTCATCGACTCGCCGAGGTCGGCAGAGCCCTTGACCTGCGCACCGCTGCTCACCGCGACACGGACGCCGTTGCCGTTCTTGTGGCCGTTCTTCGCGTGGCCGTTCTTGTGACCGTTGGCGTGCCCATTCGTCTGACCATTCGAGTGGCCGTTGTCGCTCGGATGGTCGTCCAGCGCAGGATCGATGTTGGGCAGTCCGTGCCCGTTCTTCAGGATGTCCCACGCCGCAGCGAATCGCCCACGCGCGTCCATCACACCTTCCGCCGCCTTCATCACGCGGTCATCGGAGATGAAGCGCATCATCGCCGGGCTGGTGGCTACCTTGCGGCCACGATCGAACATCTTGTCCTTCAAGCTCATGGGAGACTCCCTGAAACGTTCCGTTGTGCAACGTCCGCCGGCGCGCCGAGACCCACCTCAGCGTTGCGAAGTCGGAGACGAACAAACGCTACGATTTCGTTGCAAACGGCGGTCGGAAGCTAGCGGCGAGGGTCGGTTCAGTCAATCAACGTGCGGCGCTCAAGTGGTCAATCCAATGGGTGAGTGGATTGACCAGCACAGCCCCACCGCGAAGGGAAAAACGCAGCGATCAGGATGCGGGGTTTGCAGGTGCGAGACGCGCTCCCGAGGAAGGCCACACGTTGTCCAGAGGAACGTCCAACTCGATCGCCTGCAGGTAGAGCCCGTCGGGGGGCGCAGTCATCCCCAAGTCGTTGCGGTCTAGGCTCTGAAGAGCGCGTTTTACCGCCCCCGGCGTGAGGCGACCGCGCCCAACATCCACCAGTGTCCCGATGATGATCCGCACCATGTTGTACATGAAGCGGTTGCCCTCGATATCGAAGTACAGGATGCGCGAGTCGTCCTGACTGGGCTCGAGGCTGGCGCGAAGAATTCTGCGCACCGTCTCCGTGCGCTCATCTTTCGCCCCGCGGAACGCGGCGAAATCGTGCTCGCCTATCAGGTCCGACGCTTCGGCACGCATGGCCTCGAGATCGAGCCGCGCGTAGTGCCGCCAGGCGCGCCGCTCCCAGAAGGGATCGCGCGCGTCTGAGCAGAGCAGCGTGTAGCGGTACCACTTGCGGGTAGCCAGGTGGCTCGGCTCGACGCCGGGTCTGACCTGCGCGACGCGCACGACGGAGATTTCGTCCGGGAGGTGCTGGGAGAGGCCGAGCAGCCAGCCTCGCGGTGTGATCTGCTTGTCCGTGTCGAACGCGGCCAGCTGACCTCGCGCGTGGACGCCTTTATCCGTGCGGCTACACACACGCAGCAGCGTGGCCTGAGGATCCATCGCGCGGATCGCTCCATCGACCTCGCCTGCTATCGTGCGCAGGCCTTGCTGGCGCGCGATGCCGTGGAAGAGGTGCCCGTCGTAGGCGAGCGTCAGCAGGACACCATTCGCTCGCTTGGGGATACGCGGCTCGGGAGTCTCTGTCTGGGAGTCCCCCGAATCATCGCTCGTCATAGCTGCTCATGGGCCGAGCTATTTCCCCGAGGAACCCGTTGCCTCGAGCGAACGGCTGCCTCAGGCAAATGTCAGAGCTCAGTTGGTGCCGCCGGTGCCACCGGTCGTGCCACCCGTGCCAGTTCCACCGCTGCCCGTGTTGCCCGAGCCGCCGCTGCTACTGATCCCTCCATCGCCGGGAAGCGTGGCACAGTCTCCGTTGAGCGTCGGCTGCGATGGGTTCTTCGGGTTGACGGGCTGGCCGGGCTTGTAGTTCTTGCGGTCCTCGTCGGTGTAGCGATTCTGGTAGAGCGACGCTTCCGAGCAAGTCGGTGTGACGCCGTCGCTCGAGCAGCCAAACAGACTCAAGCCGGGGACGACACACGCGGTAAGCAACACGATCCAGCGCATAAGAGACCTTCCTGACGCCCACGGAACCCGATCCCGGACGCCGTGTCAACTCTGCAGCAACTCCGCAGCGGGCTGAGCCTTGGGGATCAGCCGCCGGTGTTGGGCTTGAAGCTGACTGGAACCGCCACGTCGACGCAGCCACCCGCTGGCGCTGGTAGCCCGCCGCTACGCAGCGCCGGAGCCACGCAGCTTGCGCCAACACCGCCGAAGTCTTGGGTGATGCTCACGCTGCAAGCCTGACCCGTGGGGCCGACACGCACTTGCGCCATCACGGTGCCGGATAGGCCCGAGTTCGCTCGCAACATGCGTTCATAACAGCGCCGCGCGGAGGCCGCGCGCCCAGCGAGTGCCGAACGAAGCGCCGGGGTGACGGTACCCTTGCAGGTGCCGG
>JBFXBK010000387.1:0-8735 GCA_050183255.1 Polyangiaceae bacterium | reverse complement strand
TCTGGAAGGCGCGCGGCTCGGAGAGCCTGCAGGCACTCCATTGCTCTTGGTCGCCGAAGAGGTGCGCGCTTTGGTGGAGCGCGGCCTCGAAGCTGCGGAGAGCTACGGAGCGCAGATCGGCCAGCTCAACTCCGAGCGGGAAGACGCGCTAGCGGATCTCGAGCAAGCGCAGGCGCACGCTCAAGACATCGCCAACGAACTCTTGAGCGCTCAGGCGGCGGGACGCAAGATGAACGACGACGTCCAAGAGTTGGGGCGACGCGTGCAGAAGGTTACGGGCACCGACCCGGAGCTCGCGAAACACATCGCCGAGGCGGCGCGCCACGCCGAAGGCCTGCTCTCTTCCTTGACGCAACTCACCAGCAAGAGCTCCGCCGCAGGCGCTCTCGAGCCGCTGTTGCCCGCGATCAGCGAGCTGAAGAATGTGCTGCGCGGCCTGAGCCGGAGCGACTCCTAGCACGTACCCGCACGGAAACTAATGTGAGCGACGGCGAGGTCATCGAACTCAGAAAGCTGTTGGCGACGGAGATCGGTCGCCGGCTGCCGCACGCGAGTGACGACCCAGCGCAGGCGCGCAGCGTACTCCACGCGCTCAGGGGCTCCGCGGCGATGGCTGGTGAGTCGGAGCTAGCGCTCGTGCTCAATCAGCTGGGTGGCAGGCTGCGAACAGGAGAAAACACCGCGACTCAGACGGTGCGTGAGGTGCTGAGTCAAGCCGCAGTGCGGCTCAGCGCTGGACAGTCAGCGTTTGCCACGGTGTGGCCCGCGCCGCCGTTCGGGCTCCAACCACTCTTGAAGCCGCCACGGGTGGAGTACCTCGAGGCAATGCGGGAGCGCATCTCCGCGCTCGATGCCCTGCTCGCCGCGCCGCGCCTCGAGCCGCGAGCCCTCGACGAGGTATACCGCGTGGTGCATGGCCTGAAGAGCGCCGCGAGCGCCGAAGGCGACAACGTCACCACCTGGTACTGTCACGGGCTGGAAGAGCACATCCTGAACACGCGGGGCAGCGCCGAGCGAGAAAAGCAGCTGCTGATTGAGGCGGCGCGGCACCGCGCGGTGCTCGCGGCGCTGCTGGATGATCCACGGCGCGCGCTCGCTACGCTGGCCAGGCTTGCTCGAACGTCGCCGGACAGCAGCCCGCCGAGCAGCAAGGGACAGCCGCCACCGCTCTCGGAGCCAGGGCAGGGAAGCCTCCAGGTGCCGGAGCAAGCGCTGGACGCGCTGCTGGATCGCCTCCAGCGCCTGGAGCAGGTGCACGACGACTTGAATCGCGCGGCGGACCTGGCGGCGCAGTTCGGCGCGCGAGCGAGTCAGCAGCGCGAAGTCTTGAATGAGGCGCTGCGTATGATCGGGCCGCCCCGGCCTTGGGGCGCGCCGGAAGCAGCGCTGCGTTTGGTGGAGCAAGTCGCTCGCGGGCTTGGCACGTCTTCTGGCTGGGCGGCCCGCGGTGTGCAGGCGATGCGCCTCAGCAGCGAGCGTATCCGCACAGAAACAACGAGCACGCGAGGTGACTTGACCCAGCTCAGACGCACCAGCCTGCGCTGGCTGCTTGGCAGGCTGGAGTCCGCGGCGCTCGAACTAGCAGAACAACAAGGCAAACAAGTACGAGTACAGTTGAAGGGTGGTGACCTGCCCATCGACCGCCGTCTCGCAGAGCGACTGCTCGACCCGACGTTGCAGCTGGTCCGAAACGCGGTCACCCACGCCTTTCCCGACAACGGTCGAGGTCAGCTGTGGCTCTCGGCGAGCCGCGTCGGTGGCTGGCTACGGCTCAGCGTAGAAGACGACGGGCGCGGCTTGGACGCGCAGGGGCTCCAGGCGCTGGTGCCCGGCGCGGAGGGGATCGACGCCGCCAGCGCCGCGCTGACGCCATTCGTATCCACACGGCAACACGCAGATGCGTTCGCTGGGCGCGGCGTCGGGCTGCCCATGGCCGAGGCGGTGCTGGCGAAGCTCGGCGGTACGCTGCACCTCACCAGCCGCGAGCCTCAGGGCGCGTGCGCGTTGATCGAGTTGCCCGCGGAGAGCGGCATGATCGACACGCTTTGGTTGACCCACGACGAGCATTGCTTCGCGCTGCCCGTCATGTACGCGCGTCGCGTGGTGCGCAACTCGGAGCGCATCGGTGCGGTATCGCTGGGCCGCTGTCTTGGCCTCCCCCCCAGCAAAAAGCCTCTCTTGACCGCCATCGAACTCGACATCGCTGGCCTGACGCCGGTCTACCTGGCGGTTAGCCGCGTACTGCCGGTGGAGACTGTGAACATCCACCCAGTGCCGCCGCGCATCGCTCGCCGCGGCCCCTACTCCGGCGCGGTGCTGCGCCGCGGCGGGCAGCTTGCCCTGGTCTTGCACGGTCCTGTCGTGGCGCTGCGAGCGCAGGTCGTCGCGAGCGGCTCCGCATCCAGCATTCCTCCCAGCAATGCGCAACGCTGAACGGCGCTTCGCGATTAGAACCCGGTTGCAGTCCGGAGCAAGCACGGGGACCCTGAGCGACAATGCAGATCTGTCGCCTCACTCCCGCGGACCACGCCGCGGTGCTCGAGATCGCCGCGGAGGCGCACACGCCAGTCGAGGCCGAGGAACTGACCCGCGACGTGGCTCATGTGTGGATCGCGCGCGGGAGCAAAGACGACGTCGCTGGCTTTCTGCTGGCGTGGGCGGTCGCGGATGAGGTGCACCTGATCAACATCGCCACCCGCGGGCACCTACGACGCCAGGGCGTCGGTCAAGCGCTGATGGTGACCTTGCTCGATTTCGCCGCCCAGATGCGGGCGCGGCTGATCGTGCTAGAGGTGCGTCGATCCAACACGGCAGCGATCCGGCTCTATCGCTCGAACGGCTTTTGTGCCATCGGAGTGCGGCGCGGCTACTACGCCGACTCGGGAGAAGACGCCGTCGAAATGATGGTCACCCTCGACCCCGAGTCCGGCGAAGTCCAACCAGGCCGCGACGAGATCAACCTCAGCGCCTGACCTCCACAATGCCCGACCCCTCGAGCCTCACCCTGAGCCGCACTCCGCGGCGCCAAGTCACCGCGCCGCTATTGCGGCGCGACAGCATGGGGAACGCCTACCACGTGCTGACCTTCGACCTGCCAGAAGGCATGGACGCGTTGCCCGGCCAGTTCGCGATGGTACGCGGCGCCGAATGGGGCGATGCCCCGCTGCTGCCGCGACCGATGAGCTTTCTCACTAGCGGCAACCGCCCGTCGATCCTGATCAAGGTCTTCGGCGAAGGGACCATCCGCATGGCCCGCGCCGTGCCCGGCGAACCGTTCGAGATCCTGGGACCTCTGGGCAACACCTGGCCAAGCGTAACCCCGGGGAAACGACCGTTGCTGGTCGCTGGTGGCGTCGGTGTCGCACCGCTCATCTACTTCGCGCGCGCGCTGCACGCCGAGGGCACGAAGCCCATCGCGATCTATGGCGGGCGCTCACACCGCGATTTGCCGCTGAATGAGGAGCTCGCCGATGTGTGCGAACTCTACATCACCACGGAAGACGGCTCTCGCGGCGCTGCCGGTCGCGTCACGCTGGCGCTGCCAGAGCTGCTGAACGACGACGTCGAAGTGTTCACCTGTGGGCCCGACCGCATGATGGCCGCCGTGGCAGAGCTGTGCGCCGCCAAGGGTATCCGCTGCATCGCCTCCCTGGAGACGCCCATGGCCTGTGGTTACGGTGTGTGCCTCGGTTGCCCCGTGAAACGCGCCGGCGGTGGCTACCTCTACGCGTGCACCGATGGTCCGTGTATCGACGCCAAGAGTATTGATTGGGGTGAGGGCAGTCACGCTCCTCGTCGCTCCGAGCGAGGTGAGCGATGAGCGACCAAAGCATCCAGATTGGCGGGCTCACCCTGCAGAACCCGGTGCTCACCGCGTCCGGCACATTCGGCTACGGGCTCGAGTACGACGACTTCTACGACGTCGCACTGCTAGGGGGCATCTGCACCAAGGGTCTAAGCCGCGAGCCACGCTACGGCAACCCGCCGGAGCGCATCTGCGAGACGCCCGCGGGCATGTTGAACGCCATTGGGCTCGCCAACGTCGGCGTCGAGTTTTTCTGCAAGGAAAAGCTGCCGATCCTGCGCGAGCGCGGTGTAACGGTCGTGGCGAATATCTTTGCAAGCTCCGTGGAAGACTTCGTGGCGATCACCGAGCGCTTGGAGTCGGAGACCGGCGTAGCTGCGATCGAGCTGAACGTCAGCTGCCCCAACGTCAGCAAAGGCGGCATCGAGTTCGGCCGCGACCCGAAGCTTGCGGCGCAAGTCACCGCTGCCTGCAAGGCCGCCACGAAGCTCCCACTGTGGGTCAAGATGAGCCCCGAAGCGGGCGACATCGTGGGCGTTGGCAAAGCGTGTGAGGACGCAGGCGCGGACGCCGTGACCGCGATCAATACGATTCGTGGCATGTCCATCGACACCAACACGGGGCGCGTTCGCTTGGCGAACCGCACCGGCGGCCTGAGCGGCCCGGCGCTGCGCCCCATCGCGCTGCGCATCGTGTGGGATCTGGTCGGCGCGATGAAGATCCCGGTCATCGGTATCGGCGGCGTGTTCACCACCGAGGACGCCGTGGAGTTCATGCTTGCCGGAGCCAGCGCCGTTCAGGTCGGAACCGCGAACTTCTCAGATCCCCTAGCTGCAAATAAGATTCGCCTCGGCATCGCCGAGTACTGCGCCGCTCGCGGCATCACAGCTTCCCAGTTGATTGGTCGCGGCCGCCCCGAAGGAGCCTAGATGTTCACTGCCCTCGCGCTCACGGATCAGAGCAAGGAACTTCAGACTATCATCGACCAGTGCAAGGCGCTGAGCACGGGCCCGCAGCGCGCCGTGATCGTCTTCGATCTCGACGGCACATTGCTCGACAACCGTCCGCGCACCGTCGCGATCCTGAAGGAAGCGGCTGACAACTGGGCCGCGGAACACCCCGAAGTGGTCGCCGCGATCAACAGCCTGGACCCCTCCGAGCTCGGCTACTTGGTCACGGACGCGCTGCGCGAGCGCGGCGTCGATGAGGCGTTGGTTGGCGAGGCACTCGAAGTCTGGAAGCAGCGCTTCTTCCGCGACGACACGCTGGTCCACGACGTGCCGCTCTCTGGCGCCGTCGAGTTCGCGTGCGCCTGCTATGCGGCCGGGGGCAACCTCGCGTATTTCACCGGGCGTGACTTGCCAAACATGGCCCTCGGCAGCCTGGCCAGCCTGCGCGACCGCGGCTTTCCCGTTGGGGTGCCTGGCACGGAGCTCGTGCTGAAGCCGGATTTCGAGACGCCCGACCTCGACTTCAAGCGCGCGGTCACCCCAGCGTTCGAGCGCATTGGCCGTGTGGTAGCCACGTTCGACAACGAGCCCGGCAACTGCAACGTCTTTCACGAGTTTTTCCCCGAGGCAGCGCACTATCTGCTCCTGACCCAGCACGCCCCGAATCCACCGGCGCTGGCGTCTGGGGTGCGCGTCATCAGAGATTTTCGTCGGGGATGAACACTCGAGCGTCCAGCGTAGCGTGCTCCGGCCGCGCCGTGCTCCTCGCCTGGCTCGTGCTGGGCTGCTGCACCGGATGCGATGAGAGCCAACCCGAACCTACCGGGAAGGGCACGAGCCCCAACGCGAGCATCAAGCCGGCGCCCCTCGCAAGCGGCGAACCGGAGCTGCGCCCCGAACTCACACCGAAGCCCTTCGACGGTGGCGTCGTTGGCATCCCCGCGGATTCAGCAGGGCGACTGTTCATCCCTGACGCTGGACCTCCCCCCCCAACCCCGCTGCGCTCCGATGAGGTCCTCTCGGGCGACGACGTCGCCTTCCGCGATACCAACGGACTCACGCTCAGCGTCGAGTGGGACTGGGACACCGCCGACAAGGCGCCCACGGGCATGGCCGCCAACGCGGAGGCCATCGAGACGCTGCGCGACAAGACCACTCCACGCATGACCGTCGACTTGGCGAACGCCGGACGCATGCGCCTCAGTCTAGACAGCCTGGTGTTCCCGCTGCCGCCCACTACGGAGATCCGCAGTCGCCTGGAGCGCCTCGGCCACGTCGTGGTGTGGCCGAACCGACGAGCTTACCGCAATGTCCCCCCGGGAGGCATGCGCGCGCTGTTCGCCGAGCGCCGCGCGGATGCGATGCCCCTCGTCAAAGGCAAGGTGACCGCGAAGGGTAAGGGCAGCAAGCTCGGCTTCGAGACGACGAAAGCCAACGTGAGCACCCCGTTCGGGAGCGTGACTCTCGAACAAGCCAAGGTACCCCAAGCAACGACCGGCAAGCTATTCTGTCGTTTCCTTGTGGAATTAGTGGCAGCCGACCCGAACTCGGAAGTGTGTGAACCGGGCCTGGTGCCAGTCGCGGCGCATTTCTCCTGGCAGCCAAGCGGTGGCATCAGCTTGAGCGTCAAGAGTCTCACCCGCCGCACGGATCTCCCCGTCAGCGAGATGCGAGTGCCCCCTGCGGGCGCCTTGGTCAAGCCGGGTGAGCTGCCGCCCCAGACCACCGGCATCCTCTTGAACCAGAAGGACTTGAGCTCCATGCGTCGCTCCGATGCCGAAGGCATCGCGCCTGGACCCGACGCTCCAGGAGAAGGCCTGCGCGCCGTGAACCACAGCGACGGGCTGCGCTACGTGACCCTCGACGGCGTGCCCGTGGCCTGGGTCGAGCCGCTCAGCCAGACCTACATCATCGGCCCCGCGAAGAGCTACTACATGCTGGGCTGGCGGGACTTCCTCGGCGCGAACGTCACGCCTTCCACCAAGGTCGCGCTACCCGCGAGAGTGTTACTTGGCTCGGAAGAAGTGAACCCCGACGCGGGCACCATGCCCTGACCCGCACCGCCGATCGCATTGCCGCAGGGAACCTGCCTCTAGCCCTGAGTCAGGTAGTCATCCAACTCAAAGCGAACTTCCTGATGACCGTCGCGAGACGCGGCGTCGCGCAGAGCCGCGACGGCAATTTCCACCACGTCGAAGCGCGTCGTCAGCAAGTGGAAGTCCTCTTCCCGGACCTCGGGCAGCAACGACAGTCGCTGGTCGACGAGCGCAGCGTCCTCGCGATCCAGGCGCAGTTCTGAACTCGGCCCATCGTGGTCACGATGCCCGTACAGTGCGTCATATGCGGCGCCCACCGGGTTCAGCGACAAGAACACATCGTGGGAGCACACCAGCCACCCGTGCACATCGTCCGTGGGAACGATCCAGAACCCGTTCAGCAGCGGCCGGATCACCTCGCCGAAGTACGCGCCTACGCTTCGCGTGATCAGTGGCACGAGCTCCGGACGCTCCTCCAGAGTGTTCCGAGCTTCGACGAGATAGTGATCGACCAAGGAAAGCGTGTCCGAGGTTTGGTCGATTTCGATCCCGACGGCGCCGTGAACGAAACGTGCGGCGGCTAGGGACAGCTCGATGATGTTCTCAGGCGCGCCTATCGAGAGCTCCTGACCATCCTCGTCCTCTGGGGGGAAGTTCGCGTCGTCTTGGGTCACGGCGCTATTCCTGCCAGCCTGCGGCCATCTCAGCAACACCGCCTTGTGGCTCAACGCGCCTAGGGACGACTGCGCCGGGAGACCAACTGCGCCAGGAGACCAACTGCGCCAGGAGACCAACTGCGCCAGGGACTGCCCGGATGCTGCGACCTGTGGATGACCTGCAGCCTGTGGATGACCTGCAGCCTGTGGATGACAGCCCTGCGAGGCTTGCGGCTTTTCGAAGGCAGTCCGAAGACTCACCGAAGCGAACGGGCAAACCGCGAAAAACAGGCTTGCGCCCACGCTGGGTCCATTCGATAGAAAGTTCCGACACGTAACCTCGGCCCCTCATGCTACCCTGAGCCTTCACCCACGATGCGCATCGGCATCTTCAGCGACACGCACGCCAACTACGAAGCGCTCAGCGCGGTCTTCGAGGCATACCGTCATGAAAACATCGACGAGTATTACTGCCTTGGAGACACGGTTGGCTATGGAGGCTCCCCCAACGAGTGCTCCAACCTGGTGCGTGAGACCGCCAAGGCAACCATCCTGGGCAACCACGACGCCGCCGTCGCTGGCCGCATGGACTACTCGTACTACTACGAGGCCGCGCGCCAGGCGCTGGACACCCACGCCTCGATGCTCTCAGAGCAAAACATGGAGTGGCTGCGTCAGCTTCCGTACTCAGTGAAGCTCGACGACATCGGCGTGCACCTCTGCCACGGCTCACCGGTTCGGCTCGAGGAGTTCGAGTACATCTTCGCGCCCGAGCAGGCCCGCGAGTGCCTGCCCATCTTCGATGAGCTGGGCCACATCACGCTGATCGGCCACTCGCACCTCTGCAAAGTGTTCGCGCTCACTCAGTCCAGCGTCGAGGAATTGCCTCCGGTGGACTTTGAGCTGTCACCCGATCGCAAGTACATCGTCAGCGTCGGCTCGGTGGGGCAACCGCGTGATTACGACAACCGCGCGAGCTTCACGGTTTTCGACACGGAAAAGAAGCGCTTCGAGTTCAAGCGCATCGAGTACGACATCGAGACCGCCGCAGACAAAGTGCTGCGCGCCAAGCTCGAGCGTAACTTCGCTCATCGCCTGTTCATCGGCGTCTGAGTTCGCTACTCGCCCCAGCGTCCGTCGAAGCGCCCAGGCGAAACGTCAACCACGCGCACCTGTGGTCTCGCTTGCTGTGGGGCAGGGAATGGAGCTGGCTGTCGAGGTGCCGGGCGCCGCCAGCCATCCCAACGCTCCACTCGGGCAACGGAGCGTCCCCAGCTCAAAGGCCGGA
>JBFXBK010000386.1:0-8804 GCA_050183255.1 Polyangiaceae bacterium | reverse complement strand
CCCTTCCGCTCGCAGCGAGCTGCAGCTTCGACACGGCGGATCGCTGGCTCACCGAGCAGAGCTCGCCCGCGGTGCGCTGCACCCTCGATTCCCAGCGCTGCAACAGCGTCCTCGAGCGCTGTGAGCGGACGTCCAGCGGCCCCGAGTGGCAGACTCAAGAAGACTGCCCAGGTCAAGGACAGGTCTGCAATCCGAACACCTTGACCTGCATGAACTGCCTGCCTGGACAGACGCGGTGCGACGGCCAGGCGGTCATGCAGTGCGATTCCACAGGGAACAAGGAAACAAAGCTCACCGAGTGCGATACGACGCAAGCCATCGCCTGCCGCTCCGGCGCCTGCGTCCAGCTCTGCCAGGACGCCGCAGAACACCGCAGCAACGTCGGCTGCGAGTACTGGGCGGTCGACCTCGACAACGCGATGATCGACGACACGTCGAACGCTGCAGCCCAGCAGTTCGCCGTGGTGGTGTCCAATCCTCAGCCGGACTTGACCGCCACGGTCAGCATCGAAGAAGACGACTCGGCACCAGGCAGCCCAACCGACGCCGCGCTCAAGGTCGCGACCGCAGACATTCCGCCGCTCAGCCTGCGCGTGTTCCGGCTGGGGCCACGGGAGGTGGATGGCTCTCCATCCGGTGAGTTCAACACCGGCACCGGCAGTGCGCTCACCCGCGCCGCCTACCGCATCAAGAGCCAGGTCCCGGTCATCGCGTATCAGTTCAATCCGCTGGAAAACGTCAACGTGTTCTCCAACGATGCGTCACTGCTCAAGCCCGTGGAGGCGATCGCTGGCAAGAGCGGCCTCTCGCCAGCCTATGTGGTGCTCGGATGGCCCCAGACGATCGCGTCGACCGAGGATCCGAACACCAACTTCAACCCGTCGAACCCCATCGATCTGCGGGCGTTCATCACGTTGGTGGGCACCCGGCAGAACACCCAGGTGCGGGTGACCCCAATGGCCAAGGTGCTCGGCGCGCCCGGGATCCCCGAGACACAGCCCGGTGAGGCCGCTGAGTTTACGCTGCAACCGTTCGACGTGCTGAACCTCGAGACCGACGACTTCAACGCTGATTTCACCGGCAGTTTGATCGAGTCGACCGAACCGGTGGTGGTGTTCAGCGGATCCGAGGCCAGCGACGCGCCCTTCTTCAACACCTTGGCGTCCCGACGTTGCTGTGCAGATCACCTGGAAGAACAGCTGGACCCAATTCGTACCGCAGGGAAACGCTTCATTGCGCCGGTCGCCGCCAGTCGGACTCAGGCGCTGGTCGCAGGTGGCGCAAGCGTCGGCGTGATCAGCGAGCCAGACTATTTCCGCATCGTCGCTGTCACGGAACGAGGCGCGCGCATCAAGACCACCGCTCCCGGCTACGAGAACCTCACGCTGGACAGCCGAGGGTCTTTCGCGAATATCACCGCCACGACCCATTTCAGCGTCGAGAGCGACGAACCGGTCATGCTGGCGGAGATCTCACCGAGCCAAGCTGCGGCCGGTGTTCCGCGCGGATTGCCTGGCGGGGATCCGAGCTTCATCGTGATCCCTCCAATCGAACAGTTCCGCCCGAACTACGTGTTCCTCACGCCAGACAAGTACGCCTTCGATTTCCTCCGCATCACGATCCCCAACGGGGCGCGCGTGTTGCTCGACGGGCGGGACCTGACTGGCCTATCGAACTGCACCGCGCTCCCCGCGGACGGGCTCACGGACGAGCAGCGCGGGGCGAGCGCCGAGTTCTTGGTGTACACCTGTCAGCTCTCCTTCCCAGTGATTGACCCCGCCAAGGAGGCGCCAGACAACCTTTCCCCGGGGATTCAAAACGACGGCGTGCATCGCATCGACTCCGACCGTGCAGTGGGCGTCCTGGTCGACGGCTTCGACGCTTACGTCAGCTACGGCTACGCCGCAGGCACGGATCTCAGGGAGATCGTAGTCTTCTAGAGCCGGCTCGGCGACGTTCAGCGCCGCGGAGATTGGTATGCGTGCTTTCTTTTTTGGGGGGAGCCGGCACCGCAGCGCACGTCACTTCACGGCTGGTTCCACCACGAGCTGCTTTGGGAGCCCGGTCGGAACTTCCGTGATCAACGGTAACGGTGCGCTGCTCCCGCTCTGGCTCCAGACCCGGCGGCAATCGTCCAAGCTCAGGCGCCGAGGCCCGAAGACACTCGACTCTGAAGCGTCGGAGTCCATCAGCCGCCCCGGATCATCCACACCGAAATCGTCGGGATGACCCGGCATGTCCAGGAGCACGTGGCCCAGCTCGTGAGCGAGCACGAACGAGCGACTGCCTGCGCGGATCCCAGCTCGATCGACGATCAGCACGTTCCGCACACTCGCGCCGGCGGTGTAGATGAACGACTCGCCGATCCTCCCGGAATTGACGAAGCTCGGCACGACGAAGAGCTCGATGGTTCCAGGGTCGTCGTCCTGGAGCGCCTTGATCAGGCTGCGCTCCTCAACGGTGCCGCTGCTGGCGTTGAAATCGTTGAAGTGGTCGAGGCCATCGCGAAGCGATACCTCTCCGAGGCAGAGCGGCAGCGTGGCGTCATCGCTGATCGGGCGCTTCTCGCTGCCTTCCTCCAGCGCGAAGAGCCCCACCGGCGCGCCCAGTTTTGAGCCTCGCCGCTCACGCACCTCGAGATCGAGCGTGGGCAGATTGGTGTACCCCGTACTGCCGTTGTCGCTGAGCTCGACGTCGAAGCCAAGGCGGATGATTGCCCCGCGGATTTTCTCCGCGACTTGCCTTGGGCCCAATCCCGCGGGCCAGCGCAGCTTGAGCGTCTTGGTTCCGACGTTCAACTCCAGGCCACCGCCGGAACTCTGCGCGCCTTGCTCGCAGCCGACGGAGAGCATCGAGGTGACCGGAGGGTCGACCACCTCGAGCCGCTCGAGCTTGAACTCCAGGCCGCACTGACTCCAGAGCGCGGCGCTGTCCCGCAGCTCGCGCTGCATCACTCGCTTGGCGCCTTCGTCGGATCCACCGATTGCTGGCGAACCCGCACTACCTTGACGCAGCACGTGCACCCTGAGGCGCACCTCACCGAGCCGCGCCGGCGCGGTGGCTGGAGCAGGGCCGATGACGTGTAGTTCAGCCGGTGCCGTCCGCGGCGCGCGATGCTCCGAGAGATCGAGCTCGACATGCCCTCCCAGCTCCACGCGCAGCGCAAGCCCCGCCTCGGGGTGCGCGCGATCCACCGACGTCGTGACCAGGCGTAGGGCTTGGCTGACACCACACTCGGTGTCGCCGTCCATCGTTGGGCAAGCAACGCCGCTCAACTCGAGGGGGCCGCGAATATCGACCTGGCGATGCTTCGCTGAGTAGCTGCGTAGCCACACCTGCTTCGGGAGCAGTCCCTTCGGCGCCCTGACACCGAGGGAGAACGCCTCGGGGTCGCTCCCCTCCCCCCATCCCCCAGGCCTTTCACGGCTGACGGCTGCATAGGCCGGCGCAACCCATTTCCCTGAGGCAACACGATAGGCTCTTAACGCGATCGCTACGCGAGGTCTTGCGTCGACCCTGAACGGCCACTCGCCGACACCCGAAGCCTGGAGTGAAATCGGCGACGTATTCGTCGAGGTTCGGCGGACCACGGCACCACCGATGGCGCGCTCGCCGTAAAACAGTCGCAAATGGCCCGCGGCAGCTCGAGATGGATCAGCCCCCAACTCGAATAGCTTGCCGCTGAGCTCCCCACGTTCGTCCACCCCCCGAGGCGCTAGAGATTGATCGACGCGGTCAGCGAGGCCGTTGCCATCGTCATCATCGTCGTCGACCCAGAGCGTGACGCGTTCGGGCTCGGCCACTGCGGAGCTCGCCACGGTGAGCAACACGCAGCTTCCCAGCAAGAGAAACCGGGCGCGCAGTGCAAGCTTCATTCAAGCCAACCGTACTCCAAGCGGCGGAAGCTTGCCTCATTCACCGCGGAGCCCGGCGTACATTCCGCCAGGGCTGCCCAGCAAGCCGCGCGTAGCGCCTTCGAGCCTTGCAGGTCGTTGAGGCGAGCGCGCAGATCTGGGGAGAGCCCGCCGTTGCCCGCGTGTAGATCGGTGAGCGCTGCGACCGCGAGCGCGCGCAGCGGATCCTTGCCGCTCCCCTCCACCACTTGTTGCAGGCCTCGCTGTCGCGCCTCGGCTTGAGCCGCGGGATCGAAGTACTGCATCAAGCGCAGCGAAGCTCGGATCCCGAGCGCGTCTTTCGGTCGCCCAGCACCCGCCATGTGATCCAGCATGGCCCGCGCTTCGGGGCGCCCTGCCCGGGCAAGACGAAACAGAAAGCTCGGGTCCCGGTCGGCGCTCGGCCGATCACTCAAGCGCGCGATCAACTCTAGATTCGGGCGCACCGACTCAGGCGGCTCGGCGCCCAGGGCCCAAGCCACCAGCGACCAAGCGGGGCGAGAACTCACCGCACCCGCTGTGGCCTCGTGCAGCGCTTCGTCTCGCACGCTGTCGTCCCCTGCGCTCTGTCCTGCCTGCGCCATCACGAGCCAGCGCCCGAGGTGCCGCTCCGTCGAGCGCAAGACCTTCAGCGCCGGAGCGACGCCTGGAGGCAGCTGCGCACCGCGCGTCAGCGGCAGCACGACTTCCAGACAAAGCGCGATACGGTGGCTCTCCTTGATCTTCGGGGCCAGGCCCACCAGCAACTGAGCGTCGGATTCGCCGCGCGCAGCGCGCGCCAGCTCCGCGGCAAACGCCAGATGCGGCTGGCTCCCGATCACGATGCGCCCAAGGTTCTGGCCCAGCTTTTTTTCCCTGCAGAAACACGCAGCGGACAACGTGGCTAACCCGCCAGCGGCGTCCTTGGTGAGCGCTTCGTCGAGCACTTCCGCAACGACCGTGGGCGCACTCTCTGCAAGGGCACGCACGCTACTGGCGTAGAGCGGCCGCTCGAAGGACCCTCGGCGCACCAGCGTCGCGGCGGCGGTCGCGAGCTCGCGCTGTAGCTCGGTGCTCCAGGGAGCAAACACGCGCAGCGCTCCCGCGAGCGGCAACTCGCTCTTCGGTCGGCGACGCAGCGCCGCCTTCAACTCGCGAATCAGGCGCGCGGTGAGTAGTGGACTCAGCGCTGCGCTCCCTTCACACGTCGCGTTCAGGCTAGGCACGCCCGCCCTCACCGAATCGTCCGCCGCATTCAAGCCTTCGCCCCCAAATCGCCCCTAGGACGCGCAAACCAGGATCGCGCCATGGGGCAACACACCGCGACGGTGGGTGGTTCAGAATGACTCCCCCGCCGACTCGAGCCCCCAGCTGGTCAGTTCTCGACCAACTTAGCGAAGCATACCATGAAGCCTCTGGCGTTCGCGGCCGGATCCCGACGCGCGTTCGGTGACGAATGAATGCGCGCTTTCCACGTCAAAAGAACGAGACAGGAGGGATCCCTCACGCAGCTCTGCCAGCGGTGCTGTGGACTCGGGGGAAACGACCTGCGACCGCGAGAGCTGCAATCCGGCTCTCAAGCGTCCAACAACCAGGCAAAAAATTCCGGCGAACTGCCGCAAATCGCGGTAAGACGCTCGTCTTAGGAGATACCGAAATGCGTAGAGCCGCTCTCATCGTCGTACTTACCGCCGTCGTTCCCGCCTTCCTCGCCAGCGCTTGCCGCAAAAAGGACGAAGAAGAGCCCGCGGCCAACGGCTACCAGCAGCAGCCTGGCTACGGACAGCCTGGCTACCAGCAGCAGCCCGGCTATGGACAGCCTGGCTACGGGCAGCCAACCGCGACCGCGTACCCGACTGCGACCGCTTACCCGACTGCGACCGCGTACCCCACCGCCACCGCGACGTACGGTAACCCGAGCCCGCAGGGCCTGCCGTGTTCGTCCGACGCGACGTGTCTCTCTCACAAGTGCAACATGACCGTCGGCAAGTGTGCCTGGCCCTGCCAGACCAACGACGACTGCCAGGCCGGCTTCCAGTGCACAGCCCCGCTCTGCGTGCCCGCAATGGGCGGACAGTAGATCTCTGAGCGGCGCCTCCCGGCGCCTCGAACCCGAGCGCGCGTCGCAAAACCGGCGCGCGTTCGCGCGTTTGTCGGTCGGTGTTTTCGTCGGACACCTTGTGTGCGCCCCAGCATCGGACCTAGAACTCTAGCGTCATGGATGAAGCTGCATACGAAGCGCTCGCGTTTCCCGAACTGAAGCGCCTAGTGAACGCCCTGGATGGCGTCGAAGACGATCGCCTCGAGTGCGAGCTCTCCGGAGACATCCTGAGCCTGTGCTTCGACGATGACGTCGAGTACGTGATCAACAGCCACCGCGCGGCGCGGCAAATCTGGATGGCCGCGGAACGCACCGCTTGGCATTTCGACTGGACCGGAGAGGCTTGGGTCGCGGCAAAGACGGGCGATGAGCTGTGGAGCACCGTGGAGCGCGTGCTGAAGAACAAGCTCGGCGGCTCCGTCACGCTCGCGCGCGACTGAACCGACGTGCTCATTGGGCAGCCCCGGTTAGCGGGGCTTGCCAGCTCGGTCCGCTCAGTCCTCGAGCAGAACGGCGACGCTCTCCTCACCCACCTTTTGATGATCGCCTAGATCATCCGCCCAGTTGAGCTCCGCCGCGAGGCACTCAGCCTGGATGTGTTCGGCGTTCGCCAGCACGATACGCTTGATGCGCTCGCTGCCGCCGAGCTTGAGCTTCACGCGGTCGCTGAAGTCGAGCTTCTTCTCTTTCCGCGCGGCTTGCACGCGACTCGTGACCTCACGCAGGTACCCGTCATCGATCAGCTCCTCGGTGAGCACCGTGTGGAGCACCACGACGCCGACCTTGCCGGTCTCTGCGGCGAAGCCTTCAGCCGCGCTCACATTCACCGCGATTTCGTCCCCGGACAGCTCAATCACCTCACCATCGAGGTTCACCGCGACCTTGCCGTGCTGAGCCAGCTCGCCGAACAGGGCGTTGCCGTCGGCTTTGCTGAGCGCCTGCTTGACCGCCTGCACGCGCTTGCCCAGGCGCGGCCCCAGAGCGCGGAAATTCGGGTTCACGTTGAAGCTGACCGCACCCTCTTCGTGGCCGGGGTGCATGGTGCGTAGCTCCTTCACGTTCAGCTCCTCGAGGATCAGCGCCGTGTAGCTCTCGAGCCGGGCCTTGAGCCCAGCATCGTTCAGCACGACGTCCGCACGGGACAGCGGCTGCCGCACCTTGAGCTTGCTGGCAGCGCGCACGCTGAGGCCGAGGCTCACGACCTCACGCACCGCGGCCATCTCTTCCGCCAAGGCGCTGTCGATCGCGGCTTCGTCCACCAGCGGATAATCCTCGAGGTGCACGCTCTCTTTGCCACCGGGCAGTCCCGCCGCGACCACCAGGTTCTGGTGCATCTCCTCGGCGAAGAACGGCACGAAGGGCGCGATCAGCTTGGAGATGCTGACCAGGCTCTCGTACAGCGTCGCGTAGGCGTCGCGCTTGTCTTGCTCCAGGCCAGAAGCCCAGAAGCGGTTACGGCTGCGGCGCACGTACCAGTTGCTGAGGGACTCCACCAGGTCTTGCAGCGCGAGCGCGGCGTCGTAGGCCAGGTAGCCATCCATCGCGGTGCGTGCCTTGCGCGTGGTGATGGCGAGCTCCGAGAGCATCCAGCGGTCGAGCACGCTGCGCTCGGCGCGGGGGCGCCCGGCGTGGGTTGTTTCCCCAGGGTTCCAACCGTCGATGTTGGCGTAGATGGTGAAGAACGAAAACACATTCCGCAGCTTGACCAGGAAGTCCTTCTGCAACATGCGCACGTTGCGCAGCGAGTGGCGCGTGTTGTTCCACGGCGGGCTGGAGGCATAGAAGAACCAGCGGAACGCGTCGGAGCCGGGCGCCGGGGTCGCTTCGTCCTCCACGCGCACACGCTGCGCCGCCGGGTAGCCCGGTACCTCTACGGGACGCGAGCCGAGGCCAGCTTCGGCTGGCACTAGGCCGAGCGCCTCGCGATCCTCCGCGCTGATCAACGCCACACGCCGCGGCAGCTTCTTGTCGGCCAGGATCTTCGCGTAGCGGCGCTCCGTTGGATTTTCCGGATGGTAAAGTGCGACCCTCGCCCCCTCACTCAAATCCATGCCCTCGAGGTCTTCCCGCGCGATCAGGATCTCTCCCGGCTTCGCAGTCTGACCGTGGGCCTCGCTCAGCACCGCGAAGTCCATGCGCACGGTGTCTAGGATGATTTCTGGCGGCGTGTAGTTGCCCTTGCTCTTGCTCTCCTTCTTGCCTTCGCGATCGCACACGTGGCCGAGCACGATGCAGGTCTTGTAGGGCAACGGATACTCGCGCACCCGGGTGAGCCCGAGGCGCTGCTGCGCCTCTTCGTCGAACACCAGGGTGGCGATCATGAGCAGCGAGTAGAACCAGCCGCGAGTCTGATCGATGGCCTCGGAGATGAAGTCCGCCGGGAACGCGCCGTCCAGCTTCTCGAGGCTGCCCTCCACATGGGGGAAGCCCCACTGCGCGAACGGCATGCAGCCGGAGTCGAACCAGCAGTCGATCACGTCGGGCACGCGCTGCATCTGCGCGCCGCATTTTTCACACGGGAACGTGACCTCGTCGATCCAGGGCTTGTGCACCATCAAGTGGTCGCTGAGCTCCGGGTTCGCTTGCTTGTCGGCGTGCCAGTGGTCGAAGGCCTTGGGGTTCAGCTCCAAGATCTGCGCGACACTGCTCGGCGCCATGCGGTGCTCGCACTTCGGGCAGTCCCAGATGTTGAGCGGCGTGCCCCAGAAGCGCTCACGGCTCAGCGCCCAGTCCACGTTGTTGTTCAGGAAGTCGCCGAAGCGGCCATCCTTGATGTGCTCGGGCAGCCAGTTCACGGCCTGGTTGTTGGCCTTGGCGCCGTCGAGCTTGGC
>JBFXBK010000385.1:0-8832 GCA_050183255.1 Polyangiaceae bacterium | reverse complement strand
GAACTCCAGCACGCCCCCCACCAAGCGCAGCCCCGCAACGCCCTTCAAATCGAGGCGATAGCGCACCACCACCTGAGAATCTTCGAGCGACGACACGCTCGACTCTGGCGCCGGCACCCGCAGGTAGTCTTCGGCGCCCTGAGCCAAACCGCCAATCACCCAGCTGACGTCGCCCAGCTTCAGGTGAGTGAGCCCGCCCTGCTGTTGCGCGACGTCGATCTCCCCGGTCTGTTCCTCGCGGATCAGGGGGTGAGCAGCGACGCTCAAGCCGCCATTGCCGGTATCCAGCAGCAGCGGCTCAGCGCTGTGAGTCGGCGGCGTGAGCCGTTGAGAAACCGGTGCGCTCCGCGTCGCGAGCCCCAGCGCGCGCAGCTCCTGCACCGCCGACTTCGCGAGCGACTTCACCTCCAGCTGCGACGTACTGCTTCCGTTGTCCCCTCCCCTGGTCTTCTCTCCGCCGCAGTTGATCAAGGCCCATGGCGCGCAGACGAGCAGCGCGCCCCCAAGTAAGCGCCCCCAAGCCATATCCTCTGAGTGTGACGGCCGCCGTGGGGAACTCAAGCTTCACGCTGCGACCGCGTGGCAGCCACTCGACGAACCCAACCCAGCAGCGCCGAACACCCTCGATATTGCTGCGGTTCAACCAGGGAACGTCGCGTCTGCCAGCTTGCAAATGACCTTGCGGTTGGTGTTCCGGCAGGCTTCCTGGATCAAGCCGCAGCCGATCTCCGCCATCGGGTTGTAGTCTTTGCTGACCTGGCTCGAGCGGCAGTAGTCCGCCAGCTGACGGCAGGCGCGGTCGTCTCCAGCTTCACACGCCGGACCGAGCAGCCACGCTTCGAGTCGCTCGAAGTCAGTGCAGGCGTCTTGCCTGCCGCCGTCGCACGCGCGGTGGAGCGCCTTGCGCGCCGGGCCCGGCTTCTTTGGGAAGCCGTTGTCGCCCCAGGCGTAGGCAAACGCCAAGTGGTGGCAGGAGCTGAGCCAGCCCCCGTCACACGCTTTGGTCCAGTAGCGCTCGGCGCCTTCTGGATTCTTGCGCGACACCGCGAGGTAGGCGGCGGCGTCGCAGCCATTCAGCTCACCGCGCTCGCAGGCTTCCGCGAAGATCGCCGCGCGCTGAGCATCCGAGCTGTTGGCGGTGCACGCCGTGCGATGACCGCCTTTGCAAGCGCGCTCTATCAGCTTCTCGCCACGAGCGCGCTCGTCTTCCTTCTCGCTGCCCATCACGACGAGGCCGTACTGATAGCAGCCAAGCATGCTCCCGGCTTCGCAGGCACGGCGATACAGATCGGTGGCGAGCGCGGCGTCTTCCTCGGTGTAGCCCTCATCGTACATCTGCGCGCGGTTGACGCAGCCGTTGGGCTCGCCCGCCGCGCACGCCTTCTCGAACAGGTTCTCCGCGCGCTTCGGGTCTTTTTGTACACCGTCGCCGCGGGTCGCCATCACACCCAGGTTGTTGCAGCTGCCGCCGTGGCCCTTGTCGCACTGCTGAGTGCACGCGACGACGTCGCCGTATTTGCAGAGGAAGCGCTCGTCCTTCTGCTTTGTTTCGTCGACACACGCACCGGATTCCGCAAGGATATATCCCTTTGGGCAGGTGCCTTCGTTGATCTGTACGCCGCCCTTGGTCTCCCCATCGCTGCTGCCCAGGGCACGCAGCTCGAGGCGCAACACAGCGCTGCACTGATCGGGTGGGCTGTTGTCCGTCAACTTCGCGCGACCGCAAGCTCGGGGGTCGCCATCGCGATGCTTCGCCAGGTGAGAGCTCTCGCTCGACGCCGCAGCGCCAGCGCCGAAGATCTGTGCGGCGGCTTTCGCCTGCCCGCGCTCGCTGGTGCTCATGGCAAACGCGCCGACGAACACCCCGCGTACGAAGTGAG
Organism: Polyangiaceae bacterium; assembly: GCA_050183255.1. GTDB lineage: Bacteria > Myxococcota_A > Polyangia > Polyangiales > Polyangiaceae > JAHBVY01. Next base: position 6,952 of record JBFXBK010000385.1, on the reverse strand, counting down.
TCGCGTCGCGACACCCCGAGTCGAGCCCAGCGCTCGCGATGCTCGGTGTGTCCGTGCGCCGCATCCCAACCATCATCATCGCGAGGTCGAGGGACGCACCCGCCGCGAGCTCGCTCTTCAGCTGCCCTGCCAGCTGCAATCCCGTTAGCGGCAGGTTCACTGCGAGCTCGTTGCGATCGCGCAACGCCACGACCTCTTGCTTGCTGGTGACTCCGACGTAGCCGTAGCTGCCCTTGACGGTGCAGTCGGGGAGCACCTTGAGCTGCTTGCAGTCGTAGTGAACCAGCGCGACCCCCGCGCGCATGTTCGCCTCGAGGACCGTGCGCTCTTCGGGAGGGAGGTCGACGGCCAGTGGCCGCGCGTACTCACTCACGGTGCTGCAATCCAGCTTCTGCTCATCCAGCGCTTGGTGCGCGGTGTACGCGGAAGGCTTCACGGCTTGCCCAGGCGTCGCCCCACCGCAAGCAGCGGTCAGCGCGCACAAGCTCAAGGCGCGGTACCTGAACATATCCGAGGTTTAACTGGATCGCTGGTGGGGGGCAAACCCTGGGCTGGCGACGCGAAGATCCCGCAGGTTTCCGCGGGTTTCCTTGGCTGGGGGCGAAGCCCCGGCCAGCCGTCTACTGACACCGACCACACCCAGCGAGGCGCGCGCGCCTTCCCTTATTTATTTCCACTCGGCAATTTATGGAGTTAAAAACTCGACACCTCCCTACCTCCAGATAGTCCCGCCCTCAGATAGTCCCGCCCTCAGATAGTCCCGCCCTCAGATAGTCCCGCCCTCAGATAGCCCCGCCGTCAGATAGCACCGCCGTGGGGACACACCTCCAGCGCCCCAAAGCAATGAAACAAAACCGGGCGATTGCGGGTCACAGTGACAGCAGTGCGCAGGTCGGCAAGAACCGCCTTCGCCGGAGCACGTGCGCTCAAGAATCCACACAGAAACGTGAAACGGGGGGTGGACCACAGAGACTATTTGTCGCTAGCGTCCTTGCGCGTTTCGCCGTCTGGGCGCTTCGAAGGAAAGGATCGACATGCGCAACCGACTAGCTCCGCTTGTTCCAGTGATCGCCGCCGTAGCCTTGAGCGCGATGACCGGGTGTTCGGGAACCTATCGGCACTTTACGCGTCCCGCTGCAGCGGGAACCAGCGTACTGCCCGAAGGAGCGTCGAATACCTGCGATGTATATTTCCAGCTGGAAACCTGGGACGGGCTGGTACACAGCGACTGGTCGTGCATCAAGCCCACAGGTAGCCCCCTCGACCTTCCCACGAACGTCTATCTCTACACAAAGGCAGACACGAAAGCTGACTTCAGGAAGTACTGTACAGATGGCAGTGTCAAGGTCGTCAAGACTCCGAAGCGCCCTACCACCACTGCGGCGCAGTCGGGCGCAGACAACAACGTGACTTGCCTGTGGAACCGCGAATTTCGTGATAACTTCCCGCTGAATTTCCGCTTCTCAACGAGCATTCCCAAGGACGGGCATATCGAGGTCGAGTCCGCTGCATACAAGCCCGTCTCCACACCTCAACCCCTGTCCAAATTCATCGCGCTGATCAGGGTTCTGCGCAATGGATCGGGCGTTTTCGCGTGGGAAGGCACCGAAGGTCGGAAAGAGACCAGCGTGAGCGTGATGGGGGACGTTCTCACGACGAGGGCGCTCTTCGAGGCGCCTGTGCCCCTTTCGCTCTACGTCCTCCCAACCGGCTTCGATCGAGGCCAGGTTGCGAAGGTCGAAGCGGAGAAGGCCATCCAATCAGACTGGCGAACGAATCTAACCACAGGCCTGAGCGCAATCGTTTCCGCCAACGTCCCTCCGGAGCTGGAGGAGGCATATCAATGCTTTCGTTCACAGGTTGAGTACCTGAGCTTGCTGGGGAACGACGCCGCAAAGATCCCAGTACGGAAACGAATTGAACAGCTCGACAAGCGGATTAAACAGCACGCTGAGCAAGCTAAGTCACCTTGGAAGGCGACGGCCCGAGTACCGAGCGGCGCAGCACGACCGAAGAAGCGATCGGATGGTTCGCCGTTGAAGGACAAGGACCTTCTGCTCGTGGAGCACCCCGAAGGGCGCTTCTCCTTCGAGCGCTACGCGCTCGACACGAAGGGTTGGACAAAGAATGCCAAGCCTGAGGACCCAAAGTCTCCAGTCGTGGTTCAGTTCGAAGAGACCCGACTCTACTTCTCAAGTCTCGAAGGCGACGGTCCGTTCGAAGGAGTTCCGGAGTACGGGTCCCTCGCCGGGTGCGTCGTTCCCCAGCCCACGCTCGATGTGCTGAAACGCGCGATCTCCGAACAGGATGGCGCGAAGCTTGATTCAGTTGCCGCGAGGATTCAGGAGTATCGCGGCGCGCTTGAAAGCGTCCTCGCGGCAATGCCCGCTGAGCAAGCGAAGAGAACCCGCGAATCATTGTTCTGGGTTCAAAATGTGGAGCGGCTCACTCTGGCAACGATGGACGCGATCGAACGCGCGCACGATGCGCTACCCACCATCGCGAAGGCGGCCCGCTCCGCCACCACGGACCCGGAGACGTTCAAGCGCAGCTACCTCGCGTTCGCACGTAGCTTGCCCCAGTTCGACGATGCACTCCTCAAGCCGGTGCCGAATCCTGCGCCCGGTCCGGACGAGCGCAACCTCGACATGACGTTCCGGAATCCCGCCCAGGCCTACTGGCTTCTGGTCTGGAGTGGACTTCCGTTTGGGGTCTTCAAGGCTTCAGGGGTGCAGACCGAGCTGCGCGCCGAGAATGCGATCCCGTTCGTCGACATTCACGGTGGCTCGTACCAAGCTGGCTCCTTCATCGGGCACGCGAGCTTCGGAACCGGCATCTTCGGGGCGAAGGAGACCATCGAGCGCGCGGACGGCACCACCTATGAGACCGCGTTCAACCTTGGGGTGCAGCTGAACGCTTCGATCCGCGGGTTTCGCATCGGCGCCGGGTACTTGATCCGTGAACCCGATCGGGACAACTACAAGAACAACGTGCGGCTGTTGTTCGGAGCGGATCTATTGCGTCTCTTCACCGGTAAGGACTCGGCGGTAGTTACTGACAACGGCGAGGTTCAAGCCGGGAGCGAATAGCAGGCAGTCGTTGGCTGCATTGCACACCCAAGGCACCGCGCTAACGTTCGCGCGTGGTGCCATCGCTGCGTCTGACTCCGCTCCTCGCCTGCTTGCTCAGCGCGTGCAGCGCTGCCTCTCCCCCAACCCCGAAGGCAGCGGATCCACAAACGCAGGCTGCGATCGCCGTGGAGGACGACGACCCGGAGGTGTCCAAGAGCCAGGCGACGCTGCGTGATGCGGGGGGCGCGTTGGCGTTCGTGCGTGAGCTGTGTGCGGCGGCGAACCGGGGCGACGACACGTTCGTGGTGGAGCATGCAGAGCTGCCGCTGCGTGGGCAGGAGCAAGTCGGCACGAGCGACAAGCCGTTGCGCGTCGCTGGCATTGCGACTGAGGACCTGCCTGGGTCGTTGAAGAATCGTGCGGTCTGCAAGTACTTGAAGCCGTCCACCCAAGAGTTCACGAATTTCAAGCTCGAGGACGACGAGGTGCACGGCACGCTCAGTCTCAACGGCCACGACTATCGGCTCACGCTCAACGTGGAGCCCCCAAAGCTCGTGGAGCATAAGCTCCTGGTGCCGAATCGCCCGCCAGGAGATCCGAAGATGGCGCTGTTGATGACGCCTGGCGAGATCGTGTTCAACGTGCAGGGTCGCGGCACGGAGAGCGAGACCGAGCATTTCCTTGAGGAGCTGGTCCATCGAGAACTAACCCACGATTCGACCTGCGCGCGGGAGCAAGCGGCGAGAGAAAAGGTGAGCGCGTCACTCGCGGTCGAGGTGCGTACGCGACCCGGACACATCCCCCAGGTGGATCTGTACGCCTCAACGGTGATCGATGCGCGCTTCCTCGGCTGTTTGCAGAGCCAGCTGGCGCCCATCCTGCAGAATCAGCTGGCGCGGCCGCGGGAAAAGCAGCTGTACAAGCTGTGGCTGATGGTCGGTATCCCCACGGATCAAGCGGACACAGCCACCGACCTCACGAAGAGCATCGTTGGCGCCCCAGACGAGGAGCTCACGAGTCCCTTCGACTAGCGCTTCACGGAGAGCAACTGCGGCGGCCCAGCGTCAGAAACCCGAAACACGAAGTCGCCGCCCTCATGATTGAGCAGGACGTAGGCGGCGTTCACCGCGGGCAATACATCCGCGCGGAACACTTGATTGCCCCCTTCGATGTCGTCGTCTGCGATCAAGTGACGCTCTGCGCTCTGCAGCCCGCTCAACGGGGCCACGCTCACACTCAGCCCCATCGCGCTGGAGTGGCTCAGAAGCAGAAACTTCTCACCTACCGGGAAGAGGCTCAGCGCGCCCTTCATCATCCGCTCCTCGCTGACGCCCGGCAACGAGAGCCCCGCCTTCTCGGTCTTACAGACGGTGCGCGTGCAGTGGGTCGCGACTGCCTCGACTTGCCCCACGAGGCGAAGACCGTCGGTTGCTGGCGTAGCCAACTTCAACAGCGCGTAGTTTGCTCCGGCGCTGGTGCACCCGAAGCGTCCCATGGCTTCCGAGAAGCGATGCATCCCCCAGCGCTCCCCTTGCTTGACCAACAGGACACGCTTCGCTTCGTTCACGCGCAAGTCAATGAACACCGATTCGCCAGCGACGCAGGCCTTGATCCCGCTGTGGCCCATGATCGGACGGAAGTCGTCAGGCAATTCACCGACCAAGACAGGTTCACTCACGCCTTTGAGATCGGGGGTGAGGCTCAGCATCCGGACCTCGGTCTGACCGCCTCGCGGCTCGAGCCACAACACCTGGCCGGCGATGACGTGCAACATCGAACCGCTGGTCTCTCGGTACCTGGGACCTTTGAGCTCCAGCTCTTGCGTCTGTCCGCCATTGTCCGCCGATACCAGGCGATACGTCTCGGAAAAGACGCGCTTCTCCCCCCGCACGGTCCACGGCAAGTTGAGTGACGCGACCCGCCCCTCCGCGTCTTCCCAGCTCCCGTCATCGGCCGCGTCCCAAGCAGCCACCAAGCGCTTACCCGTCGCGTAGTCGTAGGCGCCGCCGCGTTCGTCCTCGGACACATTCAAAGACACGCGGCGCTCGGGTGCCGTGCCCATCCCAGCGATCGTCACCGAGTAACCGCGTGGAATCTCCGGCGACAGAGGCACCCACTCAGCCCTCGGCTCGCGCGCATCTCCGCCCGGAATCACCCACGCACCGCCACCGCTGAGCAAGCGAAAGCGCACGGTCTCAGAGATCACGGGTTGGACCTCCGCCAGCTCCTCCCGCCCCCCCAAGCGTGAGTCAGCGTTCAGCTCGGGGAGGCCGAGGGGCGCCGGAGGTAACTCGCCGTCAGCCTTGCCAATCGGAAGCTCGGCAAGGCCGCGAAAGACACTGTCCAGGGCGCTGCGTCCTTCAGAGCTGAGCGGCAGCGGACGCTTCAAAAGCTCGCCAAACAGCATCTGCAGCGACTCGCCGACGTTCGACTTGGCGGCTCCCTCTTGCCCGACCGACTTCGTCCACGCGCGCTCCAGTTTCTCCGCCGCGTGATTGCAGCGCCAGTCGTCACCCCAAGGCGCGGCTGGAGGCGACCCAGCATCTTGGAGCTTCGCGATCGCCAGATCAATGCGCCGCAGGCGTCGACTCGGAAGTTCGTCGCCGAGGGGCTCGGTACCCACCGTACACATCGCGAACTCGGACCATGCTCGGTTCAGCTCGTGACGTTGATACGCCAGGTTCGCGCCGTACACGCTGAGCAGCGCGCCACCGATCCCGAGCACACTGAATGCGATCTTGAGCCTTGGCTTCATGGCTTAGCGTCCCACGTGAGTTCGCGAATCGTGCCATCTGGCAGCACGCGCAGCACGTAGCCGCCTTGCACCGTGGAGAGGATGAGCACCGCAGAGTCTTGAGCGGGGAGCCAGCGGGCACCCCAGAATGCCTTCCCGCCCTCAGCCATCCGGTTGATATCGAGTAGCACCGCACTCGGCGACTTCGCGAGCTCTTCGAGCGCGCCGACTCGAAGGGTCAGTGCGCCAGCGCTATCCGGAACTAGCAGCGCGAGCTTATCGCCGACAGTGCTGACCGCGAGGCTGCCGTCGCGAAGCGCGCTGCTCGACGCACCGGGCAATTCGAACTCTACCGAAGCGTCCTTGCAACCAGCCTTTTCGCACCTCGTGCGCGCGATGCTCAGCTTCGGCTCACTGATGCCGAGGGCGGTATACTCCGCTGTTTCTCCGTGGCAACTAAGCGACCCTGAGTTCGCGAGAGTCTCCAGGGACCAGACCCCGTCGCGCAGGCTCAGGAGGACGCGGTCCGGTAGGCTGTCGCGAACATCGATGAAGAGCGCACGCGGCGTGAGGCAAGCCTCGATCCGTTCCAAGCCAAGCAGTGGGTAGAAAGGCAGCTTCCCGATGCGAGTCAGCTGCCCCTGGGACCGCAAGTCCTGAGCGAGCGGCGCAGCGTAGAGCTCACGTCCGTCGCGACCATCGCACAGCCACAAGACTTGCCCGGCTACCACGCGGGGCTCTGGAGACTTCGAGCACTTCGGCCCCTCGAGCAGGACGTCGCTCTGGCTTTCGTTGGGTGCGTTCGCGATGAGATGCCAGCCAGGCTTGCGGTCATCACCGACCTTGGCGGGTGTGGTAACGAGCTCAATCCCAGCGACCCGGCCTGCGCTGTCGCTCCAAGTTCCCCACAAGAGGCCCCGGGCGTGCAACGTGCGTGCGCCGGTCTTGGCATCGTAGACGCCGCCTTGGCCGGCAAGGTCGAGCGCATCGAGGGGCAACGCCTCGCCGGCCCCGGCGGCGAGGGAGAGCTTGCCTGTGATCTCCGTGGAAAATTCGGCACGCTCGATTCTCCCCCCTGCACCTGGTGTGTTATCCGGGGCAGGCACGAACCAGGCCCGCGCTTCTCTTTCCTCGCGGAACTTAACTA
>JBFXBK010000384.1:0-8841 GCA_050183255.1 Polyangiaceae bacterium | reverse complement strand
CTGATTCGGATCTTCAGAATGGCGAAAGCGCCCTCCCAGAGTCTGGGATGGGCGCTTTTTTCATGCCTCCGCAGGGCTTCGCCTGATCAGGGGGTGAGGAACACCACACTGCCCGAGCTCTCGACACAAGCGACAGCGCTGCCTTTGGCGGCGACGACGCAGTCAGCGAGGCCCGCCGCTTCGAGCCCGCCGGCCGTCCACAGCTCAGGCTTCTGATCGTTCATCACGGCGACGCCCGCCTTGAGTGGCAACACCTCGTACTTGCCATCGGGAGAGCGCGCTGTGCCCGCTTGATGCGGTCGCATCACGACTTCAGCCCGAGTCTTTTGTGGCCCGATGTGCGTTCCCGCGAGGAAAGCCTCGAGGCCCTTGTCGTCGCTGCCGAGCACCACCAGGTTGAGCTCCGGAACGCTGGACTTGAGGCTGCACGCGCCCGGGCGAGGGGAGAGGATGCCAGTCGGCTTCGCGTCGCCTTGGGCCGGCCCAAGCAACACCTCTGCACCATCACACGGCGTCGAAATTCGGCTCACGACTCCACTCTCGTTCTTCACGATGAGGGGCCAAGCGTCCACCTCTTCACTCACGTCGCTGACCTCGCCTGAGGTGCTCACGCGTCTCACACCCTCCGTCGTCTGCACCAGCAGGGAACCGGACTCCTCGAAGTTCAACGGGCTGAGGCGCGGCTCAGGTCCGCGAGACAGCGCCTTCACGCTCAGGCGCTTGAGCTTCACGCTGCGCTCTGCGAGCTGACCGCGGGCGGCTTTGTCCAGTGCGGCGAGCGTCTTGGGCTCGAAGTGCCCGAGCCAACCGTTGCGCTCGAGCAACGCGAGTGCCAGCGCGGGCTGCTTGTCATGCAGCGCGGCCTGCGCCTCCGCCTCGTTCAGCCTCGCGAGCACCGTTTCCGCGTGGCATGAAATGGGGTTGCCATCGCCGTCGAAGAGCCGCGGCGTCGCGCTCTCGGAGCAGATGTTGACCCATAAACGCTGCAGCGCGTGGATCTGTGGGAGCGCCTTGTTGCCGCTCTTCTTTGCGAGGCTGAGCGCGCCGTAGCTCGCCGCGTCCAGGCTCTTGCGCGGCTCCGAGTCGTCGCGCGCAGTGCCTTGAGCGCGCTGGTACCAAGCGAAGCTCGCGGTCGCGTTCACGCTGCCACGCTCCAGGCGCAGCTTGAGGCTCACGTCGTCGAGGCCGTCGTTGTCGTGATCTGTGCTGTCGATCTGGATCTGGCGCCGCTCGCCGGAGACCACGTCAGCGAGTCGCAGCTCAATGAGCCTCGGCTTGTCAGCCCCAGGTGCCAGCACGGTCAGCGCGCCCACCGGCGAGCGCGGGATGAGCGCGGCCTTGCAAGCGGCGCGGGTGATCAGCGTCGCCGTCTTGGGTCCCGTCTGATCGAGCTTCGTGGTGAGGCTGCACTCGGGGCCTGTGGGCACGAAGCCTGGCAAATCCGTGAGCGACTTGCTCTTCCCCGAGGAAGAGAAGAACGTCAGCGTGCCGGCTGCTCCCTTGCCCGGAGCCTGAGCGACGGACCAGGCCACCGCGTCTGCCTTTTCGTCGCCATCGAAGTCCGCCTCGAGCGCCTGCTCGAACACCTGTCCATCGGGCGCGCTGATGTCCATGCCCGCGACCTTCCACTTGGTCGCCTGGGGCGGCGCCTTCAGCGCGGCCTTGCCCTTGAACGGAGGCTCGGGCATGGGCTCGCTGCTGGGCGCGACATCCGGGGCCGCGCTCGCCGTGTCCGCAGCGACGGCGCTCGCGCTGCTGGAGCCGACCGTAAACGGCGTGTAAGGCGGATCTTCGTTGCAGCCATTGCAGCCGACAAGCGCCCCGCAGAGGGCAACGGCGCCTATGAGGCGCGGGCGCAAGCGGCGAAGGAGGAAATCTGACGAAGCGTTCGGAGAGCCGGTCATGGGAGCCGTTACTAGCAGAACGCCCGGTGCCCGTGCATTCTTCGCTGGCGGCTTGCGTTTCCGGCGGCGCGCGTTTCTGGCGGCGACGTCGATTCCGACGTCAGCGTTTCCGGCTCGCTACCTTGCTCGCCTTCTTTTTGGCGGGCTTGCCTCTTGCGCTCTCGGTCCCGAGTTGGCGCAAGGTCGGCAGCAAGAGGCGGCGCCGGATCAGCACCACCAGCTGTTCAGACAGCTCCGTCGCGTCCTCCGCGAGCTCGCCCAGGCTCTCCCCAGCGAGGGGCACGACGCCGGTGCGGAACAGCGCGAGCTCGGTGCGTACCAGGGCTCTGATCGCCTCGAGATAATCCGCGAGGATATTCGTCGGCAGCATCTCCGGGCTGATGCCCACCTTGCGCGCTTTGCCGAGCAGGCGGAGCAGCTCCAAGTCGTCGCCGCTGTACTCTTCCTCGCTGCCGCTGCCGTCCGGGGCGACCAGCTTCAGCGCCTTCATCATCTCGAGGTCTGCCTCGGCGACGCCACCCTCGAGCAGCTCCGCCCGGGAGCGGCTCTGCTTCGGTGCCGAGCGCTGCAGCACCTTGGCGATGCTCGCCGCGGTGGTGACCTCGCTCTCCACCATCGCGTGCCCCTCATCCATCATGTCCTTGATGACCTTGAGGGGCAGGAAGTGCTCGCGTTGCAGGGCCTTGATGCTCTGGATGCGGCCGACCAGCTCCGGGTCGTAGAAGGCCATGTTGCGACTGGTGCGCTTGGCGGGCGGCGGCAGGAGCCCTTCGCGCAAGTAGTGTTTGATGGTCGCCGCTGGCACGCCGCTCAGCTTGGCCAGCGTCGACATCTTGACCAGCTCGGTTGCCTCGGACTTGCTCTTGCGCGCGGACATTGAAGTGTTGAGGTATTCGTGGCGGCTGGTCACCGTCAAGCGTTTCGCTGCGGGAAGGTGGGTGGAGGAGCCCGTTTGCACCTGGCTCGCCTCACCCCCAAACCCGCAGCCCCGCTGAATTTGTCGAGCTGTCGCGGGCCTGGGCTCAGCGGCCCCTGAAGGCCGGGGTGCGCTTTTCGACGAAGGCCTTGGTGCCTTCACGCTGATCTTCGGTGCCGAACAGGGCGCTGAAGGCCATCGCCTCGAGCTCGTTGGCGGTGATCAGGTCCGCGTCGAAGCCACGCTCCAGCACGCGCTTGCTGGCACTGACGGCGAGCGGCGCCTTGCTGGCGATGAGCTTCGCCGTCTCGAGCACCTTGTCCGCGAGCTCTTCCGCCGGGAACACCGCGTTCACCAGACCGATGCGTAACGCCTCGTCGGCCTTGATTTGGCGACCCGTGTACACCAGCTCCCGGGCCATCCCGAGGCCCACGCGCCGGCTCAGGCGCTGGGTGCCGCCGAAGCCGGGCATCAGGCCCAGGTTCACTTCGGGTTGGCCGAAGCGCGCCTTGTCGGAGGCGTAGATGAAGTCGCACGCCAAGGCGAGTTCGCAGCCGCCGCCCAGGGCGAAGCCTTGAACCTGAGCGATCACCGGACAGTGGAGGCCTTCGAGCTTGCGCCCGAGCGCGTGACCCTGGTCCGTGAAGGCTTTGGCTTGAGGCACGCTCATCTCGCTCATGGCCGAGATGTCCGCACCGGCGACGAACGCTTTGTCGCCCGTGCTGCGCAGGATGACCACACGAGTCTCAGCGCTCAGCCCGTCGACGGCGCTCGAGAGCTCGCTCAACACCTGGGGGTTGAGCGCGTTGAGCTTCTCCGGACGATTGATCACGAAATGGACGATCTCGCCTCCGCCTTCCACCGCGGAGCGAACGATCAAGAGTGTTTCGTAGCTCATCTTTTGTTTCCTTGTAGCAACAATAAGTCAGTGCTCGAAGGCGCGACCGGTCTTTTGCCCGCGCTCGTCGTAGACATAGAAGCCGCGCCCCACCTTGCGCCCGTACCAGCCAGCGGCGACCAGGTTCCGAAGCAGCGTTGCCGGGCGGTACTTGTCGTCGCCAAACTCGCGATGCAACACCTCGGCGATGAAGAGCAGCGTGTCGAGCCCGATCAGGTCTGCCAGCTCGAGTGGCCCCATCGGGTGATTCAGGCCGAGCTTCGCCCCCTGATCGATGTCTTCAGGTGTGCCGAGACCTTCTTGCAGCACGAAGCAAGCCTCGTTCAGGAACGGCACGAGCATGCGGTTTACGACGAACCCTGGCTGATCCTTGCTGTGGATCACGGTCTTGCCGAGGCGCTCCGACAGCTCGCTCACTGTCTTCATCGTGTCTGCGTTGGTCTGCACGCCGCGCACGATCTCCACGAGCTTCATCAGCGGCACGGGGTTCATGAAGTGCATGCCGATGACTTGCTCGGGGCGGCTGGTTTGCCCCGCGAGGCGCGTGATAGAAATGCTGGAGGTGTTGGAAGCCAGGAGCGCTCCCGGTTTCATCACCTCATCCGCCGCCTTGAAGATCCGGATCTTCGTCTCCACGTCTTCGGTGGCGGCCTCCACCACCAGGTCGCAGGAGCTGAAATCCGCCACGCCGCCCACGGGCACGATGCGATCGAGCAACGCCTGCCGTGCGCTCGCTTCGAACTTGCCCTTGTCGACCTGCTTTTGGAGGATCTTGCCGATCTTGTCCTTGCCACTTTGGGCACGCTCGACGGAGGCGTCGCTGAGCCTGACTTCGAGACCGGTCGCCGCACAGACCTGAGCGATCCCTCCGCCCATCTGGCCTGCCCCGATCACGCCTACTTGCTGGATGTCTTTTGCCAACATGCTGCGGGCGTAGTCGCGTGCGCTGGCGCGGGCAAGGCTCATGCTTCTTGCCCAGCGCGTCATGGCTTCACGCGGCGCTCAGCCCCGATTTGCCGGGGATGGGGTTGGGGGAGAGGGAGCGCCGATCGGCGACGCGCCTCAGCGCCAGAAACGCCTGGCGTGAAGCACGTTTCTTCGCGGAATTGGACGCGCGTCTAGCGACGCCAGCGGTATACGATCCGCAGCGACCGCTGGCGGTTCGTGCCTATACTCCGCGGACATGAAGCGACTCGTCGGCATCCTCAGCGTGAGCACTGCGCTTTGCGTCGCCTGTGCCGGGGTGCAGCCCAGCGTGCGCCAACGCGCCGCCGTGGCCATGGATCGCAAGGATTACGCGACCGCGGCGCAGCTGCTCAGGGACCACCTCACCCAACACCCCCAGGCGATCGCCGAGCGACAGCTCCTGATCCGCGTGCTCGCAGCCTCGGGTCAGCTCGGGGCAGCCCGCGAGGAGACGGAGCGGCTTCGCCAACAGCTCCCCGAGGGTGATCCGCTGCCGTTCATCGAACTCGGGCACGCGTTCGAACTCAGCCACCGCTATGAGGAGGCCCTCGCGCTCTACGACGCCGCCACCGAGGTCGCCCCCAAGGATGCCCGTGGCCCGAAGACCGCAGGTTTGCGAGCCGCTCGCTGGGGAGAGGTCGAGCTGGCTGAGCCTCGGCTCGACGAAGCAACTCGCCGCGATCCAAACGACGCCGAGACCTGGCACGCCCTGGGCCTAGTGCGAGCCCAGCTGGGCAATGCGTCGGGTGCGCAGGAAGCCTACACGAGTGGTCTTCGGGCCGACCCGACCGCCGTCGAGAACCACCTGGGGCTGGCGTCCCTGGCGGTTCAAGCCGACCAACCGAGCGTTGCGCTGAAGCACTACAGCGCCCTGCTCAGAGCTCGGCCGAGGTTCGCTCCGGGCTATCTCGGACAGAGCTGGGCGTTGCTGCGCCTGGGCCGCTATGACGAGGCCGAGCGCGCCCTCGATCGCGGGGCCGAGCTGGGGGCGAATCGGCGGGTGGTTGCGCGCCAACGGCAGCTGCTTCAGCACCTTAGGAAGGCCGCGGAAGTCAAGGAGAAACGCTAGTTTCGCGGGGTTGTAGTGTTGGGGCCCGCGGCGTACTCTCGCCCGCCACCGAGCCCAATTCCCAAGAGGGGGAAGGTGGGCCGCTTTCGACGGGTGAGGAATGGATTCGAACACGATCCGCACAGCGCTTGGACAGTTACAAGACGACCCCGGCTCGCAGGACGCGTGGGGGGCGCTCCGAGAAGCGCTGAAGCAACCGGATGGCGACCTGGAACGAGACGAACTCATGCGCCTTTTCTCCGCCGCGCGACAGCGCCATGCGGAGCGGGGCGAGTGGGCGGCGGCCGCGAGCTTGCTCGAGCTTTCCGTGGACCACGCGGAAAGCGCCAAGGTCGAGCTGCTGCGGGAGCTGGCGGCTCTCCACCAAGATCGTCTGTTCAACGAGGACGATCACGAGCTAGCCCAGCTCCAAGTGCTCGAGCTGGTGCCTGAGGACAGTCAGGCAAAGACCGCGCTCGAGGAGGCCGAGAGTAAGAAGGGCCGCTGGTCAGACATGACCAAGTCTTACCTCGAGGAAGCGGAGAACGCTCCCGACGACGTCTACAAGAGCTCGATGCTCATGCGTGCCGCCGAGATGGAGCTGCGCTTCGGCGGTGACGAAGCGGACGGCGACCGCATCGCCAAGCGCCTCGATCAAGCCGTCAGGTTGGACCCCACCAACGTTCGCGCAGCGAGCATGCTCGAGGTCGTACTTCGCCGCGCGGAAAAATGGGAAGCGCTAGCGGCAGTGCTGGATCGAGTGGTCGATCGCGCGGAAGCCGACGCGGACCGAGTCGCTGCCGGCGTGCGCCTTGGGCGTCTGTACTCGAACGTCAACTCCGACCCCGACGCTGCAGCGAAGGCCTACGAGAAGGTGCTGGGTCTGGTGCCAAGCCACCCTGAGGCCAAGAGCTTCCTCTCCGAGCACTACTCGAAGCTCGAACGCTGGGATCTGTTGGTTAGCGTGTATGAGCGCGAACTGTTGTCCGGTTCACTCGAGAGCCACGAGCGCTTGGGCGACATGCTGCAGATCGCGATGCTGCACTGGCGCAAGCTCGAGAACGTCGAAGACGCCGAGCCTTGGTTCGAGCGCATACGCAAGCTCGAGCCGAGCAACCCGCTGGCCCTGAACTTCTTCCGTGAGTACGCAGAGAAGTTGGGCGACGAGGGGCGCCTCCTGAACGTGCTCCAGGCCGCTCAGAAGGTGATGACTGAAGGTCCAGAAAAGACCGAGATCTCCCAGCAGATCGCGAAGCTCGCGGAGAGCCAGCAGGACGCCCAAAAGGCGATTGAACAATACAAGGGAGTCCTGCGTCAGGACCCGGACAACACGGAGGCGCGGGACGCGCTCAAGCGCCTCTACCGCAAGACCGAAGGCTACAACGCCCTGGTCGAGCTGTTGCGGCAGGAGCTCGAGCGCGCCGACAAGGACGACAGCGAGACGCGCCTCGGGATCCTCCGGGAAGTGGCCTCCACGTACCGACAGTTCATCAAGAGCGACACCGCTCTGGTCACGGTGCTGAACCAGATCCTGCAGATCGACGGCAACGACATCGAAGCCGTGCGGGAGCTGGTTGGACTCTACGAGCAGCTCGGTCGCTGGCGTGATCTGCTCACGAATCAGCAGCGCCTGGCAGAGCTGACGGACGACACCGACGAGAAGGCGACGATCCTGCGTGGCGTGGCGCGGCGCTGGCTCGATCAATTCTCAAACGTTCAGAACGCCACTGAAGCCTATCAGCGCCTGCTCGAGGCTGTGCCCACCGACTCCGAGGCTCGCGAGCGTCTCGAAGAGCTCTACAAGAAGCGCCGCGCTTGGGCGCCGCTGTACGAGCTCTACGAGGGTCAGCTGGAGAGCGTCGACGCGGACCGCCGTCTCGAGCTCACGCGCGAGATGGCGAAGCTCGCCGCGGAGCGCCTGCAGCGCCAGGACGACGCGATTCGGCTGTTCCAGGCGGCTCTCGAAGCCGATCCGAGCGACCGCCCGACGCTCGACCAGCTGGAGCGCTATGCGGAGCGAGGCAAGAACTGGAAGGTGCTCGCGGAGGCTCTCGAGCGTCGCGTCGAGCTCGAAGAAGGTGAGAAGGAGCGGCTCAGCGTCCTGCAGAAGCTCGGCGCCGTCTACGGAGACCAGCTCTCTGACTTCGACGGTGCGACGCGGGCGTGGCGTCGAGTGCTGGAGTTGCAGCCCGGCAACAGCCGAGCGCTCCGCACCCTGCGTGACGCGTTCTTGGAACGCAAAGACTACGAGGGTCTCGAAGAGCTGTACTCCTCTCAGAATGACTTCGATGGCCTAGCTGACGTGCTGAGCCAGGCGGCTGATAAGGCCAAAGAAGCCGAAGCGAAGATCGACCTATCTTACCGTGCGGCAAAGGTCTACGAAGACAAGCTCAGCGCACCCGATCGCGCCTTCCGCTCCTACGAGCGCATTCTCGCGACGGACCCTGACGATGCTCGCGCCGCCAGCGCGCTGATCCCGATCTACGAGGCTGACGAGAAGTGGGCGCGCCTCCCCGCGCTCTACGACGTGCTGCTCAAGAAGAGTGACTCCGACGACGAGAAGCTCGACCTCCTGGGCAAGCTTGTCGATGTCACCGGCGGCAAGCTGAATGACCGCAACGCATCCGCTGGCTACGCGCGCCAGGCGTATGAGCTCGCTCCCGGTAGCGATCAGGCGTTGACCATCTTCGAAGAGAGTTGCCGCGCGGCAAATAACTGGCAGACCTTCGTCGAGGCGATCGAAGGTCGTCTGACGTCGGATGCCGAGATTCCAGAGGGCGAGTCGCGCATGCTGCGGCTCAAGCTGGCCCGCGTCTACGCAGATGAACTCGGCAAAGCCGACGAAGCCGTTTCGACCTTCAAGAGCCTGCTCGAGTCGGATCCGGGAGACACGGACGCCGCCGCGGCGTTGGAGTCCATTCTGCGCCGTGAAGGGAAGCGTGACGAGCTGCGTTGGCTGCTCGGTTTGCGCGTGGAGCACGCTGGGAGCGACGCGGATCGCGTTCGCATCCTGAGCGAGTGGGCGACGCTGGAGGAAGAGGTATTCGAGGAGCCCAGTCGCTCTGCGGAGCTGTATCGCAAAGTGCTCGAGCTCGATCCGACAGAGGTC
>JBFXBK010000383.1:0-8871 GCA_050183255.1 Polyangiaceae bacterium | reverse complement strand
GCCGCGCCAGGAGTTCGTGAAGGCAGAGCAGCGGGTGCCGCTCGCCGTGCTGCCGTCGCAGCGTCAATAGCTCGGCAACGAGACTTTGGCGGCAAGGCCGACGCGCTGAAGCACCGCGACGAGGGGCGCTGAGTG
Source organism: Polyangiaceae bacterium (assembly GCA_050183255.1). Lineage (GTDB taxonomy): Bacteria > Myxococcota_A > Polyangia > Polyangiales > Polyangiaceae > JAHBVY01. The sequence goes on along the minus strand of JBFXBK010000383.1, from coordinate 8,736 downwards.
CGCTCCTGCAGTGTCGGTTGGGGGACGGCGTGTCTCTTGCTGTCCATACCCGTGCGCGCTCAGTCGGTTGAATTTACCGCGCGGAAAGCGGAGGTGGATCTCGAGCAACACTGCGCGGAGCTCGAAGGCGACGTGGAGGTGCGGCGGGGACCGCTCCGTTTGCGTGCGCCGCGGCTGCGCGTTCAGGAGACCGCCGAGGGAGCTCGCGTCGAAGGACCTGGAAAGCTCAGCGGCTGCAGCTGCGCGGCGCCACCACTGGAGCTCGCGTTCGACAGCGCAGACATCAGTCGCGACGGAGACGTGGACGTCGTTGGTCCGCGACTCGTGAGCGGCGAGACGACGTTGTTCTACTTGCCTCACTTGATGCTTCGGGGGCCAGACAGCGCTGGCATCCTGCCTCCGAAGTTGGCGTACTCCGGGCGAGACGGTGCGTTCTTCGGAGTCGGTGCGGAGACTCCCTTCCCTGGTGCCTCGGGGAAAAAGCGGCCACGGTTGCGCGTCGGGGGTGGCGTCTATTCGCGCTTTGAGCGGGCGGTCGACGGGGGACGCGTCGAAGTGGACCTCTCTGAGTCTGGGGGCAGAACCCGGGTCGCCTATGAGACCCTCGACGAAGGGATGCTCGACATCGACGCGTTCGCGGCTCATTCCGGGCGCGACGTAGCGGTCGCATTTCAAGTCGATGCCGCCCGAGGGCGCCGGGCGCTGGTTGCACCCCTGGCGTTTGAGCGGGTTATCGCGCCCCAGGATCGCGCGCGCCTTGCGGTGATGAGCTGGGAACCCGGTGTCCAAGCCTATGGGCAGATCCGCGGGGATAGCGTGCGGGGCGCGCCGGGAGTCGACGCCACTGCTTGGGGAGGAGCGTCGGGGTTCGCCTTGCGACTCTTCGAGAGTGACGCTTGGCGCATGGAGTGGAACGCCGACGTGCTTGGAATGAACCGTCAGGGACGCCGCACTCTGGGGGTGTTGTATCAGGCGGTTGCGCTGGATGGTGGAGCGGCAGTTGGACCGCTCGCTGTTCGCGCCGGGGCGCGCGGCGTCCTGACTTCCTCGCAGGGTGAGCCGCTCCTGGTCGACCAGCCTGACGCCCGCCTAGAGACTCCCCAGACTGGACCCGGGGTGCAGCTGAGCTCCGGCGTAGGGTTCCCTCTGAGTCGCCAGTTCGTCGGCTGGCGTCACTGGGTCGAGCCGAAGCTCTCGGTGTCCGCACAGTTGGCGGAGGCGCGCTGGCTTCAAGCGGAGGCTGGTGTCGAACAGCGCTTCGGAGGCTCCTCCAAGGGGCAGGTCGAAGCGCAACTCGAGCTCGGGGCGGGCACGCTGGTTGGGGACTTCGCGTCCGAAACCGCGGGCAATTATATCCGAGCGGATATGGGAGCGAGTGGCCGCTGGTTGGGGCTGAGCGCCGAGCTCGTGGGGCTCGCCTCCGCGGCTGACGAGGCCCCACGGCTGGCGCACTCCGAGCGCGCGCGTTTGGGCCGCGATTCCGGCCTGCACCTGAACGTCGCCTTCGATCAAGCGCTGGGTCGATCCTGGCGCTTGCGAGAGCCAGGGGCAGACGTCTTCGCTAGCGGGTCGATCGCTCAGCTGGGGAACGCCCCGTGGGCGAGCCCTTACGCTGGCTTGGGCGCCACGGCGGGGGGTGAGCTCTGGCTGCCTCTTGGCCAACGCTTCGCGACGAGTGTTGCCTCCGTGTTCGACTTGGATGCGGCCAACACAGGTGGCCAGGCACCGAGCTGGCTGTTCGGAAGTTGGGGTGGCGCCTTCCGTCACCCCTGTGGGTGTCTCGCTGTCCAGACGCTGCTTTCGCATCGTCTAGGCCGTCACTCTGCGATCAAGCAGCCTCTGCAGGCATTCGACTTTTCGTTGTCGGTCGAGCTTTTCGAGCCCGCGCACTGACATCGAGAACGCCTGTGGGCAGGCGTTGGCGCTTCAGGTACTCTTGCCGTGGTGTCGAGGGATCCGACAACGGGAGGGGCGCCGAACTCGAGCAGTGTGGACTCCATCACTGCTGAGGCGCTCGCGGGATCGCGCATCGTCGTGGCAGACGATGATCGGATCACTCGCGATCTGCTGGCCAGCATCCTCAGCTCCCACGGATTCAAGGTCGAGACCGTCGTGGATGGCCAGGAGGCGGTCGAGCGGGTGGCGCGGGGCGGCGTCGATCTCGTGCTGCTCGACATCATGATGCCTCGGCTGTCGGGGCTCGAGGCGTGCCGTCTATTGAAAGGCATGACCAGCGACACGTTCCTTCCGGTCGTGCTGGTCACCGTGAAAACGGACACCGCGAGTCGAGTAGAGGGCCTGAAAATTGGCGCGGATGACTACGTCTGCAAGCCCTTCGATGATCAGGAGTTGATTGCGCGCGTGGAGGCCATGTTGCGCATCAAGAAGCTCCACGATCACGTCGCCAAGGCCAGAGCACGGCTCGCGGAGCTCTCCATCCACGACGAGCTGACGGGCCTCTACAACTATCGCTACCTTCACGAACGGCTCAGCGAAGAGTTCAAGCGCGCGGAGCGCTATCACGATCCTCTGTCGTGCATCGTGATGGATATCGATCGTCTGCAGAGCCTGAACGCAGTCGGCGGACGTGGCCTCGGTGACACCATCATCAAGGGCGTCGCCAAAGCCATCACCAACTCCGTTCGTGAGGTGGACGTCGTCTCCAGGTTCGGGGGGGAGGAATTCCTGATCGTCCTCCCGAGCACACACTTCGCCGGAGCGGTGACCGTCGCCGAAAGGATCTGGCGCGAGGTGGGCGCGGCGCGCTTCGAAGACTCCGCGCACCGCGCGACCATCTCTGTTGGCGTCGCTCTGTATCCGTCTCGGGATGTGCGCACGAAGGACGCCCTGCTCCGCGCAGCGGACACGGCGCTCGCGCAAGCGAAGCGCGATGGTGGGAATCGCATCTGCGTCTTTCAGCAGGAAGGCTACCTCTACACTCCAGCCACCGGTGCCTCCGAGGCGCCAGCACGCAGCGAGCGCACCACAGAGCGGGCCAGCGCGGAGAAGCATGACGGAGAGGCGTGATGAGCATGGGGCTGGACGAACAAGCGCCCCGTGCAAGTGGCGCCAGCCTTAGCCGCGCGGAAGCACGCGAGCCGGTCACAGGCTCTAGTGACCGCCCAACCAGCGTCCTAGTCGCTGACGACGAACCCAGCCTTCGCCGAACGTTGGCGCGCATGCTTTCCGCACGCGGCATGCAAGTTCACACCGCAGAGGACGGCCAGGCAGCGCTCGCGATCCTGCAGACCCAGCCGATCGACGTGGCGCTCGTGGACCTCATGATGCCTAAGCTCGGAGGCTTCGAGTTGCTCGAGCACCTCCAGAGCCAGGGCATCGAGGTCGAGGTCATCATCATGACCGCCTACGGCGACGTCGAAACCGCGGTCAAGGCGGTGCAGGCTGGCGCCTACAACTTCCTAACGAAGCCTTTTCGCTCCAACGACGAAATCGCGCTGCAGATTGGCAAGGCCGCGGAGCGCCGCCGGCTGCTTGCGCGCGCTGCGACACTGGAGAAGGCGCTCGAGGAGCGAGACAAGTTTGGCGGTCTGATCGGCAACTCCAGCGGCATGCGTAGCGTGTATCAGCTGGCGATGGGGGTCGCGAGCACCTCCTCCACCGTATTGATCCTCGGGGAAAGCGGCACCGGTAAGGAGCTCACTGCGCGCGCGGTCCATCAGCACTCGGCCCGGGCGAATCGGCCTTTCGTGGCGCTCAACTGCTCAGCCATTCCAGAGAACCTGATCGAGAGCGAGCTGTTCGGACACGTGAAGGGAGCCTTCACTGGAGCAACGACGACGCGTCAGGGCCTGTTCGAGGCGGCGGACCGAGGCACGATTTTTCTCGATGAAATAGGCGACTTACCGCTGTTGGCGCAGGTGAAGCTGCTGCGTACTTTGCAAGAGGGCGAGATCAAGCCCGTCGGTTCGGATGCCACGCGCTCGGTGGACGTACGAGTCGTCGCCGCGACCAACGTCGACCTGCGCTCGCTCATCTCCAAGGGGCGTTTCCGGGAGGATTTGTACTACCGGCTCAACGTGATCGTGATCCAGCTCCCAGCACTGCGTGAACGCATCGAGGATATCCCGCTGCTCGCCTATCACTTCCTGAAGAAGTCTGCGACGCGCATCGGGCGGGACGTTCGGCGAATTTCTCCCGACGCGATCGAGGCTCTGTGTGCCCAGCCTTGGCCCGGGAACGTTCGAGAACTCGAGAACGCGATCGAGCACGCCGTGGTGTTCTGCAAAGACGACACGATCACTCCGGCGTGCCTGCCCTTCGCTCGACAGGAGCCGAGCCGAGCGGTGTCGTCGCCGCCTGTCTCCGCGGCCGGAGCGCCCGCTCTGGAACCCCCGCCGAGCTTCTTCGATCTCACGTATCGCGACGCCAAGAGCCAAGCACTCGAGCAGTTTGAACGCGCATACTTCTCCCACCTGCTTCAGCGCACGGGGGGGAACGTCTCCGAGGCTGCACGCCAGGCCGGGCTCGACCGCTCGAACTTCCGCCGCGCTGCGAAGCGCGCAGTGGGCAGCCTGAAATAGCCGCGCCGCCACTGGGCATGCTTGAGTTTGGCACCTAGAGACGAGTCAGGTTGGGGTGGCTTACACTGGGCCTTCGGCGTAGGTTCCCGGTCCTCGCGTCTCAGGTTTCCGCTTTGGTTAGAATCCGCAAGAACTCGACCCTAGGCTGCTCGCCGAGCGTGCACCGTTCGATCGCCGTCTCGTTGTGCGCGCTCCTGCTCGCCCCTTCCGTACTGGCGGAGCCGAGTCATGTGCCCAACGCTGCTAGGCGCTTCCAGCCTGCTGGCGCCAAGGCCGCGGCACCCAAGCGAACCTACAGCCTCAAGCGTTGCCTGGAGCTGGCTGAAATCAACTACCCGAAGGTGATCGCCGCCAAGGCCAAGCTGAAGAAGTACGAGGCGCAGCTCAGCGAAGCTCACTCTGCGCCCTTTAGTCAGTGGACAGTCAAAGGCGGTGTCGCGTTGGCGCCCACCGTGTCCGGTACGCCGATCTACAGTCCAAACACCGACACGTCGTTGTCGGAAGATATGGGGCTCGCCTGGCAGATCGGCATCGAAGGCGTGATCCCGCTCTGGACGTTCGGCAAGATCACGAACCTTTGGGACGCCGCAGACGCGCAGATCGACGTCGGCAAGCACGAGATTCAGAAGGAACGCCAGGCCGTGCGCAAGCTGGTCTACGAGGCGTACTTCGGCGTCAAGCTCGCCCGAGACAGCCTGGCCCTGGTGCGCGACGCGGCTTCGCGCATCGACAAGTACCTCGGCCCGCTGCAGAAGAAGGTCGATGACGGTGACGGCGACACCATCGAGCTCCTGAAGCTGAAGATGAACCGCGCGGATCTTGATGGCCGCGAAAGCGAAGCCGAGGAAAAGTCTCAGCAAGCGCTCAGCGCCCTGCGCTTCTTGACGGGGGTCAAATCGCTGGACGTTGCGGATACTCCGCTCAAGCCGGTCGACCATCGTCTGGCACCGCTTCCTCGCTACCTCTCGGCTGCGAGATTATTCCGTCCGGAAATTAATATGGCGCGGGCCGGGGTCAGAGCTCGCCAGGCGCAGGTCAGGTTGCAGCGGGCCAAGTACTTTCCCGACCTGGGGCTCGGACTCTCGGCGAAGTACACCCGCGCGCCGGAAGTCACTGATCAGCAGAACCCGTTCGTCTACGATCAGGCGAACTCTCTGGCCTACGGAGCGGCGCTCGTACTGCGCTGGAACCTCGACCTGCTGCCCAATCACGCTCGCGTGGCTCAGACGGAAGCAGACCTCGAGGAAATGCGCGCCACAGAGCAGTACGCAATCGGGGGCGTCGCCCACGAGGTCGAGACGGCGTACAACGGCGCCCACGCCGCCTCGAAGCGTCTCGAGGCCTACTCCAAGGCTTCGCTCTACGCGAAGCAGTGGCTGATCCAGGTGCAGCAGGGCATCGATCTCGGCACGATGGACGAGGAAGAAATCGTCGATCCCGCTAAGGAGTACGCGCTCAAGCGCTTCGCGAAGATGAGCGCCATCTACGCCTACAACATGGCAATCGTCCAACTTGCGACTGCCACCGGGTGGGAAGCGGCGATGCCAAGCGAGGGGCCCGCAGCGGGCCCCTGATGGTCGGCTAGGCGGCTAGTGGATGCGCTGGCCGGGCTTCGCCCCGCTATCGGGGGATAGTAGGAACACCTCGGTCTTGCCCGGACCTGCGGCAGCGACCATGCCTTCACTCAAACCAAATTTCATCTGGCGTGGTTTGAGGTTCGCGACCATCACCACCAAGCGGCCCACCAGAGCTTCTGGCTCGTAGGCCTCCTTGATGCCCGCGAAGACCGTGCGTCGCTCCTCTCCCCCCAAACTAAGGGTGAGCTTCAGGAGCTTCTTCGCCTCCTTCACCTGCTCGGCAGCCACCACGCGCGCCACCCGCAGATCGATCTTCATGAAATCGTCGATCGTGCACTCCTCGCTCAGCGGTTCGTCCACCAGCGGTTGCCCATCATCTGCGGCGGCGCCGCTTGTCGCCGTCTCTCGCGTCGCTTGGGCCTCCGAGGCGGCGCTGGAGGTTGCTTCGAGCACCTTCTTGACAGCGTCTGGATCTACCCGCTGCATCAAGTGCGCGAACTTCGGTAGCTGCTTAGCGACGATCGGCGTTTCCGCATGGCTCCAGTGGGCCACAGGCTCGCCAAAGTAGCTGGCAGAGTCGCTCGCCAGCTTGGGCAGTATCGGCGCAAGGTAAGTAACCAGCTGCTTGTAGATGTTGAGACCAACCGTGCCGACTGCTGCAGCCTCGCTGAGCTTGCCCTGCTTCTTCAGGTTCCAGGGCGCCTGCTCATCGAAGTACGCGTTGGCCTTGTCGGCGTGGCTCATGATCAGGCGGGTCGCCGTCGCGTAGTCGCAGCGCTCGTAGGCCTCTGCGATCTGCTTCCCCAGCTCAACACCCGCTTGGAACATGCCACCGTCCTCCGGGTAGCTCGCGCTCAACCCGTCTTTGATGAAACCGGCAGAGCGGGCGGCGAGGTTCACCACCTTGTTCACGAGGTCGCTGTTGACCTTGGTCACGAATTCATTGAGGTCGAGATCCAAGTCGTCGACCTTGTCCGACAGGCGGGTCGCATAGAAGTAGCGCAGATACGCCGGGTCGAGGTGGTCGAGATAGGTGCGCGCCTGGATGAACGTGCCGCGCGCTTTGCTCATCTTCTCGCCGTTCACCTGCAAGAAGCCGTGGACCTGCACCCGTCGAGGCAACGAGTAGCCCGATGCCTTGAGCATACCGGGCCAAAATAGCGCGTGGAAATACGTGATGTCCTTGCCGATGAAGTGATAGATGTCCGTGTCGGCGCTCCGCCACCAGTCGTCGAAGTTCTCGCCCTCGCGCTGGCACCACTCCTCGGTCGCCGCCATATAGCCGATCGGAGCGTCGAACCAGACGTACCAGTAGTTCCCGGGGCTATCGGGGATCTCGAAGCCGAAGTAGGGGGCAGGACGGGAGATGTCCCAGTCTCGCAGCTCCTTCGACAGGAACTGCCCCTTCAAATAGGTCGCGATACTCGGCTGCAGGTGACCTTCCGCCTGGGTCCATTCCTCGAGGAAACCGTGGAGGCTCTCGATCTGAATGAACAGATGCTTTGCGGTTCGCATTTCAGGCGTGGCGCCGCTCAACGTGCTGAATGGCTCGATCAGCTCTGAGGCTGAGTAGGTCGCTCCACACTTCTCGCAGCTGTCCCCGTACTGGTCCGGGGACTTGCAGTTGGGGCACTTGCCCTTGACGAATCGGTCTGCGAGAAAGAGCTGCTTCTCCGGATCGAAGAGCTGTGTGACGTCTTTCTCCGTGACCAAGTTGGCCTCGCGCAGCTTTCCCCAGATGTCCGCGCAACGACGCTTGTTGGTGTCGGAGTTGGTCGACCCGTAGTAGTCGTGACCGACCTGAAAGTCCTGGAAATCGCGCTGATGCGCCTGGTTCATGTCCGCGATCAGGGCTTCCGGGGAACGCCCTTCCTGTTCCGCACGGATCATGATGCTGGTGCCATGAGTGTCGTCAGCGCAGAAGTAGCGGACCTGGTGCCCTTGCATACGCATGAATCGCACCCAGATATCCGTCTGGATGTACTCCACCATGTGTCCCAGGTGGATGTGGCCGTTCGCGTAAGGGAGGGCGCTCGTCACGAGGATGCGCCGCGGCTTGGTGTCACTCGACATGGCCGGCATCCTGCCACGCCTCACGATGGCGACCAGAGCCGAGCGAGCATTTCGCGCCTCAAGCCGCCGCACCATGGCGCGGGAGTCCGTCGTGGGACTCCCCGCCAGAGCTCACGGACTCAGGCCATGAACGAGCGCTTGCGCGTCTCGTATTCGTCGAGCTTCTTCTCGATAGACTGGAAGCCGTTGGTGATCGAGTCATTCACCATGCGGACGATGATGCTGAGGTTACCCTTGAGCGCCTCGTAGTAGCGCTGCCTCTCCGCCGCGTGAATTATCGCGGGCGGGTAGCCGGACTTCAGGAGGATCAAGTTCATGAGCAGGCGCGCGACCTTCCCGCTGTCGTTGGGGAAGGGGAACACTCGGAGGAGCTCGTAGTGGGCGCGGGCAGCCACCCACACCGGGTTACGCAGCTTCTACGGCTCAGGGCCGTTCAGCCAGTCGATGATCTGGCGAACCTTGTATGCGATCTTGTCCGGCGGCGCGTACTCGTGGAAGTACAAGCGGTGCTGCGGAATATCCTTGCGGTATTTTACCGTCTTGAG
>JBFXBK010000382.1:0-8889 GCA_050183255.1 Polyangiaceae bacterium | reverse complement strand
CCGATCTGTGGGAAGCCTGACGTGCGTGCGCTGTGTGAGTGTGGAAATTCGGAGCTTCCGCAAGCGCCACGCCGGAAGGAGCAGGTTCAGAGCCCGCGCTGCGACAGTCTCTGCACACGCGCGACAACCCTCCGTACCGAGTTGGACAGGCAGTGCCGTCTACCGCCGACCATGCAAGGCTATGACGACCCGCGTTGCTACGCGATGGAGAAGCGCTTCTTTGATATGCGGCCAGAGATCTTCGAGTGTTGGTGCACAGGAGTCTCGTTCGACCAGCGAATGTGGCACCAGATGCGACCAGAGGCCGAACCACCGTGAGAAGCACGTGGCGCCGAAGGAACTCGCAACCCGGGTGGGGGGAGCCAAACCGATCCCTGCGCCACCGCCACTCGTGGTCCATGTTCGGAGGGGAGCGCATTAACGGGGCGTTCGTCGGCTTTTTCCTGCAGTGCCTTCGGAAGAGCGGCTTCTGATGGCGACGCTGCGCTCGCCGCGTCGTACACGCCGGCGACCAAGCTCGCCGCACTCGGTCCTGAGTTCGGGCGGTGCTTGTCGAGTGGCGTATGCTATCGCGACCTCGCTCGGCGTCGTTGCGTGCGACGATTGCCAGGGCTCAGCCGCACTCCAACCGCCAGCAACGGCAAGCGTGTCCGCAGCACCGGCCGAGGCGCCAAGCACTTCCGCGGAGGTCCCACCGGCTCGGGATTGTCGGTCGATCTGCAACGACTACTGGATGTATCTGGCACGAGATCGTCGCCTCTGTGGTGGGAACAGCGGGTCTATGGATCGAAGATGGATCACGCCCGCGTGCTCCCGGACTCGCAGCGAGTGGAACTGGTCGAGGTCACAGGTCGATGTTCACGAGGAGGGTTTGGAGGACAAGGCCGGGCCGCTTTGCAGCTGTGGCAAGAGCGAGTTGCCCCGGAAGACCCCAGGCAAGCAGCAAGTGTCGAGCCCCGTCTGCGATTCGGTCTGCCGTCGCGCCACGTCCCTCCACATCGAGATGGAAGGCTGCGGAGGACTGCCTGGCAGTCCGGGGTATGACGATCCTCGCTGTCTCGAGTTGGAGAAGCGTTTCTACGGGATGCGCCCAGAGATCTTCGACTGTTGGTGCACGAAGGTGATTCGCCTGGATCGTGAGGCCCAGTGAGGCGGTAGTGATGTCCGCGAAGCGAACGATCCCACTGTCCATCGTCTTGGTCATTGCCTGCGCCGGCAAGGACGCGCGGCCGTCGCAGAGCGTCGAGCGTCGAGCTTCCATAACACTCCCCGAAGCCTTGCGTTGCCCCGGGGAACTGCCGAAGACCTGCGCCAAGCGAGTCCGTAGCTACCCAACGCTGCTAAGCAAACTTGGCGGGGCTTGCGTCGAGGAGGGCTGGGAGCCACCCGCTGAGCTGCTGCCTGAAGACACATCCGGGGCGGGGGGAGAGGTCAGGCTGTGGGAATCCAAGCCGACCTGTGGTCCGAACATGACGGCAGGAGCATTGAAGGCCGAGCTCTGTATCGCGCGGCTAAGTGCTCGGAAGCTTACGCGACGCAGCCGCCGAGTGCTTCGACATCGCCCTCGAGCGTTACAAGGCGAACGGCGGCCACTGAGTGGCAGCAGCGACTCAACCCGCTGCGCCGGCCGAGTCGCGATCTTCCGTGGCCTGAGCCACCAGCGCAGGATCCTGTAGCGCCTCCTTGAAGGCGCGCGCATCAGGGAAGCGGTCTGCGGGGTTGGGCGCCATCGCGCGATCGATCAGCTTGCGCCACGCGGCGGGGATCGGGTGCCGCGCACGTTGCACCCCGCTCGGTTGCTCCGTGGCGGCGGTGGGCCAACGGTCGCTGCCGCCGAGGGGCGGAGCGGAGCCGCACAGGCACTCGTAGATCACACCGCCCAGCGCAAAGAGGTCCGTGCGCAAGTCGATCTCGAGGCCCTGCTCTTGCTCTGGCGACATGTAGCCAGGCGTGCCGAGGGGCGTGCCCATGTTGGTGATGCGCGTCTCCGCCCACTCGATGCGCGCGACGCCGAAGTCGAGCACCTTCACCACCGGCGGATCGCCGCTCTCGGTCATACCGGGCCCTGGGCGACACAGGAAGATATTGCTCGGCTTCAGATCGCGGTGGATGACGCCCGCGGCGTGCACGGCTTCGAGCGCATCACAGATCTCGATGGCGACCTGGCGCACGAACTCCGAGGGCATCACGCCCATCCGCAGCAGGCGTTTCCCCAGGGGTTCGCCGAACAGCCGCTCCATCACCAGATAGCTCGTGCCGTCGGGCAAATGGCCGTCGTCGTAGACTTCCACCACGTTCGGGTGCCACGCGAGGCCCAGGGCCGCCGCTTCACGCCGCAAGCGATCGGCAGCAACCGTGTCGTGCGCCACCGGGGTGCGCAACAGCTTGATCGCGACCACGCCACCGTCGTTCAGGCGTGTCGCCTCGAAGATGGCTCCGCTCGCCCCCATCCCCAGCTGCTCACCGAGCCTGTACTGGCCCGCCACGACAGCGCCGGGGCGATAGCCCATCTCCGACCGCTCGCGGGTCTCTCGCAGGGTCGCCAGGCGCTCCAGCGCTTGGATGCGGATCAGCTGCGCACGTGATGCCGCGCGGCGACGCGCCTCGAGCACGGCGGCGTGACCACCGAGGGCCCCGAGCGCAGCGCCGACGATGGCGCCCGCAGCAGACAGGGTGGCCGCGTGAGTCGCCGGCCACACCCCCAGGGGCACCAAACCGCCCACCAGCGCCGCGCCAGCGAGCGTCGGCCAGCTCGCCGCTTCGCCCCAGCGGACCTCGTACTCGACCATGCGTGGCTCTTGCTCGAGCTCCGTGGACAGGATCCGTACATTTCCGCGCGGCCATCCAAACAGCATGGGTACGGCCGAGAGCTCCGCAGCGCGGGCCAGGCCACACAGCCCATCGCGCTCATACGCTGGATCGTGAGGTAAGGGGAGCCGACCCTTCCAGTAGCCCGGCTTGAGGTCCAGCGTCTCCCAGCGCTCGGGCTGGGCGTCGTCGCTGCCGTGAGCCTCGAGCTGCGCGTAAGCGTCTTCTGGCGTGTTGGTGCCGCGGAGCACCCGCGTCCACACGCCGATCGTCTCGCGGTCGACGATCTCCGGCGCGACTTCCAGGATCGCCTCTCGACCCCACCGGGAGGCGAACGCAACCAGCGCCGCGTGCCAGCGCTCGAGGGGAATGGGGCGCGTCTCGTCGTCGATGTACTCGCGATCGAGGCGCGTCTTCAGCAAGAAGGCATCGGCGTCGGCGCGACCATGTCGCCGCTGCACGTGCAGCAGCAGCGCCTTGATTCGCGCGGCGATGGTGGTGCCGCCCCCTTCCTTCCGCTGCACTGCTTGGAGCGTAGTACAGTGGCGTCAGATTACACCCCTGGTTTTTTCCGGACCCAGCGCAAGTGGCCACACCAATTCGCCCCTCGGCTTCCGCTCCCGGCCGTTTGACCCATCAGCTCCGACACTGGCTGGGGCGCGCCGAGGTGCTTGCTCGGGGGGGAGAGAAGCTCCGACTCCAAGCCGAGGCGGCGCTCAAAGACGATCGCCCGTGGGACGCGCTCGGGCCCGCTCGAGAGCTCTTGGAGCTGATGCCCGACGCCCTGCAAGGGCAGTCGCTGTGGGCCGAGGCGGCAGAAGCCGCTGGCCTCGACGAAGAAGCCGCTGAGGCGCTGGAGCGCCTGACCAAGCGGCTGCCCTTTCGCGCCGATGTGTGGCTGCGTCTCGGGCAAGCGCGCGCCCGCCTCGGCCAGTCGCCGCGGGCGGCGCTCGAGCGCGCCGTGCTCGAAGGCTGGCCCGTCGACGCGAGCGATGCCGCGCGGATATGGCTCTGCGATCTCGACCAGTGGCGCGGCGACGTGGAGCGCGCGGAGCGCTGGCTCGAAGGCTGCTCGGCGGAGCTCAAGGCGCTGCCCGTCTGGCGCTGGCGTCAGGTGGAAGTGCTGCTGGACACTGGGCGCCGCGCCGAGGCCCTCGAGCAAGCGTCAGAGCTCCCACAACCAGAGACGCTGGATGGCCCTGGCTGGCTGGTGCAAGCCAAGCTGTGGGCCAGCCAGGGCAATCCGGCGGCTGACTGGGCGCTCGAGCGCGCCCTCAGCCTGGAGGCGCCGCGCTCGGGGCCCGTGGTCGCCGAGTACCTGGTGGAGCGCCAGGATGCGCTCTTCCTCTCTCGTATCCGCGAGGTAGCGGCGACTTTCGGCTGGCTGGAGCATCCGGGCTGGCAAGCCGCCTTCGCCGAGGCCGAAGGTCGCCTGGACGACGCGCTCGCGGCTCTGGCGCGCGGCGCCGCGGAAGATCCCGACGTACCCTGGCTGCTGCGCTACGCGCGGGTCGCGGCGCGGCAACGCAATTTCGACGCGCTCAACGAAGCCGCAGCCGGACTCGGCAAGCTGGGCGCTGAGCTGCCCAGGGAGCTCGCCGCGCTGCTGAGCCTGCGCGATGCCACAGCCAGCGCGCGTGTGGACGGTCTGCTCACGGCGCCAGCGAACGCCTGGAGCGAGCAGCTGCTGAGCGAGGCATTCGTGGCGCTGACGGAGCCGCCAGCGTGGGCAGAGCTCTTGGAGTGGCTCGGTGGCCTGGCCTTCGAGCTCGGTGCGTTGAGTCTACGCCGCGAACTCGAGAGCCTGAGCGTCGAACTCGAGCGGCCGCTGCGGGTCGCGGTGGTGGGGGAGTTCAACGCGGGCAAGTCGTCGTTCATCAACGCCTGGCTTGGGCGCGCGGTCGCTCCCGTCGGCGTGGTGCCAACCACCGCCAAAGCGCATCGCCTGGCCTGGGCGCCGGATCCGTACGTGCGCATCCAGTACACGAGCGGTGTCGAACGCGTCGTGCCCCACGCGGAACTCACTCACGCCCTGGCGGCATCCGACGACGTGGAGAGCGTCGTGATCTTCGCGCCCCACGAGAGCCTGCAGCACGTCGAGCTGATCGATACTCCGGGCTTCAACTCCGGGGACGACGCCCACACCGACGAAGTCACGGCGGCGCTGCGCGAGGCCCACGTCGCGCTCTGGTTGGCGGATGCGTCCCAGCCATTGAAGGCTTCGGAGCGCGATCAAATGCTGCAAATCCAGGGCCTCGGGTTGCCTTTGATCGTGGTCGTGAACAAGCTCGACCGCTTGGCGGAGGAGGCGCGCGCCCCGGTGCTCGAGCACGTGGCACGATCCCTCGCCGAGCAGCGGCTGGAGGTGAGCTACGACTTGATCGGTGTTTCCGCGAGGCAGGCGCTGGACCCGGATCAGCGCGCCAGCTCGGGCTGGCAACAAGTCGAAGCGTTGCTGGACCAGCTGCGTCGCGACGCGGTGAGCTTGAAGGACCGCGCGCTGCTCGCGCGCCTGACCCGAGCCCTCGCACCGTGGGCTGGGCGACCAGGGGCTGCGCCGGCCGACCCGGAGCGCCCCAGCTTGGCGCGCCTGGAGGCGTGCTTCAAACAAGCTCTGGAGCGCCTCGAGAACGATTTGCAGCCCTTGCCAGCCGGCGAGCTCGAGGGTCGCACGCGACACTACGCAGCACGGCGCGCCGAGCAGCGCATCCTGGAAGCGCTGAAGTCTGTCGCGTTGCCGCCCGTCGTGAGTGCCCAGGCAGGCGCCTGGGCCCGGGGCGCCTGGCCGCGCCTGCGAGGAGCGACGCGAGCGATGGATCTCAGCGACACGGCGCTGAGCGAGCGTCGGCGCGAACTGGCCGAGGAGCTGCGGGAGCTCCTCGAGCGCTGCCTGGACGCGCAAACCGTCGGACCCCAGCGTCGTGATCCGGCCCAGGTGCTCGCAGGGGTTGCCGGGCGCTTGAGCAAGCGTATCGCCGAGGTGTGAAGCCGCTGAATGCGCGCGAAGGTTTGGCCTCGCGACGCTTTCCGCTAGGCTCCTCCCGTGTCTGCCAGCTCGCTACCCGCAAACCCTCGCTCCGCGCTGCTAGGTCGTCTGATCGGCGTCGTCGGCGGGGCGTCGCTGGTGGCGCTCACGCTGTCGCTCTGGCTCGAGCCGAGTCCGGCAGCCGCGGTGCCCCTGGCGACCATCGACGGCAAGGTGCTCGAGCTCAAGGCGGACTCCCTCGATCTGGATCTGGAGGCCGGCACGGCGACGCTGCAAGGCCACGTACGCGCTGAGCTCGGCAAGCTGAAGTTGCGCGCCGAGCGCGTCGAACTCGAGTACGACGACGCGCCGAAAGTGCGCCGCGTGCGGGCCATCGGTGGCGTCAACGCGCTGTACGATGGGGCTCGAGTGAAGGCCTCGCGGCTCGAAGTCGACGTCGTGAAGAACGAAGCCGAGCTCTTGGGCGGCGTCGAAGTGCGGCGCGGTGGTAGCCAGCTCAGGGCGGCCAAGGCGCGCATCGACCTCAAGACGAAGAAGCTCAAGCTCGAGCAAGTGAGTGGTTCGTTCGCGGTCGATTCCGCGAGCAAGCCGTGAGTCATCCCAGTGAGGCGTCGTCGGACGCGCCCCTGCTCGACTGCGACGCGCTCAGTGTCACCCTGGGCGGCCGTCAGATCCTTTCGGATATTAGTTTCCGGGTGGATACTGGGCAGGTGCTCGGCGTGCTCGGCCCGAGCGGTGCTGGGAAGAGCACGCTGTTCAAGCTCTTGAGTGGAGAAATCGCAGATCATCGCGGAAAAATCAGGCTCGAGGGCCAAGACGTCACGCGCCTGCCGTTGTGGCGGCGCGCCCGGCTTGGGCTCGGCTACGTGCCTCAGACACCGAGCATTCTGTTCGACTTGAGCGTCGAGCAGAACCTCCGCACCTTCGCTGAAGTGACGGGTAAGTCGCCGCAGATTGGGGATTGGGTGAGGCGCGTCGGGCTGACGGATCAGCTGAAAGTGCCAGCGCAGCGCCTGTCGGGAGGCGAACGTCGGCGCCTGGAGCTCGCGCGGGCTCTGGTCGCTGCGCCGCGGGTGCTGCTCTGCGACGAACCGTTCAGCGGCGTCGACCCGAAGAGCGCCGAGCTCTTGGCGGCTTGCCTAAAGGAGCTGGTGCAGAGCGGCTCGGCGGTGGTGATCTCCGACCATCGCGTGCGTGAGGCCCTGGAGCTGTGTCAGCGGGCGCTGCTCCTGATCGACGGCCGCGTGGAGCTGGAAGTGCCTGCCAGCGAGTTCGCGCACCACCCGCTCGTGCGCGAGCGCTACCTCGGCTGAGGTGTTGGTTGCCGCACGGTAATGAAACGAGGCGTGGCCCGTGGCTACATCGCCATCCGGCGCGCAATCTGCCACGCTGTGTCGCGAGCTGACTCAGGGGGAGCAGTCGCGCTCCTCCCCCCAAAATCCAGAACTTGCGTGAAGCTCAGGCTGCTTGGAAAAGCATGAGCAAACGGCCGAAATGCTGCGGCTAGACGCTTATTGAAGGCTTCGGAGCCTTGAATCGCCCTGGGCCCGTTTCTTGCCCAAGCGCGTGTCAAAGGGGTGGTACACTGACCGCCGAGCCTGCCTAGAACCCGGTCAGTTGGGCCGGGATGAGAGGCTCAAGCGAAGTCGCCGCCTGTCCAATGGGCTCCCGTATTCGGCATGGAACTCAAACAGAACCTTCAACTCCGTCTCTCCCAGCAGCTGGTCATGACCCCGCAGCTGCAGCAAGCCATTCGGCTGTTGCAGCTGTCGCGGCTCGAGTTGGTCGACGAGATCCGAAAGGAGCTCGACAACAACCCGGTGCTGGTCGAGGAGGATCCGGCGGAGCGCACGCGCAAGAGCCAAGATTCTTCGCAGGCTGGGACCACCCCGGAGGGCAGGGATCGCTCCGGAGCGAGTGACGAAGAGATCTTCCACAACCGCTCCGAGGAGTCGCGAGACACCGAGAAAGCCACGCGCGAAGTCGACTGGGAGAAGTTCCTCGAGAATCGCAGTCAGCAGAACTCCGGCTTCAACCGCGCCGGCGGCTTCGACGATCTGCCGCCCATCGAGCAGAACCTCACGAAGCCCAATAACCTCACGGATCACCTGATGTGGCAGCTCCAAATGAGCGATTTCGTCGCCGAGGAGCGCGTCTTCGCCGAGCTGGTGATCGGGAACCTGGATGAGAAGGGCTACCTCGATCTGAAGGGCGTCGAGCGTCCCGATGGTACGCGTACGCCCGATCTCACGATCGAGGACCTGGCAGAGGAAGCCGGGCTGCACGAGGAGGACGCGCCGCTGGTTCTGGAGATGATCCAGAACTTTGATCCGATCGGCGTTGCCGCGCGGGACCTCCGGGAGTGCTTGCTCATCCAGGCGAAGCACTTCGGCTACGACGAAGTCGAAGTGGAGATCATCGAGAAGCACATCGGCCACCTGGAGAAGCACAACTACCAGGCGATCGCCCGGGACATGAAGATCCCCTTGGAGGAGGTCTATGAGGCCGCCAAGGAGATCCAGAAGCTCGAGAGCCGCCCCGCACGTAACTTCACCGATACCGACGAGCGCAGCATCGGCATCACGCCCGACGTTTACGTGATCAAGGACGGCGAAGAGTTCGTCGTGCTCGACAACGATCGCGGCGTGCAGCGCCTGTTCATCAACGAGGCGCTCACCAAGCAGCTGCTCGCGGACAAGGCAGCCAAAGAGTTCGTTGGCGAAAAGCTCCGCAACGCCCAGTGGCTGATCCGCGCCATCGAACAGCGCCGCAAGACCATCATCCGTGTGGCCGAGGCCATCGTGGAGAAGCAGCGCGAGTTCTTCGAACAAGGCGTCAGCCACCTCAAGCCGATGATCTTGCGGGACGTCGCCGAGGCCGTGGGCATGCACGAGTCGACCATCTCGCGCGTGACCACCAACAAGTACATGCACACGCCGAACGGCCTGTTCGAATTGAAGTACTTCTTCAATTCCAGCATTCGCCGCGTGGCCGATGAAGACATCGCCAGCGAGAGCGTGAAGCAGGCGATCAAGAAGCTGATCGAGGACGAAGACAAGTCGAAGCCCCTGAGCGACCAAGCGATCGTCAAGGAG
>JBFXBK010000381.1:0-9003 GCA_050183255.1 Polyangiaceae bacterium | reverse complement strand
TCAGCGTTGCAAGTTGCAAGGGTTCGGATGCTTCGCTCGTGCAAGACGCCAGGCGGCGTCCGCGTTCGCCCGGGGGCAGCGAGCCCCATCGTCTGCGGCTCCGCTCGCCGGACCTGCACCTACCGGACTCGTAGCGTTCACGATCCGGCACGTGTCCAACAGCGGAGAGTCCTCACCGCGCCTTCTCGATGCTCCCCGCCCCGTGACGATGGGCCCCAGCTTTCATTTCCTCCAGGAAATTCTACACCAAGCGCCCCCGTCGCTGCCCGACGACGGCGTCGGGAGCACCGTCCGACCGATCTCCGCGGAATCTACGCTTAGCCCGATATCAGCGTTCGGGTACACCCACTAGGGTGGTAGCGCCGCGCGCGAGCAGTCCCTAGGGTGCGCGCCACATTCCCTCTCCTAGCGTCGACCCACGGCGCAACTTGCCTCATGTCTCTACGACCGATTCTGGCGCCTCAAGGGTTGCCCGAAGACGAACACCTGCGCACGACGCTCTGGAGCGCCGAAGGCGATCTGGGCCGCATCATCGACGCGCCCCGAAACACCATCGAGGCATACGTCCACTACCTGAAAAAGCTTCGGTTCCTGGAGAGTGGGCCTCCGCCCCTGGTGTGTTTCGTCGACATCCACGCGCTTGGAGTCGTGCTCACAGCGCGCGCCCTGCTGGAACAGGAGGTCCCGACGCTCTCCCGAGCGAGTTGGCTGCTCTTCGTGCGCGACGAAGACGATGAGCATTTCACCGCGGCAGCGGAGCGCCTCGGCACCCTCGACGATAGCCTCGCGGCTGTTCCGCTGTGGAAATCCAAGGCAGGCCAGTACTTCGTGGTGGTGCCACCGACGCCACCCATTGCACGCCTGCGCGCCCGCTGCGCGGAAGCACAGATGCTTGCGATGCTCTAGCTCGAGCTTTTGGCAGCGCCGCTACCAACATGCGCGCGGCAGAGGCGGCCCAGGTTTCGCAAAGCGAAAACCCTGAAGTAAATCGCAACCGAGGTCCACCAGCGCGTCGCGTTCGGCTTCGGTCTCGATGCCTTCGGCCACGACCAGCGAGCCGAGCTCCTGGCACAACGTCACCATGGACGAGACCAAGCGGCGCTTGACGAGGCTCCCGTGGATCCCGCGAATCAACGAGATGTCGAGCTTGACGATGTCCGGTTCGAGCTGGGCAAAGCTTGCGAGTCCTGCGTAGCCCGCGCCGAGATCATCCACCGCGATGCGAAACCCAACCCCGCGCAGCAGGCCCACGCGCCCCTGGACGTCGTGCACGCGGTCCAACGCAGCGCGCTCGGTGACCTCCAACACGACTCGCTGGGCGAAGCGCGTCAACGGTGCGTCGTCGTCATACAGATCCGGATCCATCAGATCCCACGGGTGCAGGTTCACGAACATCACGGCGTCGTGATCCGTGCGCGTGAGCTGCCTCGCGACCTGGGCGCGAATGGCTCTTCCCAACGACCACACGGCGTCGAGGCGTTCGGCCGCGTTCAACACCGCGGACGGCTCGACCAGGCTACAACCACTGGTGCGCAGCAACGCCTCGTAGCCGAACACCCGGCGCTCTCGAGAACAGACCAGCGGCTGGAAAGCCATCCACAGCGAGCCCACGGCCTGGGCAAACTCCGCCTCCAGCGTAGCCAGTTCCCCAGGGCAACCGATCCCGGTACCCAGCACCGCGAGCGTCTCTTGTTGCACCAGCGCAAGCGCTCGCAAGCGCACCGCGCGGGCGACCACTCCCAGCAGCTCGGATGCGGCGATCGGCTTCAAGAGATAGCGAAACGCCCCGTGTTCGAGCGCCTCGACCGCTGACTTCACGTCGGGCGCACCGGACATCAACACCACGGGAAGGGTGTGGTGCTGACGACGGATCGCGCGCAGGAGCTGCACCCCGGACATCTCAGGCATCGTCACGTCGCTGATCACGACGTCGACCTGCGCTTCTTCGAGCGCCTCCACGGCGCTCGCACCATCGATGCAAGAAGTGACGACGTACCCCGCGTGCTCCAAGTGACGCGTCAGCGCACGCAACAACATCGGCTCGTCGTCGACCAACAAGACGCGCGCGGGACGTGGTGGATGGGAGTTGCCGGCCACACTCTGGTTGTGTCCTTTGCGCTCGCCATTTTCAAGCCTCACCGGCGCCGCGCAGACACGTGATGTCACAGCGTGCAAAGGGTCCCCGGATGCACCCATGGTGTCATTCGAGGCACTCTCGACGCCCGTGTCGGAAGCCCAAGATCACCCGATTTCCTCGAGGTAATAAGTATAGATCCTGCAAAGACGCTGCGGGGATCCATAACGCGCTCAGTTGAGTTCCGGAGCGACGCGCCCAAGCAACGTGAGCCATTCCAGGGGAGTGGTATCCGCACCGGTGCTTCTCAGCACGCCCCGCGCGCCGAACAGCCAAACATCGTTGTCATCGACCACTTCGACGCGCTCCCAGCCACTCGGCTCTTCCCCTTCAGGCAAGCGCGCGTGCATCCAGTTGCCACTCGCTGGCTTGAGATACACCTCGCCGTCTGAAATCGCCCAGAGCGTACCGTCAGGCTGCGCGTCCAGCGATGTGATCGCCGGGAAACGCGAGTCAAGCTGGCTCATTTGGTGCCCATCGACGCGTAGCAGCTCGAGGCGCTTCGCGCGCTCCACGAGAGCGAACACATCCGTCGCGCTCACCGCGGCGATCTGCCTTATCCGTGTGTCAGACCCCAGATCGATCACCTGATCCCCGGGGTAACGGTGGATACGCGAGCTGCTATCGCCGACGTAGTACAGCGCCCCATCCCCGGTGGTATCAACGAGCAATGGTGAGCGTTCGGCTTCGTCGACAGCGATCTTCGGCTGCCCACGCACATCGATGAAGATCCACGGTCCGTCCGTCGTGGGTTGGTCCTCGATCACGAACAACGGGTGACCTTTCCAGGCCCCCACCGCCTCAACGCTCCCCAGTCCGCCAAGACTGGCACCACGCAGCGCGCCACTCTTGTAAGCAGAGAAGCTCGGCGGCCCCGGGTTGGCGCCTTGCACCGAGACGTAAGTCTCCCCGGGCCAACGCCCCGATACAAACCACAGCGAGCCGCTCGTCCGCCGGATCGCACCGCGGATCACCTTCGATAGCCCAACCTCCGGAACCAACCTCTGGCCGTCGACGCGCACCACGACACCATTGCGATCGTAGATGAAGTGCGTCGGCCCAACCTGGGAACGCAGTTCACCATCGGAGATCACGAGCTTGAAACGGCTCGGCCCTGGCTCCAGCGGTAACAGCGGCTTGACCTGAGGTGCCGCCCCGCTGCCCGTGGCCGAAGGCGCAGGAGAGCTGCTGGGCTCGCTGATTTCGGGGGTGAGGGGCGCGCCGGGTGTCGCTGAGAGCGCCGCGTACACCGGCGGCGGTTCCTCCGGCTCTTTCCGCGCAGAACCACACGCGACCATCAGGAGCCCAAGTCCAAGACCCAAACGCCCAAGCACGCTCGACTCGAGCGAACGACGACCCGCCATGACGTGAGAGCTTCTCACGAATCGGGCCCCAGTCCGAAGCCCCGAATCGACCAAACGTCTGAAGACTCGCGTCTGCTTAACGCAGAGGAAGTGGCGGCTATTCGTACCCGTAACTCTGCACAGCTCAGGAGACTTGCTTTGACTACCCTCACCCCCAAGAAACTCGTCCCCTTCGTTCTATTGGGCCTTGGCGCTTGCACGCCCTTGCGCATGGCGGCCCCGTCTGACCTCGGCCAAGACGTCGAAGTCCTCGAGACCAGCGGCCGAAGCAGCGCCCGTGGCTCCCTCGTCGACGAGAGTTTCAAGCTCGGGCCCTACGCCGTCAGCTCCGTGGACCGCGACTGGACGACGAGCCAGAGCTTTTCCTCGGGGAATCTATCCCACGAGAACCTGCGAGCCGGCTACACCTACAAGTTCGGGGGCGGGGATTCCCCAGCCTACGAGGGGCTGTGCGCTTACCGTCAAAACAAGGGTGAGGCGGACTTGGGTTCATTGAGCATCACTTCTCGGCACGGTGTCTTGACCTGCCGTTGCCAGGCGCCGAGCGGAGAGTTCATCAACGCGCGGGTCCAAGGCGACGGGGGCAAGGCGGTGGGCAACGTGTCCTTTGGGGACGAGACGCTGGTCATCACCTCGGTGCACGACGCCCAAGGAGGCGCTCGAGTGAGCGATGCGATCGGGTATCGCATCGAAGGCGACTCCGGGCTTGCCGCGGCCGAGGCGGTGGCACCAGGTCGGGTGTGGCTGCGGCGCGACCTGCGCAAAGACGAGCGGGCGGCGTTCAGCTGCCTGTTCAGCGGAATGATGTTATTCGACCCGCCGGACAATCACTGAGCTCGCGCGTGAGCTATCTTCCCCCCATGAGAGTGAGCTGGTTGTTCGCAGCGTGCCTGCTGGTTGGATGCTCGGGTTCCGCGACCGGGGGTGGCGAAGGTGGCGCTGGTGGCGCTGGTGGTTCGGCTGGAACGGGCGCTGGCGGCTCGGGCGCCGTGGGTGGAAATGGTGGTGCGACTTCCGGCAATGGTGACACGCCATTGTGTGGCGAGGCGTGTCTAGATCCCCACGGATGTTACCCATGTGCCGAAGGGAGCAAGCGCAGCGTGCTGGACGCGATCCAGCACTGCGTCGGCGGCTGCTGGGATGCGCAGCCACCGCCAGACCCCAGCTGCAGCCTCTACGGCCGGTTCTTCCCCGTCGGGAGCAAACACCTCGACCCCTACGACTGCAACGAGTGCGAGTGCGTCGCAAACCCGAACGTCACGGGCTGGGGTTGCACGACGAAAGCTTGCGTCGGCTGCAAGGACCTGAGCGGCGTCAGCTACGTGGCGAAGGATCCCAAAGAGTGCGCCGTGATCGACTACGCCTGCCCCGCAAACACCGAAGGCTACGGAGACGACTGCGGCTGTGGCTGCCGCCAAAACCCGGACTGCGCCGAGACATATGACTGCAGGAACGGCTGCGAGCGCGACGTGATCGAGACGTGGTGCCCGTTCTCGAAGATCATCGACTAGCGGGACTCATCGTCCTCTGAGCTTTCGTCCGCTGAGCTTTGTGAGCTTTCGTCCGCTGAGCTTTGTGAGCTTTCGTCCGCTGAGCTTTGTGAGCTTTCGTCCTCTGAGCCCGGTGCGTCGACGTGAACGACGCTTGCCTCGGGTTCGGGGGGGAGGGTGACACCACCAGGCGCAGCCAGTTGCTCCCAACGCACGAGCTTCAGGTCGAGCACGAAGATCGAGTAGAGCACCGGCACCAAGAAGAGCGTGATCACCGTGGCGATGGTGAGGCCGCCGATCTGCACGTAGCACAGGGGCTCCCAGAGCGGCCCGCCGTGAGAAGCCAGGGGCACGAGCGCGATCACGGTAGCCCCCACCGTGATCACGACGGGCCTCACCCGCAAAATTCCGGCATCGATCAACGCCTCACGCAGCGACTCGCCTTCGGCGTGGCGCTCCTCGATGAAATCGAAGAGCACGATCACGTGACTCACGATCACGCCGATCAAGCTGATGATACCGAGAAACGCCATGAATCCGAAGGGCGTGTTCATGACCGCCAGAGACACGAGCGCACCAACGACTCCGTACGGAATCGCAGCAAACACGATCAGCGGCTTCACGGCGCTGCGAAACTGGAATACCAGCGCCAGGAAGATCGCGGCGATCGAGGTCCCGAGAACGATCACCAGGTTCCCAAATCCCTTTTGCTGCTCCTCTTGCTCGCCGGCGATCGCTACCTGGTAGCCGGCGGGCGCCTCAGCCATGAAGCGATCGAGCTCTGGCCGGATCTCGGCCAGCACCTGGGATGGCAGCACGCCTTCCGCGGGGAAAGCACCGACGGTGATGGCGCGCACGCGATTGCGACGCTTGATGCGGTTCGGCACCATTTCGTAGGAGATCTCGGAGAACTGCCCGAGGGGTACGGATGTGGGCGTCTGCTGAGAGCGAATGTACAGGTTCTGGACGTCGGAGAGGTGTGCTCGCTCAGAGGCTCGCAGCCGCGTGACGATGGGAATTTGGCGATCCCCTTCGCGCAGCGAACTCACGATGTCACCGTTCAGGGACGCGGCGCTGGTGCGGGCGACGTCGAGGTTCGTGATACCGGACAAGTTCGCGCGGTCGGGGTCGACCTCGACCTGCACGTTGAACAAATCTGCACCCCAGTCGTCGCGCACCCGCTGCACCTTGGGACTCTTGCGCAGGATCTGCTTGAGCTTCTCCGCTTGCTCGCGCAGCGTCTGGATGTCTTCGCCCTCGACGCGGATCGCGACCGGCATCGCGATGGCCGCGCCCGTGGCCAACGGTCGCACGTCGATCTGAGCGCCGGGCACTTCGCGCGACAGGGCGCGCTGGAGTGGACCGATGAAGTGGTTCGTGAGGTGCTTGTCCTTCACCTCGACCACGACCTGCGCGTAGCTCGGTTGGGATCCCTCCTGAGTCACCGAAAACCAGAAGCGGGGCGCGCCGCCACCCGAGAAGCTCGTCATGCTCTTGAGCACCTGGGCTGGCTTGCCATCGGGATCTGGATGCGCCTTCCCGTACTCGTCCGCAGTTTCACGGATCACCCGGTCGACTCGCCGCAGCGTTTCATTGGTGGAGGCGAGCGGGGCGTCACCTGGGAGCTGAATGTCGATGTACGAGAGGTACTGATTGTCGTCGGGGAAGAAGCTGGTCTTGATCCGCTTGGAAAAGACAATCCCTCCCCCCACCAGCAACATCGATGCCGCGAACACTAACCACCGGTGGTTGATGGCCCAACCCGCAGCTCGAGAATACACACGCCCGAAGCCGCGCTTGCGGCGCTCCACCATCGACGGCTCAGCCACCTTCGGAGCACGCAGCAAGTAGTAGCCGAGCATCGGAACGAAGGTCATCGAGACGATGCGCGAGCACACCAGCGCGATCGCCAGCACCATGGCCAAGCTGTAGATGAAGGCCCCCATGTCGCCCGGCATCAGCAAGAACGGCAAGTAGGCACAGACGTTGGTGATGGTCGCGAACAGGATCGCAGTTGCGAGCTTCGTAGGGCCCCACCAGCTCGCCACGATCGGCTTGTGACCCTCCGCAAGCTCGCGCTTGATCGCGTCGTTCGCCACGACTGGGTCGTCGACCAACAGACCAAGCGCGATGATCAAACTCGCGATGGAGATCTGCTGCAGATCGATGCCCAGCAGCGACATGAAGCCGAACGTCATCAGCAGCGTCACCGGGATGGACAGTGCAAGCAGCAGCGCGGAGCGCCACTCACGGAAGCCAAACAAGGCAACCAACACCACCAGCCCAACGGCTTCGTAGAGACTCGACATGAACAAGTCGACGTTCTCTGCAACCTGGCGCGGCTGATCGGAGGTGCGAGCCATGACCAAGTCTTCGGGGAGCAGCGGCCGTGTTGCCTCGATGGCGTGATCGACCTCAGCCCCGAAGTCACCAATCTGGCGGCCCGAGCGCATGTCCACCGCGAGAGTGATGGCGCGCGTGCGTTCCCAGTTCCCCGCGGAATCTTGCCGAGAGTACTTGTTCAAGAGGCGCGGCGGCGCTTCGTAGTCGCGAGAGATATCGACCACGTCTCGCAGATAGACGCCCCCGCCCTTCGCATTCGCGGAGACCAGGACATCACCGATGTCCTGCTCCGTCTGAAACTCGCCCGAAGGGTCGATGGCGAAGGTCTTGTCCTGGGACTCCAGCGTTCCGCCCGGCGCCGTGATATTGCGCGCCCCGAGCAGCTGACCCATGGTCGGCGCTTCGATGCCGTAGGCAGCCAGGCGCTCCTGGGAGAAATCCAGGTACACCCGCTCCGCAAGCACGCCGCTCCGTGTGACCTTGGAGACCGTGGGCAAGCGCTCCAGCGCCTTCTTGAGCGTGTCCGTGTAGTCGTCGAGCTCACGATAGGAGTACTTCGACTCCGCAACCTCGGCGAGCTTCGCTTCGGTCTCCTTCGGTTCGATGACCACGATGGATCTCCAGACGTCGGGATGGAGCTCGCTCGTGTGCAAGCGATCCTGGAGGAAGCGCAGCGCGATCCGCTGGATCTCCGCCTCGCCGAGCTTGGTGCGCCCGTCGACCCCCAAGTAGCCGGGCCCGGAGAACGTCCGCACATCGTCGACTTGACCGCTCTCTTCGCCGATGCGTCTTAGCTCCGTCAGCACGCGTTGAAGGTTGCGCGGCTCGACGGTGGCGGGGAATGCGTACACCAAGGACGCCCGCCTTCCGCTCTCAGCATCTTTCCGCACGGCTTCAATGCCACGCTGGATCCCTCCAGCGCGCAGCTGGATCTCCACCTCGCTGGGACGTGGGCTGGCCACCGTGAGCATCAGTGCTGTGGTCTCGCCGAAGTCCTTCTGAAACTGGACCTTGCTCACTCCTTGCGGGAGGTCGGAGAGGCCACTCAAGCGGAGCGCGATGTCATCGAACTCCCGCCCGCGGTCCTTCACGCGCTCCTCGAGCAGGAAGGTCACCATCGCAAAGCCGTTGCGAGTCGTCGACTCGATGCGCTCCACGTTGCGGTTCTGCGCGACGGTCTCCTCCAGGCGACGCGTCACCAGCTCTTCCATCTTTTGCGCGTTTGCGCCAGGCCACACCACGTAAGCAGCCGCGAGGCGCACCGGGAGCTCCGGGTCCTTGCGCTTCGGCATACGGATGTACGCGACGATGCCCCAGACAATCACCGCGACGAAGAGCACCCACGCGATCTGACGATTTTCCGTAAAGAAACGCGCGGTATTGTGCGTCTTCGCGATCGTTTCGGCCTCTGCCTCGGGCCCTGAGTGAGGAGCGTGACTCATAGCTGCTTCCTCACTTGATGATGCGCACGGCATCTCCGTCGCTCACCAGCGACGCGCCCTGGGAGACGACCTGCACCCCAGCGGTCAGGCCACCGGTGACGACGACCTGATTCCCGAGGACGTCGCCAAGCTTCACGTCCTTCATGGCGACCGTCTCGTGGCCGGCGTCTCCGCTCACAATGAAGACGGCGAATCCACGCGGGTCGTTCTTGGAGCGGACGACCGCGGTC
>JBFXBK010000380.1:0-9016 GCA_050183255.1 Polyangiaceae bacterium | reverse complement strand
TCAGCGGCGATACGTATGTGCCGTGGGGTGTGCTGGTGTTGATCGGGTGCCTCGCGACGATTCTGTTTCAGCGTTACCTGGAGGAGCTGCGGGAGAGCGCGCGCGCGCTGGCAGCCAGCGCTCAGCAGCGCGCCGCGATGATGCGTGATCTGCACGACGGCATCGGGGGCATCACCACGAACATCGGCCTATTGAGTGAAATCGCCAAGCGGCGCGAAGGCGCGGAGCTCGAACGCACGCTGCAAACCATCGCGACCCTATCTCGCGATGGCCTGGGCGAGATCCGCAGCTTCATGCACAGCCTCGACGATGAAGAGGCGAGCTGGAGCGGCTTGATCGCGGAGCTGCGGGGTCAAGCACGTCACGTCTCCGCGAGCCTCGCGACTGAAGACGGTGAGAGCGAGATCAGCGTCGAGGCGTCTCACTCCCCCGACCTCGAACCGCCGCCGAATCTGCTGCGCTATCACCTGTTGAAGATCGCCCGCGAGGCGATGACCAACGCGCTCAAGTACGGGTCTGGCGCACCACGGCTTGCGCTGGACATCAATGCGGAGCGCTTGCTCTTCGAGCTGCACAATCCAGTCGATGGCTCCGCTCCGAAGCCCGAAGCGCTAGGCGTCAATCGCGGTCGCGGCTCAAACAACCTGCAAACGCGGGTGCGAGCGCTGGGCGGACAGCTGCAGGCCGAGCGCGAAGCCGATCGCTACACGCTGCGCATCGAAGTCCCCTTGCCCATCACCAACCCTGAGCCCCAGACCGAAGGGAGCACCCGATGAAGCTCTTCATCGTCGAGGACGACCACCTCATCCGTCAGAATCTCGAACTCTTGCTTGGGGGGGAGAGAGAGGTGGAGGTCGTTGGTACCGCAGCGAACGTCGCCGACGCGCTCGCGGCACTGAGCGATTCACCTGCGGAAATCGTGTTGAGCGACATCGGCCTCCCGGATCAATCCGGTATCGAGCTGATCGCCGCGCTGAAAGCGCAACGCCCAGAGCTCGAGGTCATGGCCTACACGGTGTTCGAAGACCGCGAGACGGTGTTCGCGGCGCTCAAAGCCGGCGCGACCAGCTACGTGCTCAAAGGCTCTACCCCGCGAGAGTTGATCGAAGCACTGCACAGCCTGAATCAAGGCGGCGCGCCGATGAGCCCGAAGATCGCCCGCGCGGTGATCCAGGAGTTTCAAGCACGCCCGGCGGCCAACCCGGAGATCTTGAGCCGCCGTGAAGCGGAGGTGCTGAGCTTCGTCGAGCAAGGGCTGAGCTACAAGGAGATCGCCAATAACCTGCACTTGAGCCCGCACACCGTGCACAGCCACATCAAGAAGATCTACGAGAAGCTCCAGGCCAACGGCAAGCACGACGCCCTCGAGAAGGCGCGCCGCAAGGGTCTGATCTAGATCCCCGCGGATTGGCGTAAGCAGTCCCGCGCGCTGGCAGCGACGATTGGGGATGCGACCTCCCCAGCCCGGGTGATTGAGTGGTGAGTGGCAATCCGAGGGATCCGACGGCTCGTACTGAACGAGCACCATCGGATCAGGAGGACTCATGCGTCGACTCATCATCGCCACCATTCCACTGCTACTCGTCGCTGCTTGTGATGACTCGAGCAGCAAAAAGCCCGCCGGCAGCGGCGGCGCCGCAGGCAGCAGCTCTGGCGCGGGCGGCAGCTCGAGCGGCGCCGGCGGCAGCCAGAGCAGCGGCGGCGCTGGAGGCAGCAGCGGCAGCGCAGGCGCGAGCGGCAGCGCAGGTATGAGCGGCAGTGCCGGCGTCTCCGGAGGCGGCGCAGGCGGCAGCGCGGGCACCGGCGGGAGCGCGGGCAATCAACCGAACCAGATCTTCAGCGTGTCGCCGGGCGCCATCGGTCTGACCGGCACTGCCGTCGAGACCAACCAAAGCCAAGTCGCGAGCCAACTGTACGGTTCGAGCAACGTCGGTGACGACGCCGACCACAGCGGGCCTTCAGGTACCAACGAGCTGTACTTCAGCAACGCAAACCTCGGGCTCGCTGCAGGTGACGATCTGGACGCGGTGAGCGCACCCCACGACGTGGTGTTCCCGTCGCCGCTCTACTTTTCCGTAAAGAATGTCACTGCAGCAGCCGACGGCTTGCCCACCACCGAGGTGCGCGACGAGTCAGTCGCCAGCGAAGATCCTGGAGACCTGTTCGTCTCCATCGGCGCCCTGGATGCAACCGGTGGCGGAAAGAACCAGCTCTACACCGACGAGTACCGCATCGGCCTGCAGCCGCTCGCAGCGGGCGGGACGCCGAAGGACAACGTGAACGCCTTCGACCTCGATGTACAGGGCAACGCGCGCATCTACTTCTCGGTGACGAAAGACTCCCAGGGCGCGCCGGGCAGCGCCGTCGCCATGACCGCGGCCAACGAGCGTGGCTGCACGTTGTTCGAGTCCGACGGCGACGGCGTGAACCGCGTCACCTTCAGCTGCGATGATCTCGGCTTGCTACCGGGAGACGACGTCGACGCGCTGGTCGTGTTTGGTGCTCCCATCACGACGCCCAGTGACGTCTGGTTCTCCGTGGATCCAGCCAGCGTCGGCAAGACGGGCACCGCCGTGTTCCAGCAGTCGAGCGCTGGCGAGCACCCCGCCGACGTGTTCCAGTCCAAGGGAGGCGGCGTCAACACGCTGCTCGTGGATGAGACCTCCCTCGGCCTGCAACCGATGGCTTCAGGCACCGGCCAAGACGACATCGACGCCCTCGCCGTGCGCGACGACGACTTCGACTGGTTCTGGTACTGGGGTTCGTTCTCTCCACCCGCGCCGCCACCGGGCGCTCCGCCTCCGGCGCAGTTCTCGAGCGGTCTCAAGCGCCACTCGTGTGAGTTCGCCAATCCGCGCGACAAGACTCCTCAGCCAGCCCAGGACATCTCCGCGGTGAGAGCACAGCTCGAAACCCCCGACGTAAACCGGCTCTTCAACTCGACGAACGCCCCGTTTGGCCCGGCGCTCAGCCTACCGGGGATCCCCTACGGCACTTACTACGGCGGGCTCGCCACTCCTGGAGCCATTACCGCAGGGCAATACCTGCACGTCAGCGTGAAGCTCCGGGCGCCCTTCCCTGACGACGACCCTGGCAACAAGTTCTTCCAGTATGCCTTCGTGTTCGATCGCGACGGCGTGGGCAGCAACAACTACGCGGCCAGCGCTCCGTGTGACGCTGACTTCTTTGATGGCACCGATCGCTGGTACGAGCTCCACACCGGCCTCGACGGCACGCTGACGCTAACCGTGACCGAAGCCTTGAACGGCACCTTCACTGACGTCACCGTGAGCAGCGGAGCCCTCGCGGTCATCCTGGTGGACGAGATCCACTTCTTCATCCCCAAGTCCGAACTCGACTCCATGGGTGCTGACGTGACGAAGCTCAAGTACCGCGTGAGCGCGTTCGCCCACGACGGCGACTACGTCACCAACTGGAGCGGCGGAGTGTTCCCAGCCTTGACGGATCCTGCGCTGATGCTGCCCTAGCGAAATGTTGCTGGATCGTGCCTCCCGGGCGTGAAATCAGCGCACCTCCCCCCCAATAACTCCGCACGGAACTAGTGGGGCTGCGAGAACCACCCCGTGCTTGGGGGAGAGGAGCGTCAGGGCTGGCGGATGCGATGGATCACGCTGGCCTCCCCAGCGCTGGGAGCCGGTTGATCCCGCACCACGAAGACATCGAGAGAGCTCGGCGTGACTGACGTCTGGAAGGTGCAGCTGGTGCGAGGCGCGACGAACGGCGTGAGCACGTTGAGCCCAACCGCGTCGCCCGGCGCGCGGTTGTGCAGCAGCTGGCCGGTGATTTCGGTCATCCCGGTCAGAGGCAAGAGTCCGCTCTGGGTGAGGAACTGATCCATCTCCCCCGTACCGCCGCTCAGCGTGATCACGACGCCGCCACCCTGAGTGAACGAGTCGAGCGACGCCTGGAGCGCAGCGCCCGCCGTCGCGAGCTCACCAGTCGGAGCTTGCGCCTGATCGTAGATCACGAGCACCTGCACGGTCGCGACGTTGAGTTGCGCCGGGATCAGCGTGTAGTCGCTCACGGTGGTCAAGTTCAGCGGGCGGCCAGAGTTCGTCTGCGCGTCGGCGACCACCTGCGCGACGTCGTTCTTGTGCGGCTGGGTGGCGTACTGGTCCCAACCGAGCACGGTGACCCCAGCGAATCCGGGAGGCAACGTCACCGCGTTGGTGAACAGCAGCTGCTGCATCGAGTCCTTGGGGTGCACGTCGAGATCCATGCACATCGCGACGATGTGGCCGACGCGGGAGCCCACACAGGAGCCCGCTTGGCACACGCGGGTCACGCAGCGATTGCCGCAGCTGCCGCAGTTGTCAGGATCCGTCTGCTTGTCGACGCACGTCCCGCTGCAGTCCTCGAGGGGCGGCGTGCACAGCGGCACACACGCAAACCCACCGTCCACCGCCGCGCACACGGGCTCCGCGGCAGTACACGACGTGAAGCAGTCCCCGCAGCGCGCTGGGGTGTCGAAAGGCGGAACGCACGCATCGGCTGCGTCCGTCGACGCGTCACCTGCGTCGGTCGAGGCGTCCGTCGAGCCGTCGGTCGAACCGTCGGTGCTCCCGTCGGTCGAACCGTCCGTGCTCCCGTCAGTCGAACCGTCCGCGCTCCCGTCAGTCGAACCATCGCTGGAGCCGTCGGTCGAACCGTCCGTGCTCCCGTCGGTCGTCGCGTCACTACCGCCATCAGCGGTCGCGTCGCTTCCGCCGTCGAGGCTCGCGTCGTTCCCCCCGTCGACGCTCGCGTCGCCACCGCAGATCCCTGCGACGCACGCCACGCCGTCCGCACACACGTTGCCACACGAGCCGCAATTCGCCGCATCCGAGCTCAGATCGAGGCACTTGCCGTCGCACTCGGTGAGGCCGGTCCTGCAGTCTCCGCCGACGATCCCCGAGGAACTACACGCGAGGGGCACCGCTGCGGCGAGCACGCACGCAACCATCAGGTGACGCAGCAGCTTGAAGCCTGGCTTGCTCACTTCGCGCCTCCCTTCGGCGCCTGCGCCTCGTCGTCCGGGCCGTCTTCAGGCAGCTTGGTGTCGTCGTCGCTGGGCGGCACGGCGACGGGCGGCGGAGCAGGCTTTGAGCCGGCTGCCCCATCGCTGTGCTGAACCACTTTGCGCTCCCGTGTCACCTTGAACTCCACCCGCCGATTCATGAACCAAGCATGTTCTGAGCGCTTGTCCACCAGCGGGCGCTCGGAGCCGTAGCCGATCGCGTTCATGCGGTCCTTGGCGACGCCGTGCTTCACCAGGAATTCCATGACGGAATTGGCGCGGTCTTGGCTGAGGCGCTTGTTGAAGGCGTCGCTGCCGCGAGCATCCGTGTGGCCCTCCACCTCGATGTGCACGTACTCCGGGTGCTCGAGGATGAGCTTCGCCAAGCGCTCGAGCAGCGGGTAGCTGACGACGCGAATGATGTGGCTGTTGGTGCGGAAGTGCACCCGGTCGTCGAGCACGATGCGGTCGCCTACGACGCGGATTTGCTCCGAGTCCGGGCAGCCATCGTGATCGGCGTAGCCGTTCTTCGTCTCAGGTTCGTTGGGGCACAGATCTTCGCTGTCGGGAATGCCATCTTGATCGTTGTCGAGATCGGGACAGCCGTCTTCGTCCTCGAAGTCGTCCTTGTCTTCCGGTTCGTCGGGGCACTTGTCTTTGACGTCCAGGATCCCGTCCTGGTCGTTGTCCGTGTCCGGACATCCGTCAGTGTCCTGGAAACCGTCTTTATCCTCGGGGATCAAGGGACAGTTGTCGGCGCCGTCTAGCACCCCGTCCTGGTCGTTGTCCGGCTCGGGGCAGCCATCCCAGTCCTCGAACTGGTCCTTGTCTTCAGGCTCGTCGGGGCACTTGTCCTTGGGGTCGATGATGCCGTCGTGATCCCGATCACCAGGACCTTTGGGGGGCTCGCCGAACACCAGCTCGAGGTGGATGCCAACGAATGGCACCCGCGCATCCGAGGGCCGGAGCTCGCCGTCAGGCTGAAACACGTGGGTGTAGCCGAACACCGGCCCCACACCGAGGCGGCCCGAAGCCGCGCTGAAGTCGTAACCGAGCTGTGCGTCGACGCCGGGTCGCGCCGCACCGCCCGTGAACACCGCTTCCCCGTGGAAAGCGAACCAGAGGCCTCCGGGAGACACCGTCTCAATGCCCCGAGCTCCAAACGGGTGCAGGCGCGCGCCGAGCCCGACCAGGGTGGCGCTGCTCGCACCGAGGGGCTCCAAGGTGGGATCCTGCGGCGGGTCGCCTTCGCTCAGGTAGATGGTGCCGAGCTGGAATTCGACTCCCAGGAAGCTCGCAACGCCGAGTTCAGCCCCGAGCAGGCCCGTTGCGCCCAGCCCAAACTCGCGCTGCTGATGCCCCCCGAGCGCCTTGCTGAGGCCCGCCGCACCATGCGCGCGCAAGGGCTCGGCGGACGCTGCGCTGCTCAGCAACAGGGCAACGCACGAGGTGCAAATGGCGAGGGACAGGCGGCGCACGTGTTTCTCCAAATTAACGTGGTACCAGATCGGCCAAGCTTAGGAAGTCTTAATGGCTTCCCATGCCAAGCCGACCTGCCACGCGGGTGGATGGCCCCTCTCCCGCGGTTTAGCCCCGAATCGCGAAGAATTGATTTTCAACTATTTGGCGGGCGGGCTGCCCCTGAGTGCCAGTTCGGGGGGCCGAGGCTCGTTCGGGTGCTCATTATAGAAGGCCTCGAGGCTCTCCTGAGTGATGCGCACGGCGATGAGCCCATCGCGTTCGATCTTGGCCTGGCAGCCGAGGCGTGACGTCATCCGCACGTCGAACGCTTTGTCGAGGATGTCCTCTTCGTCTTCTTCTGCCTCACTCAGCAGGTTCGCGCCTTCTTCCACGTAGACGTGACACGTGGAGCAAGCACACACGCCACCACAGGCGTCGCCTTCCGGAGCATGAACCTGCTTCGAGGCCTGAAGAATGCTCGTTCCCACGGGCACTTCGACTTCGAGATCCTGATCGATGAATCGCACCTTTGCCATGTGTCGCTAGCCCTTGGGCTCCTCCAAGCTCACTGAAACACCACCCTGGTTGGCCGTGCGCATCGCGTCGGCGTGCTTCGCGGCGCTTTCTTCCAGGTGGGCTTCGATACCTCGCGCGTTCTCCACGCGCTTCTCCACGTCTCCCAGCGACTTACCAAGCGTTGCCGCACGGATCGCTCGATCCATGCGCCGTCCGGCCCAGTCGTGGGTCACGTCTTCCAAGCTGTCGATGGCGAGCTGAATCGAGCTCGCCTTCTTTGCGGCTTGGACCGCCTGCTCCAGATCTTCGACCGCTTGCTCCACCTTCGTGCGCTCGGCGTCGCTCAAGAGGTCGGTGTCACTCGCCAGTGCCTTTTGCGTGGCGTGCAGGATGCGCTGCCCTTCGACGCGCGCGTCCGCCAGGCGCCGCGCCTCCAGATCTTCTTCTCCGTGGTCCAGGGCGTCGAGCAGCATGTCCTCGACCTGCTCATCGGTGAGGCCGTAGCTCGGCTTCACCTCGACGGTTTGCTCGATGCCCGTGGTGAGCTCTGTCGCGTGCACCTGCAACAGGCCGTCGGCGTCGACGTGAAACTCGACCTCGAGGCGCGCCATGCCAGCCGGCATGGGCGGAATGCCCTTGAGCGTGAAGCGCGCCAGGGAGCGGCAGTCATCTGCCAGCTCGCGTTCGCCTTGCACGACGTGCACTTCAAAACCCGTCTGATTGTCCGCGAAGGTGGTGAAGGTGCTGCGCGCGCCGACAGGGATCGTGGTGTTGCGCGGCAAGATCTTGTCCACGCCGCCGCCCATCGTCTCGATCCCCAGGGAAAGGGGTAAGACATCGAGCAGGAGCACCTCGTCGCTAGCGTTCGCCAGCAAGTCCGCCTGTACCGCGGCGCCGTAAGCGACCACCAAATCGGGATCGATGTCGCCCAGGGGCTCCTTGTGGAACACCTCGGCGACGAACCGCTTCACCCGCGGGACGCGCGTGGAGCCACCAACCAAGATCACACCGTCGACCTCGTGCGCCTCGAGTGATGCGTCGCGCAGAGCGCGCCGACAGCTCCTGCCGGTGCGCACCAGGAGCGGGTCGATGAGCGCCTCGAAGTGCGCGCGCGTGATGCGATGCTCGACGTTTTGCCCGCCTTTTTTGGGCAGCTCGAGCACGATCTCGTCGGCATCCGTCAGAGCGTGCTTCGCCTTGCGCGCCGTCTCTAGCGCGAGGCTGATGATCTCCGGCGGCGCTGTGGTGTTTCCGTCAGGATCCGCATCGAAGCCCATCGCCGGCAATAGCTCGAGCGCCAGCGCGCGATCCGTGTCATCGCCGCCGAGGGCGCTATCGCCGCCCGTGCTCATCACCTGGAAGATGCCATCCTCCAAGCGCAAGATGGTGACGTCGAAGGTGCCGCCTCCGAGGTCGAACACCGCGAACACGCCGTTTTGCTGCTTCTCGAGGCCATAGGCCAGCGCTGCGGCCGTCGGCTCATTCAACAGGCGCAGCACCTCGAGCCCAGCGAGCTTACCGGCGTCCTTCGTCGCTTGGCGTTGAGCATCGTCGAAGTAAGCCGGCACCGTGATCACGGCGCCGCCAACGGCGTTCAGTTGCTCGACGGCGCTCTGGCGCAGGCTCTTCAAGATCTCCGCGCTGACCTCCACCGGGGTGCGGCTGCCGTCGGCATCCAGATCGAAGCGCACGACGCGCCCGTCGGCGTCGCTCTGTGGTGCCTTGAACTTGTAAGCGCCGAGGGTCCTCGTCTGGGGATCGTCTGCCGCGCGGCCCATGAAGCGCTTCACGCTGATGATGGTGCGCTCGGGCTCCCGCGTGGCGTAGCTCTGGGCGTTGCGTCCGACGATCACGTTTACCCGCGGACCATAGTGGACCACGCTGGGCAGGAGCGCCGTGCCGTCGCAGTTGACCAGCGCCACGGGGCGCCCATCGCGTACGTGAGCGACGACGGAGTTGGTGGTCCCCAGATCGATGCCGATGGCTTTGGGCGGCGCCTTGGGGTCGAAGATATCGAGTAAC
>JBFXBK010000379.1:0-9018 GCA_050183255.1 Polyangiaceae bacterium | reverse complement strand
GACGCCTCGATCGGTCGGTGCACCGCGCCGCCTGGAGCCAGAGTCGGCCTATCGAGAGTTCTTTGGGGTGGGGGTGAGCGAAGCCCCGGAGTACGCTATCGAGTTCGAAGCGAATGACCTCAGGCGCCCATTCCTCACAGCGAATGAGCTGATGTGGCGGAGCTTCGAACCCGAGTTGCGTCGGCGACTGAGCGAGCTCGATCGCTCGGTTGGCGTGAGTGACCGCGTTCGAGACATCTTGCTAGAGGCGCTGCCGAGCGGTCAGAGCGGCATGGATCGCGTGGCCCGGCGCTTGGCGGTGAGCCGCCGCACGCTGCAACGCAAGCTGAACGAAGAAGGCACGACCTACCAGAAGCTCCTGAGCGAGACTCGGGAGGCACTGGCCAAGCACTACCTCGCACGCACCGATCTTTCCTGCACGGAAATCTCGTTCTTGCTGGGTTTCGAAGATCCAAACTCGTTCTTCCGCGCGTACCACAACTGGACCGGGCAGACTCCCGTCGCCCACCGCCAGCTCCTCGCGAACGCGGGCTGAGAGCCTGAGCCACCACGGCTCAGGCCCTTGGCCATGCCCATAAATATGCCTTGACAGGCATATGCCCATTACGGCATATACGGCCCATGCTCGAAACGTTGGCGGCGCTAGCTGAGCCAAATCGCTTTCGGATCGTGGAGCTGCTGCGGGATGGACCGCAGTCGGTGAACGCGATCGGCGCGACCCTTGGCTTGAACCAACCTCAGGTCTCCAAGCACCTACGCGTGCTCAAGGCCGCCGCCCTGGTCGAAGTCGAGCCGCTCGCGCAGCAGCGGCTGTACGCCCTGCGCGGTGAGCCACTGCGCGAACTCCAGACTTGGCTCGACGGCTACCGCGAGCTCTGGGAGGAGCGCTTCGATCAACTCGACAATCTCCTCACGGAAATGTCTCAGGCCCCCTCCCCCACCTCCACCTCCACCAGGAAAGACAAACGACATGCTAAGCGCAAGTGACCTCAAGCTCCTAGAGCGAGTCTCTGACACCGAAATCCGCATCATGCGTTGGTTCAGTGCCCCAGCCGCGCTGGTGTTCAAGGCGTGGACCGAGCCCGAGTACCTCAAGCGCTGGTGGGCACCGGCGTCTCGTGGCGTCAAGGTCACGCTGTGCGAAGCCGACGTGCGCGTCGGAGGCAGGTACCGCTACGTGATCACGCGGAGCCCCGAAGAAGAGTACGCCTTCTCAGGCGAGTATCAGGAGATCACTGCACCTTCGCGCCTCGTCTACACGCAGACCTTCGAGGCGTTCCCTGACGCTTCCGCCGTCTGCACCGTTGAATTCCGCGAGGAAAACGGACGAACGCTGCTCGTCTCTACCGAGGTCTATCCTTCCAAGGAAGCGCTGGACGGCGCGATCGGCTCGGGCATGGAAGACGGCATGCGGGAAACCTTCGAGCAGCTCGAGTCACTGCTGCAGCGCTAGCCGGCAGCACGGCCGCGCTCACGTCAGCAGACCGAGAGACAGGCGCACCAGGTCCAGCTGAAAGTCGGGATCGTTCAGGCGATCGGGCTCGGACAGCGTCGAGTTTAGCGCCCCTCGGATTGCGTCGCTGAGTACGATCACCGAGCGAGCCCGCTGCTCGGGATCCGCGAGCTCGGGTCGTAGCCAATCGACGCGTGCGGCCAAGAATTCGTCGAAATCGTCGCTCATGCGCTGCAGCCCGCGGCGCACGAGCGCCTCCTGCTCGAGCTGCGAGACCAGCGGCAGCAGCTGACCGAGCAGAGGTGCCATTTCCGCGTGGCGATGGCACATCGCTCCGACCATGTGTCGCAGCTGCGCTTCGAGTGTCGCTCCCGGCGGATCGAGCCAGCCCCGAGCGGCGTGGCGATCCCCAGCGAGCTGTGTCTCGATCACGGCGACCAGGATCGCCTGCTTGTTCGGGAAGTACTGATACAGGCTACCCACGCTCACGCCCGCCAGCTCGGCGATATGGTTTGTGTTGAGTGCACGCGCGCCCTCTTGCTTCAGGATG
Source organism: Polyangiaceae bacterium (assembly GCA_050183255.1). Taxonomy (GTDB): domain Bacteria; phylum Myxococcota_A; class Polyangia; order Polyangiales; family Polyangiaceae; genus JAHBVY01. Next base: position 7,015 of record JBFXBK010000379.1, on the reverse strand, counting down.
CGAGTAGCGGCCTCGACGATCGCATCGACCAGCACCCGCGCCCGCTCCTGCTGCGGTGATTTGCGCGGTTTGAGGCTGGTGGGACGGAGGCGGGTCATACGAGTAGGTCGCGGTGCACGCGGCCCCCTAGAGTACTAGCCATGGACGAGCTCGCTAAGCGTGATGCCAACGGGACCACACCGGCTCCACCGAAGCAGAAGGTCCGGATCGGTCTACGCTTGATCCAGCTGAGCGCCGCGCTGCACGTACTCGGCGGAGTCAACGACTTGCTGATGCAACGCTTGCAGCCGTTTCATGAGGCGTTCCTGGGCTACAGCAGTGGCGCGGTACCGAGCGCGAGTGCCGGCCTGGTGCTCGCGTTGCTGCACGCCCTGGGCGCCGCGCTCATCGGAGGCGGCGTCACGATGTGGTGGCTAGCAGGCCTGATGCGACGCGAAGCGCGGCGGGACGTCTTGTGGCTCGTGGCTGTACTCAGCCTCTGTCTCGAAGGGAGCGTGGGCGCGCGCATGCTCCAGCTGGGGCTGGTGTTCGGCTACATTCCCCTTGGAATTTGCTTGATGGCTCTGCTGGGCGTCGCCTGCGTCGCAGCTACGCCCCCCGCTGCTCCGGCAACTGCATCTCGATGACCACCTGCGCGGTGGCCGTAGGAGCCCTGAGGAAGAACTCGCGATTGGGCCCGGAGCCCAATCGCCAAATCCAGGGCATGGGGCTCGAGCTCTTTTTGCGTGCTGGACGCTGGGCACGGCTACCTGGACTGGAGCGAGCGACCGACGTCAGCGATCGCCAGAATCGCTGGCACCAGGCGCTTGCCTAGAACGGTGAGCTGGTACTCGGTGGATGGCGGGGACGTGGGGACGACACGACGGTTCACTACCCCCTTCGACTCCAGTTGCTTCAGCCGCTGACTGAGTACCCGCGCGGAAATGGCTGGGATGTCCAAGCGTAGCTCACCGAAGCGCCGCGGTTGTTCGCTCAAGTAGTAGATCACGTGAGGTGCCCACGCGCCTCCGAGTAGCTCCATCGCACTGTTCAGCGGGCAAGCTTCGGCCCCGCGGACTGAAAGCGCGATGTCTGGTGGGCGTTTGGCCAGGTTCTTTCGGACTTTGAGGGCCATTTTTCGGTATCCGCGAGGTTACCTCGTTCTGACGATAACCAATAGTTACTAACTTACGTTGTGTAAGTGACGCACTTAGGAGTGATCCCTCAACCCAGAAGGAGTCACTCACATGATCATGGTCACTGGAGCTACCGGCAACGTCGGCGGCGCGCTGCTCCGCGCGCTGATCTCGGCGGGGCACTCCCCGGTCGCACTCACTCGACACGCGCCCGAGCCAGGCAGCGGAGTCATGCATCGTCCGTTCGACTACACAAGCCAGGCAGGCTACGAGCGAGCCTTCAGCGGCGCCAAGAGTGCATTCATCATGACACCGCCAGGCCAGCCTCTCGAGGCGTCTCACCTGACCGCTGCTCTGGCGCGCGCGAAAGTGGAGCACGTCGTGCTGCTGTCTTCGCAGGGTGCAGCAACCCGCCCCGAGAGCCCTGCCCACGCCGGTCTACGCACACTCGAGGCCGCGCTTCAAAGCGCGTCGATCGCCACGACCGTGCTCAGGCCGGGAGGCTTCGCGAGCAACAGCTTTGCCTGGATCCCCACGGTAAGGGCGCGAGCCATGGTCACGGCGCCGTTCGCTGACGTCGCACTGCCCATCGTGGACCCACTGGATATCGCCGAAGTCGCCGCCACCACCCTGCTGAACGGGGAGCATCGCGGAAGCGAGCTGACACTTACGGGGCCGGCGCTGATCAGCCCACGACAGCAGACCGCCGAGCTTGGTCAGGCCCTGGGGCGGCAGCTCACGTTTCAAGAACTCACGCACGCTGAAGCGAGCGCCTTTATGGGGCAGTTCATGCCCAGCCCGATCGTCGAGGGCACGTTGGACATCCTGGGCGCCCCGAACGCAGCGGAGCTGCGCATCAGTACGGATATCGAGCGCGTGCTCGGCAAGCCAGCTCGCCCATACGGCGAGTGGGCTACTCGCAATCGCCACGCGTTTCTTTGACACCCAGCGGCGCCGGCGCTTGACGTCGGCGTTCACTGCGCCAGACTCTGAGTTAGTTAACCAACTAACTCGCCATGCCAAAGCCTGACAAACGCTCTCGCCTGATCGAGACCGCGACCGATCGCGTTCACGCACAAGGCTTCAACCAGACGACCCTCGCCGACGTCGCCGAGCAGGCCGACGTGCCCCTGGGCAACGTCTACTACTACTTCAAGACGAAGCAGGCGCTCGGCGAGTCCGTGATCGACACGCGTCGGGCGCAGTACCAGTCTGCGCGCGACGACTGGGACAAGCTGCCGGAGCCCAAGCAGCGTCTGAAGGCATTCGTGCGCATGACCCTCGACAATCGCAAGCTGCTCGTTGAGCGCGGCTGTCCGATCGGCACCTTGTGCGCCGAGCTCCACAAGGAGCACGGACCGCTTGCGGACGCGGCGAGTGATTTGTTCACGGAATTCCTCGACTGGCTAACGCAACAGTTCAAGGCGCTAGGCCAAGGCAAGCAGGCACGTGGCTCGGCGATCCATGTGTTGAGCGCGCTGCAGGGTGCCACCCTCCTATCGCACAGCTTCCACAGCGCTCAGTACATCGACAGCGAGGCCGAACGGCTCTTGAGCTGGCTCGAGTCGCTGTAACCCTCACCCCCAAAAATCAAGGAACCTCATGCCTTCATCTCGGATGCGGGTGGTGGTCACCGGTGCGACTGGCTTCCTCGGTCGACAGGTGCTCCAACGCCTCGTGCTGCGCGAAGATCTGGAAGTCATCGCCGCCTGTCGGCGTCCGGACGGCCTCAATCATTTTCGCGGGGAAACGCTAGTTGGCGACCTGTTGGATGCCGATTATCGCAAACGCATCGCCCAACACGCCGATGTGATTTGCCATACCGGCACATGGGCGGCCTTCTGGGGGCACGCAGCCCTCGAACGCAGCCACTTCCTCGAGCCGGCGCTCGACCTACTCGAACAAGCCGAAAGGCACGGCGTTCAGCGCTACATCCTCGCCAGCAGCGTCGCCATCGCGCGGCGCCCCAAGGGTGAGCTGATCGACGACTTCGCAGCGGCACAACGCACGGGATACTGGCCTCACCTCGACCGCTTGATCGATCTCGACCAGCGGATGCAGCAGCGTGCCGGCGCTACCCGCTGCATCAACCTGCGCCTGGGGCACTTCGTTGGAGCGGGCAACGCGCGGGGGATGGTTCCCGCTCTGGTGCCTCGGCTGCGGACGCGCCTGGTGCCTTGGCTGGCAGGCGGCAGAGCGCGACTCGCGTTGGTGGCTGACGAAGATCTCGGGGAGGCCTTCGCACTGGCGAGCACCGTGGACGGCCTAGACGACTACGAGTCGTTCAACATTTGTGGCCCGTCTTTCCCCACGGCACGTGAGGTGTTCGACTTCATCTGTCAGGAGAGTGGCTCGCCCCGTCCATGGTTCAGCGTGCCCTACTGGGCTGGCTACGCCTTTGGCTGGCTGATGGAGACACTGCACCCGGTGCTTCCTGGCAGCGCACCCTTCTTGACCCGCTCGCTGGTACACGTGGCCGAAGACTGGCATTGCGACTCAAGATATGCCGCACGGAAACTTGGCTACATTGCGCGGAAGCCGTGGCAAGTGGCGGTCAAAGAGGCGCTGGCAGAACTCGAGCAGCGAGGCTTCCCCTGGCCCGAGCTCGCGCAACACCCCTAACCAAGGCGAACCATGTCACGACTTCAACCGGGGGCGACCATCGCTCCCGTCGACTGGCCCACGCTTCATGGCGCGAGGTCGAGTATCCCCCACCCCAAGCTACTGACGCACCTACAGTTTCGTCGATTCGCGGGCTGCCCGGTGTGTAACCTCCACCTCAGGAGCTTCGCGCGAAACCACCAGCGGCTTGAATCCTTGGGGATACAGGAAGTGGTTGTCTTCCACTCCAGCCGTGAGGAAATGCTCAAGTATCATGCCGAGCTACCCTTCGCGGCCTTAGCCGACCCCGAGTTCGAGCTGTATCGCCGCTTTGGGGTCGAGCGCAGCATGCGCGCGATGCTGCACCCCAAAGCCCTTTGGGGTGCGATGGCTGGGACATTCAGCACCCCAAGCGGCACGCCATCGGGTACGACAGCTCTTGGACTACCCGCAGATTTCTTGATCGCTCCAAGCGGTGAGATCGTCGCCTGCCACTACGGCCGGCACGCCAACGATCAGTGGAGCGTCGAGGATGTGTTGCAGCTAGCGCGCTGAAGCTCTGTGCGATTTATATTTACGTCCCTGCATATATGGAGCTATGCATATGCATATGGCGACTGCAGATGTCTTCCAGACGTTGGCGGACCCAACTCGACGGCAAATCATCGAAGCCCTGCTCGGCGGTGAGCAGCAGGTGAACGACGTGGTCAAGAAGCTCTCGATCCACCAGTCCGGGGTCTCCCGACACCTGCGCATCTTGCTCGAGGCGGGCTTCGTACAGGTTCGCCCAGAGGGTCAGCGGCGACTCTACTCCTTGCGTCCCGAGCCATTTCAGGCCGTGGACTCTTGGGTGTCGAGCTACCGCAAGCTGTGGGAGGCGCGCCTCGATCGATTCGGCGAGGCACTGGAACGTAAGCAACGCGCCAAAAAGCAAGGAGCAAGAGCCTAATGGTCGATCCAGCCAATTACCTGCGCATCGAGCGCACCTACAGCGCACCCGTAGAAGATCTCTGGGAGCTCTGGACCACGAAAGAGGGCTTCGAGGCCTGGTGGGGGCCTCAAGGTTTCCGCGTGGAAGTTTTTGAGATCGACGTGCGCGTCGGCGGCGAGCTGCGCTACGACATGATCGCCGCGGGCGAGCAAGAGATCGCGGCGATGAAGGCCGCGGGGATGGACGTGAAACACTACACTCACGGCGTGTTCACCGAAGTAGAGCATCTCCGTCTGCTCACTTGCCGCTACGACATTGACTTCCTGCCCGGTGTCAAAACCTACACCAACGACGTCCGCGTCGAGTTCACGCAAGAGGGCGATCAAGTGCGAATGCTGGTGCTGGTACAGCGCCACGTCACGGACGAGATCAGCGAGGGCGCACTTCAAGGTTTCACGAGCCAGCTAACGAAGCTGCCTGACGCGCTCGCGGCGCGAGCGAAGCGCCAGGCATAGCGTCTGACTCTGCGACCGAGCCCTGAGCTCAGCGCCCCAACGTCTGAATCACCAGCTCCGCGGTCTCGGCACCTGAGAAGTTCTGCTGGCCAGTGATGAGGTTCCCGTCGCGCACGGCGAATCCTCGCCACAGGCCGGCTTGAACGTAGTTCGCGCCAAGCTCCTTGAGCGCGTCTTCGATGCGCCAGGGCATCAGGTGCTTGTCGCGTGGCAACGCACCGAGCTCCCACACGGCGTTGTCTGCGAAGTCTTCCTCCACGTTCGCGAACCCGGTCACGGTCTTGCCCTTCACCAGATATTCCCCGGTGGAAAGCTTCGCGAAACGCAGCACCGCCGTGCCGTGACACAGCGCGCAGGCGATCTTGCCAGCTTCGTAGAACTCGCTGAACTTCTCATGCAGCGTCGTCGCCTTCTCGTAGGCGAACATCGGTGCCTGCCCACCAGCGACCACGATGGCATCGAAGCGCTTCACGTCGATCGCACTGACCGGCTTCGTGTCCTCGAGCAGGCGCGCTAGGTCGGGCGTCGACAGGAAGCCCATGCTGATCAGATCGCTCGAGCTGTATCCGCTCGGATCTCGCGGATCACTCATGGCGTCCGCTTCGCACTTCCCGCCGTCCGGGCTGAACACTTCGACTTCATAGCCCGCCTCGTGAAACGCGTAGTACGGGTGGCTCAGCTCCGACCACCAGAAGCCAACGGGCCAGCCCGTGGTGGTTGAAGTAGCAGGATTCGCGATCACGATCGCGACCCGCTTCGGCTGCTTCGGATTTGAAGCGTTGGGATCTCTCAGACTCATTTCAGTGCTCCTCTGCGGGATTGAGAACCCGCGACGCGTTGACGGGGCACTCGCCCCAGCTCGCCGTCTGTTTTGGGGTGAGGAGCACCGCTTCAGCAATCGAAGGCGCTTCAATGAGTCATTGCAGCTCGTGCAACTCAGACCTCGATCACCAGCTTGCCGCGCACGCCGTGGCCCTCCGTGGCCGCGATGGCGCGGCTGACTTCGCTGAGCGAAAAGCGCTGAGTCACGACGGGCCTGAGCTTGCCCGCTTCGATCAGCTCGCGCAGAAACGCCAGGTCGCTGAGCTTGTCTTCGTGTACCAAAGGAACCAGCCGCTGCTTGCTGAAGAGGGACAAGAACAGCGCCTTGAACCAGCGGTCAGTGCCCTTGAACCAGCGCAGCCGCCCTGTGAGGTCGTTGCGCGCGGACGAGCCAGCGAGCACGAGCGTGCCCCTCCTGGTGAGCGCCTTCCGGGTGTCTTTCAGAGAGTGACTCTGCGCCAAGTCGAAGATCAAGTCGTAGCGCGCAGAGCCTTGCGTGAAGTCTTCTCGAGTGTAGTCGAGCACCTCGTCAGCGCCGAGGGAGCGCACGAAGTCTTGATTGCGCGCACTCGCGACGCCTGTGACGTGGGCGCCCAGTGACTTGGCGATTTGCACGGCGAAGCTCCCAACTCCCCCCGAAGCGCCGTTGATCAGCACCCGCTGCCCCGCCTCGAGCTGGCCCGCGTCGCGCAAGCCCTGGAGGGCCGTGAATCCGGAGATGGGTACGACCGCCGCTTCCGCGAGGCAAATGTTCCTAGGCTTCGCGAGCAGCTGCTTTGAAGGCACGGCGACGTACTCTGCGTACGCACCGGCGCTCCAACCGAAGACTTCATCGCCCATAGCGAACTCCGTCACGCCCTCCCCCACACCCACTACGACCCCCGCCAGGTCCAAGCCGAGGAGCTGGTTCTTCGGCTTCGTGAGGCCGGTGACCAAGCGGGACGCGTAGGGCAAGCCGCGCATCAGGTGCCACTCGTCCGCACCCACCGCCGCCGCAGCCACCCGCACCAGCACCTCACCGGCGCGCGGCT
>JBFXBK010000378.1:0-9024 GCA_050183255.1 Polyangiaceae bacterium | reverse complement strand
GGGCGAGTTGGAGGAGACGACGACGGCACGCCTCACCCCCTGCTGCTCGGCAACATCCAACAGCCCGGCGGTGCCTTGTGTATTTACCGCGTAGAAATCTTTCACGCGGCGCGGGTGAATCAAGCCTGCGGTGTGAAAGAGCAGCGCCCCACTAGCACCTTGGCAGAGCTCGGCGGCGTACGCGCTGTCACGCAGATCCCCTCGCACCACGCGCACACGAGGGTCGCCCCACTCGGGAAGCGGCGTATCGTGCGTGTGGATGCCGACGATCACCGCTTGCAATGCCGGAGCCGCATCGAACGGCGCAACACCGGGGAGCCCCTTGAGCAGAGCGCTCACCAGGCGCCGTCCGAGCCAGCCGCTGGCCCCCGTCACGATCACGTGCGCTGGAAGAGGCGCCAACTCCGGCGTTTCAGCCGCTGAACTTGGGGGGGAGGTCATGCGGAGAGCAGCATGCCCGCGCCTGCTGGGCCCCGTAAAGCTCGAACTCTACTCGTCCAACTGGGCGCGAACGGCGCTGCGCCAGGCTTCGAAATCATCCGCTAGCGCGGGCAGCCAGGCGAGGCTCTCGACGAGCACCTCGGCGATGTTCGTCCATTCCGCAGGGTACCGCGGCGGATGCAGGAGCGGACGCAGCAGTTCACTGACTTCACCCAGCCTGCGGGGCAGCGCACGCCCCAGCTGACAGCTGGCGATGATGCCGGCGCTCGTGGTCCAGTCGAGCGGGCCATTCAGCAAATCGAAGAGCGCCTGACGTCCCTGAGCGGCGCTCCAGCTCGGGCTGGTCTGCACCAGCAGCAGCGCTGCGGCGACTTGCACCTTGAACAGCCAGTTCCAGGCGTACTCGTTCTCGGGCGTCGAGGGCGGGTGCAGCATGCACGCAAAGAGCTGTTCGGCCATCGCTGGTGACAACTGCGAGGCGCGCTGCGTGGCGGCATCCCACCAGCTTTGCAGGTCGTAGTCCGTGGTTGCGATGGACGAGACCAGCTCGACCGCGTCGTTGGTCGGAGGGAGCAACGCGGGCATGGCGTGCTGATCGAGTTCACCGCTCGAGTCTCGGTAGGTCCAGAGCCGAGTCGAGACTTCCGCGCGCGCCAGGCGCGGGTCCGGTGTCGGGATTTCGCCCCAGTTGACCAGCGGTGGGTTCTGGCTGCGAAAGCCAGCCTCGAGCTGAGTCGCCAGCACACAGCTCGGCGCCTCGATGCTCGATACGGCGCAGCGCAGGATCGGCTTGTCCCCAGCGTACGCAAAGCTGTTCACGAGGGAGCTCGCCGGGAGGCGAAAACCTGCGTCGAAGGGCGACACCTCAGGCGTGAGTGCGCGTGCCCGAGCGTTCCCAGCGCGGGCAAGTTCCACGACCCGCTCGGCGTCTGCGGAGCTGCGCGTGATTCGCCAGTGTGCGTAAGGCAGCGAAGCGATCGCCCAAGCGTTCTCGGGGTCGCGCGCGAGCGCTTCAGTGTAGGCGCCCACGGCTTCCGAGGGGCGACGTAGCTCGAGCAAGATATCGCCTAGATCGAGCCTGACGGCAGCGTCATCTGGGTCGAGCTCTGCGGCGCGCTGGAACGTCGCGACCGCGTCTTCTAGCCGTCCCGCGTCGCGGTACGTGCTGGCGAGGGAAGTCGCGGACCAGTAGTTGTCTTCCCGCGCATGGGTCGCCGTCGCTAGCTCCAAGGCCTGCTCGATTTCGTTGCGGCCGCGCAGCAATCTTACCATGTGGAAACTAAGCCACACGCTGAGGTCACCTTGGCTACGCAACAGCTCGAGCAGGGGCCACAGCTGCTCCAGTGCCACGGGGTTATCGAGCACCTTGGAAAGCTCTCGGCCGAGTCGGTCTTGATCGAGCGCTCGCGCGCCCTCAGGGTCTAGCCACGGCTCGAGATTGAGGACTGGTTGCTGCTTGGCTGCGGCCTGGGCCATGAGTTGCCAGCTGAGGGCTTCGTCGTGGGCGCCCTCCAGCTGGAAGAAGCGCGCCTTGAGCAGAGCGTCCCCGGTCCACATCTTCTCCGGGATCAGGGCGTGGGGGTCGCGGATGGCGTGGAACAGGCGCTTGACCAACAGCGCGACCTCGAGGCCTGCGGGTGCGGTCACCAGTGCTGCAGCCAGGTGGTGGGCGGCGTGGCGATGGTCTCCACTGTCCAGCGCGCCGCGGGCGATGGCGAGCTCTTCCTCCAACGTGTTCGGATTGCAGCTGTCGGTCACTCAACCGAGTATACAAGGCTGGGCGGCCGCGGAAACTGGCTCTCGTTTCTCCACACACCGATCGTGAAGGCGAGTTTGCAGTCGATCCCACGCCTGGCTAGGCTGCGGGCTGGAAGGGTTTCCGGGGGGGTTGTCCGTGTGGCGCCTAGCTAGCGATACCTCCGGGATACGGTTCAGGCATGTTGAGTGAACTGGACGAACAGCGGGTCGTGCGCGCCATCGCCGACGCCGAGAGGGGAAATCGGGCCGAGGTGCGCGTGCACGTGGAAGCGAAGTGTTCGGGGCCTGCCCTCGAGCGCGCGAAGCGGGTGTATCGCGCCCTCGGGCTGTCCCGTACGCAGGACGACACCGCCGTGTTGCTCTACGTGGCCGTCAAGAGTCGCGTCGCGGCGGTTTACAGCGGCAAAGGCGTGCCAGACCAACGCGAAGGTTTCTGGCAGGAAATCGTGGATCAAGTAGCGAAGGGTTACCGTGAGGATCGTGCGGCCGACGCGCTCGTCGCGGCGCTGGGTCGCGTGGGAGACGTCCTGCGTGCGGTCGTCGGTGGAGGGGATGTTCACGGCAACGAGCTCCCCGACGCGCTGACCACGGAGGCTGACATCGAGACCAAGGCCTACTCTGGGCCTCCGGTAGACGAGGCAGATTCCCCTGACTTTGCCTGCATTCACTGCGGTGCGCCGCTTGCGTTCGATGCGGAGACGGACACGGACGCTGCCTGCGACTACTGCGGAGTGATCAACCCCAGGGCGCAGGCCATGCTGCGCAAGCGGCAAGCGAAGGAGCGGAAGGCCGCGCGAACGCGGGCTGATGGGCGCCGCCGCGCGGCGCTCTGGGCGACGGGGATCGCGTTCGCGCTGGTGGTCTTGGTCCTCGGCGCCAGCCTACAAAAGCAATCCGAGCTGAAAGGCTTCGACGCGGACGTGGCTAGAGCGCGTGCTCAGGTAGACAACGTGCAGGAACGCCAGCGAGAGGTCCAGAAGCGCTACGCTTCGCGAGAGGCGGGCGCTGCCAAAGACGCCGAGCTCGACGGCGCAGAGAACCGCGTGCGCATCGAGCGCGCGCGCTACGACCAAGCGGCACAGCGCTACAACGCCGCCGCCGGCAGCGCGTGGGGCGGCTTTTGTGCGAAGCTGTGGGGCTTACCCCGCTCCAAGCCGCTCTCCAACGAGGCGGAGTGGTGATGCAGCTCTCTCGCGCTCTTCGCCTCTGCCTGCTGCTGCTCGTCGCATGGTTCTTTCCGGCGCCAGCGCTCGCACAGCCGGCAGCGCCGGTGCTCGAGCAACCCGTAACGGACCTGGCCAACGTGCTCGCCAGCGACGTCGAGAGCGAACTCAACGATCTGCTGGTGGTCCACTACGCCGACCACCACGCCCAGATTGCGCTTTTGACCGTCAGCTCCACGTTCGGCGAGCCGATCGAAGACTACTCGCTGCGGGTCGCGAAGCAGTGGGCCGGAGGTCGCGCGGGTGCAGACGATGGGATCCTGGTGGTGATCGCCGTTGCGGACCGCCGCATGCGGATCGAGCTGGGGTACGGCGCTGAGACGCTGGTCACTGACGCGGAGGCGCGGAAGATCCTCGACGATGCGCGACCGAGGCTCCGAAACGGCGAGTACAACGGCGCTGCGCGGGAGATCGTGGGGAAGCTGCTCGGCAAGACTGGCGGCGTGGTTCCGCAAGGATACGCTCCGCCGCGCCCGCCGCCAGAGCCAGCCATCCCGGCGCCGTGGGGTTTCATTGGTTTGTTCCTGTTGGGCTCGGTGATCGGAGTCCTCGGCTGGTCGAGGCACGCCCAGAGCGCCTCCGCTGAGGAAGATGAAGATGTTGACTCGGACGAAGACGAGGTCGACTGGACGCCCTTCCGGGAGCCGTCGCTCTTCGAGCTGCTGACCGTTCGTGCCTTCGTGACGACGGTGGGCATTGCTGTCGGCGCTACGGCTCTGATCGGTCAACTCATGGGTTGGGGGTCCGCTTTCGCGCTGTGCGGCTTGGTTGGCGCCATCGCGGGGTGGCGGTTCTTGTGGCGTTCAATCACCTCGCTTGGACACGTCGCGATCCTGCTCGGGATCGCGTTTGCCTCCTTCGCGTTGCTGCCTGACTGGGCGCTGTACGTGAGCACGTTTGGTGCGTTGGTGCTTGGCTTGCTCCACGCGAACTCGGATCTGGTTGGCGGCGGCGGGGGAAGCTGGGGAGGTTTCTCTCGGGACAACGACTACTGGAACCCGTCCCCACCTGCGACGGAGTCGGATTCCCAGGGCTCGTCGTCAAGCCTCTCCGCGCTGTTTGGCGGTGCATCCTCATCTTCATCTTCATCCTCATCCAGCTGGGACAGCGGGAGCTCATCAAGTAGCAGCGACTACTCTGGAGGCGGAGGCAGTTTTGGGGGCGGCGGTGCAAGCTCGAGCTGGTGACTAATCAGCGCGAGGCAATTCCAAACGGAAACAACAGTTGCCAGCCTCGGCAGACTGCAGTTTGAGGTCGCCGCCGTTACGCCGCGCGGCGCGCCGTAGCGCATAGAGGCCGAGACCCCAGTGTTCGCCCTTCTTGGTGGAAAAGCCGCGCTCGAAGATCTGAGTCCGCAGCGCTTCGGGGACACCCGGGCCGCTATCGACCACTTCGGCGAACACGAGGTGTGAGTCTTCGATGACCCCACAGCGCAGGGTGATGCTGCCGACCCCCATCGCGTCCTTGGAGTTCGACACCAAGTTGGCCAAGCAACGGGTCACCAATCCCGGGACGCAGCGCACCTTGATCTCTTCGCTGCTTCGCTCGATGGATAGCGAGACGTTGGGACCGGCTTGGAGCTCGAGCAGCGGACGGCTGCGCTCGAGGATCTGACCGAGGTCCACCTGGGTGCTCTGGAGGTCGTAGCCCAGCTGCAGCGCCCGCATGCGATGCACGAGCAGCGCGAGATGTTCCATCGAGCTCTCGATGCGAGGGCCGAGGTCCTCAGATTGCAGCACGGTCACCAGGTTGGCCATGTCGTGGAGCAACCCGAGCACCGTCACGCGGGTGCCGGCGACGGCGCTGAGTGCCGTCTGAAAGGCTTCGTCATCCAGGCTGATCGCGAGCCTGCGTCGGTCCACGACGCCGACGAGTTCATCACCCCGCACGACCGGGGTGAAGGCGAACGCGGGATCCCCAAGCCGCAGCAGTTCCGTGGGGTCCAAATCCGGGGGGGCGGCAGTGACCTCTTGCGACGGCAGGTCGATCAAACGCCGACTCCTGGGCTGACCTGCGACCATCTCCGCGACGAGGCCGCGCCAGGCTTCCCCCTCGCGAAAAAACGCGGGAGAACCCTCGCGCAGGGCGGGTTCGACATCAGCCAGCGTGGCGTGGCGCGACGCTTCGGTCAGCGGCAGCATGTAGTCGGCGATGGAACCGACGGTCACAGCGCGAACTCCTCGCTCGCGACCACCTCGATCTCGAGCTTTACCTGCAACATCTCCGAGTCTTCCATCAGCCGCTCGGCATGGCGCAGCACGAGCTCCACGAGCCGCTTCTCCGGCAAACGCTTCAGGTGCGAGCGCCGCACGATCAGCGCTTCGATCAGCGGATTCTCCACTTCGACTCGCTCGAACGTGTTGGGCAACATCTCATCGAACGCCTTGGTCATCGCCTTGGCGCCAATCGGGGCCCGCTTGCCGACGACCAGCACGCTCTCCACGGGCGGGATATGGAAGTGAGCGACGGTTAGGGTGACGCGAGCCGAGGTGTTGGTGTTGCCTGTCATGGGAGGTTTCCTGGGCGCAGCATATCAGAGCGCGCCACCCGCTGTGACAGTCCACTTCTTGAGGCGTTTTTGCCGCCGAACGCGCGGCCGCTGTGTGCGGCGGGGCCGGCTCGTGGCCGAGCAGCAGCCGAGCAGCAGCCGAGCAGCAGTTTATGCCGCGCGGTAACGCATCCACCCGCGGTGCTGGCTTGTTTCTGCGTTGCACCATACGGGATCGGTCGCGGAAGCAGCTAAACCAGAGCCTCGAGCGCTGGGTATCCAAGGCCCTCCAGTGGCGTGCGTCATGTGGGCTTAGGTAGGTAGGAGGCCTCCCGGGTATGAGGGCAACTTGGCTCGCATGACCTAGGCACTTCGGACACAGAGACGCACTCAACTCCGGTCAGGCTTGATAGAGTCTCCGGCATGCTCCCGATGTTGCCTTCGAAGGACAGCGATCCGACGCGTCAGGAAAAGCTGTTCCAACTCCAGCTGCGCTATCGTTACGTCTACGACTGGCCGCCGGGCGTTGCGACCGCCGTGAAGCTCTATGACGGCGATGAGTACGGCCTAGAGTACACCGCAAAGTCCTTACCCATCTATGCGTCCATCGCTGAAAACACGGCGGGGCACGCGTCCGACGCGCTGTTCAGCAAGAACCCGCTCAAGGCCATTCGTCAGATCTTCGACGAGCTGAAACCCGAGGAGTTTCGCAGTCGCTTCTTCGACCTGTCGGGGGACGTCAGCAAGGGCATCACCACACGCCGTCCAGACAGCTGGCGCGACTACGAGAACATCTTCCAGACGTGGGAAAAGCCACCCATCGTCGCGTTCTTTTCAGGGCCAGCCGTCGAGCTCGACAAGGCGTTCGCGTGGCAACGCTTGGCCGGCGCAAACCCGATGGTGCTGTGTCGGGTGAACCGCATCCCGGACCATTTCCCTGTCACTCCAGCGATCTACGCCCAGGTCATGGGGGGAGGGGACAGCCTGGAGGCAGCTTTCAGCGAAGGGCGAGTTTACCTCGCGGACTACGAGGCCCTGGCAGGAGTGATCTCCGGCAAGACCAGCGGCGAGCAGAAGTACGTTTCCGCGCCGCTCGCGCTGTTCGCGGTGGAGAAGGGCACCGGGGTGTTCCGACCCGTGGCGATTCAGTGTGGTCAAACTCCAGGCAAGGCGTTCCCAGTCTTCACGCCTGCGGATGGCTGGCACTGGCGCATGGCCATGGCGACGGTTCAAGCCGCAGACGCCGCCGTGCACGAAGGGGTGTTTCACTTGGGGCGCACCCACTTGGTCATGGAAGCCGTGCTGCTCGCCGCGCGGCGCCAGCTGGCTGAAAATCATCCGCTCTCGGTGCTCCTCACCCCCCACTTCGATCACACCCTGGCCATCAACGACTCGGCCAAGTTCAGCCTCACCGCACCGGACGGAACCGTGGATCACTGCTTCGGTCCTCGCATCGACCAGTTCGGTGGGCTGGTGCGCAAGGCGCTGCAGACATTGTCGTGGGAGAACCTGGACCCGAACCTCGAGTTGCGGAGTCGGGAGGTGGATGACTCTGCGCTGCCTGTCTACCCGTATCGAGACGACGTCCTACCGGTGTGGGCCGCGATCAAGAGTTGGGTGAGCGACTACGTCGGCCACTACTATGACTCCGCCCAAGACGTTCAGGGTGACGAGGAGTTGAAGGCGTTCGCGCGGGAAATCAGCGCTGAGGACGGCGGGCGGATCCCCGGGGTACCCGTGCCGAACACGGTAGACGAACTGGTCGAGTTCGTGACTCGCATCGTGTTCGTCGCGTCCGCTCAGCACTCCGCCGTCAACTTCTCGCAGTTCCCGTTCATGGGGATGGTCGTGAACATGCCGGGCGCGAGCTACTCGCCGCCGCCAACCAAGGACACGCCCAACGACGAAGCAACCTACACGGCGATGATGCCCCCGATGAAGCACGCATGTGAGGGCGTCAACATGGTGTACCTCTTGAGCAGCCTGCGCATCAGCACGCTGGGGCACTACCCACTGACGCAGTTCGTCGACCCTCGAGTCTTGGCGTCGCTCGCCCGCTTTCGCAGCGCCCTGTCGGAGGTCGAGAGCGCGACTGAAGAGCGCGACGAGAACCGCTTGATCTCCTACCCATACCTGCGGCCTTCGCAGATCTTGCAGAGCATCAGCATATAACCGCGAGGAAATTGAAATGCTACCTTCGCTGCCACAAGACGATCCGCATCCCGCCAAACGCACCAAAGAGCTGGAGCACGCGCGGGACAAGTACCAGTTCGACTACAGCTACAAGAACCTGGCAAACGCGAAGGAGGTTCCTCTCGTAGACAAGTCGGACCCGCGTTACTGGGCCGGCGTGGGGGAGAAGACGCTCCAGGTCAAGGCAAACAAAGCCTTGTGGAAAGGCGAGGAGAAAGCGCAAGAGATCGCGGAGCGCTTCAAGAAGCTGTTTGACGGCTCGGAGCCTGACAACTTCGGTAAGCTGCGCTCGCAGCTCGAGCGAGAGGTGGTCGGCGACATCGACGGCGGGCGGCCGGAGGATCCGCAAGACTACGAGAAGATGTTCGTGAAGCTGCGGACGCCACCGATCGCCCACAACTGGCGCAGTGACGAGATGTTCGCCTGGCAGGCCATCGCTGGCTACAACCCCACGATGCTGACGCGGGTCAACGAACGCCCAGCGCAGCTCGGTGTGACCGATGAGCTTTACAGTCGCGCCACGAATGGCGCGGACAGCTACGAGAAGGCCATCGCGGAGGGGCGCTGCTTCACGACGGACTATCGGCTATTCGCCGGGGTGCCGGGCGGCGTCGTTGACGGTCTGCAAAAGTACCTGGTCGCGCCGATCGCGCTCTACGCGTGGCAGCGCGCAGCGGGCAGCGGTCGAGGCAAGCTGATGCCCATCGCAATTCAGTGCGGCCAGACGCCGGACTCCCCCATCTTCACGCCTCGGGACGGAATCAGCTGGCAGATGGCTCGCACGGCGCTGATGGGGGCCGAATCGAACCAGGGCGGACTCATCGTGCACTTCGGCCTGTGCCATTTGGCGCTCGAGAGCGTGGTGCTGTCAGCCCGGCGCCAACTTGCCGAGCAGCATCCGGTGCGCGTGCTCCTCGAGCC
>JBFXBK010000377.1:0-9037 GCA_050183255.1 Polyangiaceae bacterium | reverse complement strand
GGCACCACTGCGGGCGGCGCCTCGGGCTCTGGCGTTGCTCCGCCGCAGCCCACGCTCGCGGCTGCCGCCGCCAAGGCGATCGCCGCAGCGGCGCCCGCCGCGTTCGACCGAGCGGTGGCGCGCGGGGCCTTGAGTTCGGCCGAGCAAAACCTGCAGACCGTTTCCGTGTGGCGAAGGTGGCGGTGACAAGCGGGGCAGGGCACGAGGGTCATGACTCGCAGTTTAGCCCAGTTCTCCCTCAGGTGGGCCAGGGCTCTTCGATCAACTCGAATTCGCCGAAGTCGAATGGCGTACCCGGCGCAGAGACGCCACGCACCAGGCGCTCTCTCACCCCCCGATCCCTGAGCTCCAGCGCGCGATGATGACAATACGGATTGTTTCCGCGCTTTCCGAACAATACGTGGCTGGTCCAGCTGCAGCCGGCCAGGCACTCTTCGCTGTAGTAGCAGCCCTTGCAGAAGCCCCACAGCTCCGTGGTGTCGCGATCGCGGGTGAAACGCAGGCTCTGCGCGCCTTCCCAGATCGCCTGCAGCGATGCCCGGCGCAGGTTGCCCCCCACGTAGTCTGCGCTGGGTAGCGAGGGGCAGCCTTTCACGTCGCCATTTGCCTCGATCCCCAAGGTGTGGCGTCCCGCCGTACACGACTGGCAGTGCCCTTTGCTCGAGTGTTTCCGTAGCGTGGACTCGTGGGGCCCGAAGTAACCCACGTTGTTCCCCGGAGCGAACCGCACCCCCGCTGCGCTGCAGCGTTCGGCGAGGCTCGCCAGCGTCGGCATCACTTCGAGCAGCTCATAGGGCTGGAGCAAGATCTCCGGGTGATCTGCCGCGCGACCCATCGCCACGGTGATTTGCGGCTGCCAGCCGTAGATCCCGCGCTCGATCAGCCGCTCCAGCAGCTCCGGTAGGTCGCGCTGGCTCAGACGGTTGATCTGGGTGTTCGCCGCGTGACGCACCCCGCAGGCCTCGAGTTGCTCGAGCGCCGACATTGCCGCGCGGTAACTGCCGCGGAGGGCACGCAGCTGGTCGTGAGCAGCTTCCAGGCCATCTACGGAGATGCTCACTCCGTTGACTCCAGCGTCTCGCGCCTGCGCAGCTCGCTGGCGATCGAAGCCGCGCCCACCGCTCACGATACCGCAGGTCATACCGGCCTCGCGCACTGCGCGGACCAGGAGCTGCCAATCGTCGCGCAGGTAGACTTCGCCGCCGATCAGGCTGACCTCGCGCACCCCGAGCTCAGCCAGCTGCCCCACGACATCAAGACACTCGGCGGTGTCGAGCTCGTCTGCCCGCGCCTTGCCAGCTCGGGAGCCACAGTGGGCACACGCGAGGTCGCAACGCAGCGTGACCTCCCACACACAGTACGTGGGTCGGATTGCGTCCTGGGGACGAGCCGCGTCCAGGGGCACTGGATCCCGGCTGTGTCCCCAAATCGGCAGATCACGCTTCACCGCAGCAGGCTAGGAGTCCCTGCGCGCCAGGGCAAGCGATCAGGTTGGAGGCCGCCAATCGTGGTAGCCCCGCGCGGCCATGCCGACGCGCACGGCAGTCAGCAGGATTTGCTCGAGCCGCTGCGCTGCCTCCACCTCGCCCAACGCGCCGAGTGCTCTGGCGATCGCTTCGAGCGTACACAAGCCGTCTGGGGTGACGCCGCGGCGGAGGGCGTAGATGGACGGTTTGCCCCGCGGCAACACGACCTGGCGCAGCGACTTCAGCTGCGGCTCCCGGCGCAGCATCTGTCGGGTCTGCGTCCAGGTGCCGTCAGGCACGACCAAGCGGATTGGCCCCGCGGGCCTGCGAAAGTGCTCGTCGAGGAGCTCGGCTTCAGGACCGGGGTGCAGGAGCAGGATGTTCGGGTCGCCGGGATCCAAGTCGCCGAGCTCGAGGGGGATCGGCGTATGATCCGGCGAGCGACCACCACGTATGCGAAGCTCCGCGCGCTTCAAGACCTGGGTCGCGTAGCGCCCGGTGTTCGTCGGTCGGAACTGCTCCAGCGCGTGTAAGATCACCAGGACGCGAATATTGCAGTCCACTTCAACCAGTTCCGCGCAGAAACAGTGGTCGAGGGGGGCACGACAACCGCTACAGCGGGCCAGTCGATAGCCTCGCCCAGTTGGCCGATTGGCGACGTCGAAGCGCGGGAGAGGCGGGTGCTGGGACCCGGGGCGCTGCTCGACAGCGGCGTCGCCCGGCAGCTCGTTCGCCGGGGGTCGGTCTGATGATCGCCGTTTCATGGCTCGTACGCTTCCCAACTCTGACAGGTCGGGGTTATGAAACGCAACATGGCGCCACGACCCGGCAGAGCTGGATCCTTCAGGATCATCCTCGCCGTGTATGTCGTGGCCTGCCTGGCGGCGGGCGGCGTGGGCTTCTTGCTGCGCGGGGCGCATCCAATCTGGGTCGCGGCTTGGGCGGATCTCGCGGCGACCGTGGTGGTGTTTGCCGCGAGTATCTGGCTCGACAACTCGAGCACCTACGATCCGTACTGGAGCGTCGCCCCGCTCCCGATCGCTGGCTATTGGATGCTCACGCCCCAGGGCGGCGCAGGGGTGTTGTTGCGTCAGCTGTGCGTGCTCGCGGTGATCTGTTGGTGGGGCGCGCGGCTGACCGGGAACTGGGCGCGCGGCTGGAGCGGCCTCGACCACGAGGACTGGCGTTACGAAGACTTCCGGCGGAAGACTGGGCGCTGGTACTGGTTGGTGTCGTTCGCTGGCATCCACCTTTTCCCCACGGTTCAGGTGTTCGCGGGCTGCTTGGCGTTGTGGCCCGCGCTCACGGGCAGCGCTCCCATCGGGGTGCTCGACGCGGCCGGGCTAGTGATCACTGTCGGAGCGATCAGCATCGAGGCGATCGCCGATCGTCAGCTGCGGGCATTCGTCACCGGGCCCAAGCGCCCAGGAGAAGTGCTCGAGCGCGGACTCTGGAGTTGGTCGCGACACCCGAACTACTTCGGCGAAATGATGTTCTGGTGGGGGCTTGCGCTGTTCGGTTTGGCAGGGAACGCTGAAGCGTGGTGGGCGGTAAGCGGCGCGCTGGCGATCACGTTGATGTTTCGCTTGGCGAGCATTCCCATGATGGAAAAGCGCATGATTGAGCGGCGACCTGCGTTCGAGCACGTGCGGGCGAGGGTCTCGATGTTGGTGCCTTGGCCGCCCAAGCGAGGCTAGCTGGTGCAGCGCGGCTCGCTCACTGCGCGCCAAAGCGCGTGCGGGTCACGTCCATACGCGGATGCGCTGGAAACGCCAAACCGCGCACCGCGCGCGCGATGCAAGCTTGAATCGCACGATTTCCAGGGTCCGTTCGAATACTCACACCCACGGCGCGACCGTTTCGCACGGCGGCACACACGTCCACGCTCATGGCGTCGGGCACGCCACAGTGCGCGAAGTAGCTCCCGTTCTCGAGCACCGAAGCGAACTGCGCACGACTCAGATCGGGCGGAGCCGCAGCGCCCCCGATGCGAATTTCCTCCTGGTAACTCGCTATCGCGGCTTCGCAGCTGGTCCCCACACTCGATTGCGATGCACCCGCTCTCGGCGCAGCAGGATCGGGGGGTGAGGGGAGCGCCGGGTCGGTAGCAGGCGGGGCGTCTCCGGCGCCTTCGGCTACCGTGTCGTCCTCGCCACCGGTCACCGCTGCTGCCGTCGACTCACCAGGCGACTCGAGCCCAGCCAATCGGGGCGCTGAAGTGGCTGGCGCGGCTAACGGCTCCTCAGCGAGCGACTCTACGTCGAGCGGCGCTGTGTCCAGTGGCACCGCGTCCGGCGTCACCGCGTCCGACGTCACTGCGTCGTCGGAGCCTGCCCCGTCGCTCTGTTCGGCGCCGTCGAGCCGTGGCACGGCCGCTGCGACGGTCGTTTCCGTGCGGTTTGCTGCTGGCGGCAGCCCCGCGGGAGTTGCATTTGCCGTCGCGGGCGGCTTGGCCAGAGCGGCGGGCTCGAGCGCGTCCGTCAACCAGCGGCCAACAGACACCCGGTCGGTTGTGATAGCGAAACACAAGCCGGTAAAGGCGAGCCACGCCCCTGTGAAGAGCGGCCAGCGAGGCCACGGGCGACGCACGAGACCGCGCTTCTCGAGGAAGAAATCCTCGGGTAGACGCACCCGACGCTTGTATTCCAGGACCGCCACGCAGCGGAGGGCTAGCCGATCGGAGCGCTCGGGTCCACTTTCGGCCACCCGTGTGGAGACTGACCGGTCAGCGTTCGGGTTGTGTTAGGCTGCGGAATATGGGCGAAGACAAGCCGCCTTCGAAGCTGCCAAGAACCTCCCTAGTTGACTCAGGTTGGGCCGACGAGACCGATATCGAGCCAGTGATGGCCCCGGCCGTCGGCTACGGCTTCGATGCACAAGGTTCCGAGGCTGAGCCCGAGACCGACGCTTCGGCTGCGCCTGACGCTGCGGCTGCGCCCCGACCTGCTCTGCCTCATTTGAAGGCTCCGCCCCGCCCGCCGCGAGCGCCCCCCGCCCCGCCACGTCCGGCGGTCGACTCGATCACTGAAGTTGCCAACCTGCTGGACGAGATCGAAGACCAGATCGATCCAGCCGGGTCACTCCAAGAGTCCGACGACGAGAGCATGTTCACGCCCGCCGTCGTCAAGGCAGGCGAGTTGCCGGAGCCTGAACCCGGAGCCTCCGGGATCCTGCCCCGCTTCGCCATGCCCTCCGAGAGCGATGCGAGTTCGCCACGTATCATCGATCTCGCCGAGCCGGCGTCGGAGTCGAGCGTGCCGGTGGTGGTGACACAGTCCGCGCCGCTGCCGCCGCCTAGCGTTCCGCCGCTGGCGCAGGCGCCCGAGATCGCGGACGGTGCTGACATCGCGGACGGTGCTGACATCGCGCCGCGTGTTCCCATGCCCGCGGTACCGCCGCCACCCCGTGACTTCATCAGCGCAGTGGAGCTAGAGCCTGAACCGGAACCGCCGCAGCCGTTCGTCGCTGGGCCGCCGGCGATAGCAGCCGAGCCACTGGCCGCGCTGCCGGGTCATGATCCATTACCGCAGGGCAACATCTTGGGGGCCCCCGCGCCACATCCGAGCGAGGTGCCCTCGCTGCCACCCATCGGTGCCGGCGCGCCCGCGCTCTCCTTGGTCGAGGCGCTGACCGAGCCAGTCCGAGTGGGCGGCGGGAAGCCGGCGCTCTGGATCGTGCTCCTGGCTCCCGCGGCACTCCTGCTCCTGGTCGGCCTGGGACTCGGGGCGGCTCTCGGTTCCAGCGCTGGCTCCGCCGAAGCTCCCGTGGCGGCTTCCGGTGTTCAAGCTGCCGCTCCGGCGCCCAGCGTGGAGGCTCCAGGCAGCGCTGTCAGCGCTCCCGAAGCGCCACCTCCGGTCAGCAGCGAACCCGAAGAATCGCCTGCGCCCGAGGCGGTGGGGGAGTTCGCTGCCGTGATCCGCGGGGATGCTGAGGCGATGAAGGCGCTCGAGGCAAAGGCCCCCGAAGATCGCAGCGCCGCAGAGGCTCTGGCTCTGGCGCGAGGTCGGTCGGCGGCGCTCCGCACCGCTTGGCGCGAGTTCATGGATGGCCTGAAGCAGAGCCCCGGCGACCTCGCCGACAAGGCGAAGCGCAAGCAACTCGAAGAGTACGCCCGCAATCGTGAGCTCTCCACGCAGACGCTTGAAGAGGTCGCCGCGCTCAGAACCGAGGACGCGGTCGACTTCCTGTACGAGATCTGGGTCGGCACACCCAAGCGCACCGACACCACACAGCTCGCCGAAGAGCTGGTGATGAGCAAGGACCTGCGCAAGCAGGCGTCGCCAGCCCTGGGCGTCGCGTTGGAGCTCCGCACCGTCAACAAGGACACGCCCTGCGCCGAAACGAAGAAGCTCGTGCAGCGGGCAGAGAAGGATGGCGACGTGCGCTCGCTGCACCTGCTGGGTCGCCTCGGCAACAAGCGCGGTTGTGGAAGCAGTGGACGCGAGGACTGCTATGCGTGCCTGCGCAAGCCAGATGTGCTCAAGGACGCGATTCAGTCCGTACGGAAACGTCTGACGCAGCGTAAGTAGGCGGCTAAAACGCCGTACCTAACCCCAAACCCACGACCCGCGGCGAAATCCAGGGCGTGAGCTGCCAGTCGAGGGCTGCGCTCTGTCCGCGGTAGCGGCGGGCGGCGTCGGAGTTCGAGGTGGGTCGTGTCCACCAGTGCGCGACGTTGATGGCGAGCGCCCCGGCCATGGTGCGCAAGGCTGGCAGCGCCGCGTCGTACTTCACCCAGACATAGGTGGCAGTTCCGAAGCTTATCAGCGTTGGTCCGATCACGGCCACGGGGTTGCGCTTACGCCACGTCGCCTCCTCTGCCTCGGTGAGCATCTCTTCCGCCCGCTCGAGCTTACGCACGCGCTCCACAGGGGTGCGTGCGGGTAGCGCATCGAGGTTTGAATCAGCAAAGCGCCCGGCGTTCGGCAACACCAAGAGCCCCACCAAACCGATGAAGCTCATACCGCCCCCGACCGCGTTCAAGATGCGTTCGGCAGGCTCGTCCTTGGTGAAAAAGAAGTAAGCTTGCCCTACGGAAAGAGCAGCAAAGCCACCGATCCAGCCGAACCACCAGCGTCGTTCTGCTGGTGCGTTGGCCGTGAGTTCCCCCGCGACGTAGCGCAGCCTAGCGTCGGTGTCAGGGTTCGCGGGTGTGAGCAGTGGAGCACTCAAGCCCGCGAGTGGCGTGCGCAAGGCGTCCGGAGTGGGCGGCAGCCCGCGGCTGTTTTGAACATGGATATGCGAGGATTCGGCAGGTGCCCGGCGCGCGGTAGGCTCCTCCGCGTGCCCCGGTCGGCTACTCAACACGAGGCAGAGACCGCTAGCGATCAGAGTCAGCCGGAGCTTTTGCTTCACGCCGCGAGCCTAACCAGAACGGCAGCAAAGAGTCGATCCCCGCGGCGCGTGGGATCGGGGTACGCTCGCTGTCATGGGGACGAACCAGGCATTAATCGTTAAGGGCTCGAGGACTCTGGCGCGAGGGGTCAAGTATCTGCCGCAGCTAGTCAGCCTTGGGATTGCGATCAGCGTGGCCATCGCCTGTGGCGACGACGGCGGCTCTGGTGGCGGCGGCGCGACCGGGGGGACAGCCGGCGCAGGCAACAACGGCGGCAGCTCTGGCGCGAGCAACGGGGGAAGCGCCGGAAGCGCTGGTAACGGCGGCAGCTCTGGCAGTGGCGGATCTTCGGGCAGTGCCGGCTCTTCAGGCAGCGGGTTTGGCGGCACCGGCGGCACGGGGATCCCTACGGATGCAAGCTTCATCACCCCGGATGATCCGGGCGGGGGCTCCGTGCGTTTCGACATCAGCAGCGAGGCCAGGCGCGGGATCTCTCCCGGCGTCTACTGCA
The DNA here is from genome assembly GCA_050183255.1 of Polyangiaceae bacterium. GTDB lineage: Bacteria > Myxococcota_A > Polyangia > Polyangiales > Polyangiaceae > JAHBVY01. The sequence goes on along the minus strand of JBFXBK010000377.1, from coordinate 1,725 downwards.
CCAATCAGCCGGACTGGCAGGGACATCCGCATATCCCGATGGCGCGCCAAGGTGGGAACCGCATGACGGCCTACAACTGGGAAAATAACGCGTCCAACGCCGGCAGCGACTACCTGTTCCAGAACGATGACTACTTGGGCGGTGGCAGCACCCCGGGAGAGGTCGTGCGGCTGGCGGTGCAAGCCGCGCACGATCACGACGCGGCGATGCTCGTAACCGTACCGCTGGTGGGTTACGTGGCGGCAGACAAAAACGGTGGCGGCGATGTGAATCAGACGCCCAACTACCTGCAGACGCGTTTCAAGGTGAGCCAAGCCTTCAAGGGTTCGGCCCTCAGTGAGACACCGGATCCCAACGACGGCGTGGTTGCTCAGGACGAGTTCGTCTACTGGCTCGACAAGAAGTTCCCGTACGCAAAAACAGACGGTCAGAGGACTGTCTTCTTCTCGATGGACAACGAGCCGGACCTGTGGGCCCACACCCATGAGCGTATCCACCCGGACCCTGTCGGTTACGCTGAACTCCTCGGTCGCAACGTCGACTATGCGAAGGCCGTCAAGAGCGTGATCCCCGGGGCAAAGGTGTTCGGCTCGGTGAACTATGGTTGGGCAGGGATGACGAACCTGCAAGACGCCCCGGACAATGCAGGCCGCGATTACTTGGATTTTTTCCTCGCCGGAGCGAACAGCGCCGAGCAACAGGAGGGCAAGCGGCTCATCGACGTGCTCGACTTTCACTGGTACCCCGAGGCTCAGGGTGGGGGAGAGCGCATCACGGCAAGCAGCAGCGGCGCCGGGATCGTTGCCGCGCGGCTCCAAGCCCCGCGCAGTCTATGGGACTCGAGCTACACGGAGGACAGCTGGATCACCCAGTACTCCACGAACGGCCCCATCGATCTGATCCACCGCATGCAGGGCAAGATCGACGCGAACTACCCAGGAACTGGCCTCGCGATCACCGAGTACAACTACGGCGGGACGGACCACATCTCGGGCGGAATCGCCCAAGCCGACGTGCTCGGGATTTACGGACGAGAGGGTCTGTTCGCCGCCTGCTACTGGTCACTGACCGGTCAGGATAGTTACGTGTGGGCCGCATTCGATGCCTACCTGAGCTACGACGGCGCGGGCGCCGCATTCGGGAACACGGGCCTAACAGCGACCACCAGCGACGTTCCGGGCACGAGCATCTACGCGAGCTTGGATGATGGAAAAGAGGGACGAGTGGTGCTGATCGCATTGAACAAGACCGCAGCGCCGGTCGACGCCGGCTTCGCGTTGACGCACACGCAAGCCTTTACCAAGGCGGAGGTGTACGAGGTCACCGCGGGGAGCCCGAACCCAGTACGAGGTACGGACGTCGCCATCACCAAGACCAATGCGTTCGTGCATCAGCTGCCCGCGTACAGCATCTCGACCATCGTGTTGCTGCCCTAGGCCTGCTGCTGGTTCACGGTCCCTTGCGCCCGGGTCAGCCTGGGCCGCAACGGTTTCGCGCTTTGGGTGACTGACAGCTGGGCAGGGCTTGATCTACGGCGCTTGCGTGGCTCCGAGCCGCGAATTTTCGCGCTAGTCCCTAGATCGAGGCGCGAAGATTGCTTTACTCGGCGCCATGCGGTTTCGAGGGACGGCTGCGCTTGCGGCCTTGGGTGCGTTTTCGGTCTCGGTTCCCGCGTTCGCCGACACGGTGACGCTGGCACCGAGCATGGACTGCACGCTCTACGCG
>JBFXBK010000376.1:0-9048 GCA_050183255.1 Polyangiaceae bacterium | reverse complement strand
TTCCACCGGGAACTCAGCCAGCACGCGGTCGAGTCCCCACCCCCCCATCCCTAGCTTGGACTCCCTGGTGCTTGGCTCCCGCGCTCCGCACCGACACCCACCGCGGCCGGCGCCTTTCCCCACGGCGCCTCTCCACACGGCCTTTCCCCACGGATGCAATCTACTCACATAGACAGACATGTGAGATACAGTACGACGCGCCTACCTGAAATCGGTTTTCAGCACGGAATCAAGCGCATGGAATCATCGGCGAGGCGCCTGGTCTAAGCTATGCTCATGGGATTATGGGTGGGAAGTGGCCGCAAAATCCTGGATCGGGCTCCGGTGTGCCAGAGCTCGATATCAGCGCGCGCGCAGCACCACCAGCATCGGGGCCGCGCCAGGCACGACCTAATCTGCAGGGAAATCAAACCAGGGACCCACAAGACCTGTTCGGCGCGGGAACGTTCGACGCGGACTTTTTCGGCGCGGGTGCTGGTGGCACCAGCAAGCTCGACCTCGGGGACTCACCCGGCGCCATGGGCGGCGGCGTGGGCTTCGGAAACGAACTCACGCTGGACCCGAGCGCGGCCAGCAATCTAGAGCTGGGAGAAGCCCTGTCCAGCGCTGCCGATCCGTTCGCAAACTACGGCAGCGGCAATTTGGACTTTGGCGACTTCGATGAGTCGCTTCCGCCGCTTCAAGGCGGTGCTCAGCCACTCGCCCTCCTCAGTCCTGACCTGGAACCAGAAGCCGATCGCTCCGGAGAGTACCCTTCACGTCCAAGCCAGTCGGGAGTCCACGGCCGACCCCGACAGCAATCGCTCACAGCCCTGCCACGAGAGTATCCGCGCGGAGATACACCTGCTCCCAACGAGCTGCCCATCGATCGAGTGGACGTCGAGGTCGCCGCGGACTTCGGGGAGGCTCCCAAAGGCTGGGTTACAGCTCCGGTCTACGCCTGGCGAGTGTTCCTGCGTCGCCGCGAACTGAAGAGCAAGATCCGCTTGGCGGAGCATCGCCTGGTGTCGCTTGAAGCCCAGCGGGACCACGCATTGGCGGAGTTCGCCGACACGCTACGCGGAGACATCGAACGCGATCAGTCAGCATCGCGCTTGCTCCAACCTCTGCACGAGGTCGAGCAGCGCGCCGGAGAGCGCAGCGACGCGTTTGCCGCGGTGGAGCACGACTTCCAGGAGAAGTGCGGCGCTCTCGACCAACAAGACGTCGATCTCCAGGTCGAACAAGAGGGCCTTCGCCAGCAAATCGGCGCTCTCGACCACGAGGCGTCGCAGTATCGTGAGCAGTACAAGCGCGCCGAGGTCGCTTTCAAGCGCCTGCATATCGAGCTTCGCTCGGCAAATGAGCTAGTCAGCATGGCCGCGGCGGGGGCGAGCACCGCAGACCCTGAGGCGGCCGCTCAGCGGGCCCGAGAGCTGGAACAACAGATCGCCGCAGAGACGCCCGGTGTTCAGCAGCTGAGGCACGAGCTCGAGTTGCGGGAGCGACCACTGCGTGAGGCGCTTCACCGTATGGAAACGCTCGAGCGCGAGCGCGGACAGCTCTCGAAGGAGCGCAAGCAACTCTCCGAGGCCTTGCGCAAGCAGACGAGCTTGCGCACTCGCGGGCTGAACGAAGTCCAAGCCGAAGTCGTCCAGGCGCTAACCGAAGTCGGCAGGCAGGTCTTGCGCACCCCAGGCAACTTGGCGGTGGATGAGGCGCAGCTCCGCCCGATTCGAGAGCACAGTGAGAAGGTCTACGACGCTGCGGTTGAGCTCGAGCTATGGGCGAGAGCAATGTACGCCTTCGATGAAATCGCCTACCGACGGGGCGGTCAGCTGATCTTCGGGTCGCTCGGACTGCTGGTCGTGGTGTGCGTCATCCGTGTGCTGATCTAGGTCGGCAGTGCTGATCTAGGTCGGCAGTGCTGATCTAGGTCGGCAGTGCTGACTAGGTCGGCAGTGCTGATTTAGCTCGGCAGCGCTCACGCTCGGGATTGGTCGCTTTGGCGTGCCCTGTGCTAAGAGACGGCGGCGCCTGGCGCGTCTGACCCGCGTCGGCTAGGAGAGCGGACTTGAAGTGGTTTTGGCCAGTTAGCATCGGTTCAGTGCTTTGCCTGTGCGGCGGACTGTCGATGTGGGGGATCCCTGCTGCGCTGGGCCTCCCGGCGAGCTCGCGGCCAGACGCTGAACCAGCACCTTCAGGACCGTCCATAGCAGACACGACGACTCCGGTCGGTGAGCAGCCGCAAGGCTCCGCGGCGCCTGAGCCCGCTTCACCTCCCCCCCAACCCGAAGCACGGGAACAGGAGCGTTGGCCAGAGCTCCCAGACCTGACGCAGACGGATCCCGCGCTTGGCGTGGCGGGTGGCGGCAACTCCCACTGCGGCCCCGTGGCGGTATCGAATGGCTTGGTTTGGCTGAGCCAGCACGGCTACCCGGGTCTGCTGCCGGCGGCCTCCGAGGCGCCGCATGCAGCGAACGATTCCGCGGGGAATGACCTACCCGAGCAGCTGCACGAGCGGCAGCTCGAGCTGGTCCGTGAGATCAGCGCGGCGCCGTTCATGGGCACGAGCCGCTGGAGTGGCACCGGACCCGTCGGCGTGCTGCGTGGGCTCCACCGCTTCGTCAAGCGCCACGGTTACCGCTACAAGCGCCTGGAGTATCAGGGCTGGCGCGGGCACCAGAAGGCCTTCAGCACAGGTGTCCGCAAGCCTCAGCTGCCCTGGATCGCGGAAGCCATCGCAGAGGGCGGAGTCGCCTTCATCCACGTCGGATGGTACTCGCCCGTGCCGCGCTCGAAGGTGCTGCAAAGGACCGGCGGTCACTGGTTGACCGTGATTGCCGCTGGCGTCGATGAGCATTTCCGCACGGCGCCAAATACCCTCGTGCTGCATGACCCAGCGCCCTACGCGGGGGACAAGCCGGAGCGCGCCTTCGCAACGGCGCGGGAGTTGACCGAAGGTTGGCTGCTCGCCCGCGGGAGTCGCCAGGCCTTCTCCGCCAAAGGCTACTATTCCTTGGAAGGCGGCATGCACATCAAGAAGGACGGCGATCTCGCGATCCTGGATGGTGTGGTCGTGATGGTGATGGATCCGGCGACCGCGAGCCCCGGCGCGACGACCAGCGCCAAGCTGGGTCCCCAGCGCTAGCCGCCTTTGGCGCGAAGCGCGGCAAGTGAGCAACGGCGGCAAACCGCCACTCACCCGCGCGCACCCCTTGAAGATCAACGCTGCCTGTCGCCTCAACCCTACCACTCGCGTTCGGCCATCCCTCGAGCGCTGACCCGCGGTTCCGCATAGAATCATTGGATGCTCGAAACCTCCCGCCGGGTAAGCTGTTTCGTCGTGTGTGCTGCGTTGAGCGCGGCGTGTGGTCAGGTTGTCTCGGACGGACCTGGCGAAGACGGAGGGACCGCGGGTAGCTCAGGGGGCAATGCCGGCAGCGCACAAGGCGGCGACGGCTTTGGCGGCGGTCAAGCCGGGTCGAGCTTTGGTGGCATGGCGCAGGGCGGCTCGAGCAATGGCGGGTCGGGCGATGGCGGGTCGAGCTTTGGCGGATCGAGTGCTGGCACGGCGAGCGGTGGTAACGCCGGCACGGGTCAAGCGGGGACGAGCTGGGGCGGCGTTGGCGGTGTCGCAGGCTCCGTTTCGGTGGTCGGCGAGGGCTTCGTGGTTCAGAGCATGGAGCTCGGTGAGCGCGACCCCAGCGGCGCTCCAAATTCATCCGCGTGGAAATCTCTGGGCACTGACATCGACGGCCTCACGTCTGACAAGAACTCGACGAATCACTGTCAGCTCCAGCCCGGATCGAACCCCAGCGCGGTAAAGACCGACGGCGTTGACGGCATCGACAACAGCTTCGGCGCGAACATCTTGCCGCTCTTGCTCGGCATCGAACCGACGGTGACCATAGATCTGCAGACGAGCATCGATCGAGGCCAATCGATTGGCATCGTGACTAGCCCGAACCTGCTGGGATCGGACGTGTCCGGCAGCATCGGTCGCGCGAACACGCGCGGCACCGGGTACAACCTGTCGGATCCGTGGTGGATGTACGAAAACGGCTACCCGGACGGTACACCGCGCTGCGAGCTCGCCGGAGGCACCTTCCAGGGTCGCTTGGAGCTGAGCGGAAGCGGCTTCTGGGAGCTGCATCTGCCCATCGCGGGCGCGGATCTGGTGATCAGGGTGCGCAAGACTCAGCTGCTGGCGGACATCGACGCGACCACCAGCCAGCTCTCTAACGTGATGCTCGCAGGCGTGATCCGCACGGAAGAGCTGGTCGAAGCATTTCGCCAAGTGGCAGGCGCACTCGATCTGTCGCTGTGCGACGGCTCCACGTTTGACTCCATCGCAGGTCAGCTGCGCGCGGCGTCGGATATCCGCGACGATGGTCAGAACGGCGACCCCACGCTGCCGTGCAATGGGATCTCGATCGGCATGTCAGTCGAGCTCGATCCGATGCTGTTCTATGGTTACGACGCAGGTGACACGCCCAAAGTCGCTTGCTTCTAGCCTGAAGAGAGGCTCGCGTTTGGGTCGAGCGCACACTCCCGTCGCGACGTGAGACTAGACTCACCCGTATATGACTATGAGCCTACGTAGGAGCGCACTGTGGGCGCCCCTGTTGTTGATCGCATGCGGCCGGGTCTCAGACATCGGCAGCGGTACCGGAGGCGCGGGTGGCGCTGGCGCGCAGGGTGGAAGCGTTGCAGCGAGCGGCGGCTCGGACAACGGTGGCGCACCGCACGGAGGAGCGAGCTTTGGCGGCAGCGCCGGGAGCCATCCGGGCGGCACCGCAGGCACGACGACTGGCGGCACCGCCGGGACTGGCTTCGCGGGCAGCGCCGGAACCGGCGTGGCTGGCGTCGGCGGTGATGCCGGCTCAGCAGGCGCTGGATTCATCGAAGAGGGCTTCTACATCAGCGACTATCAACTCGGCACCCATGACCCGAATGGAACGCCGAGCTCGAACGCCTGGCAGTACTACGGCGCGGACATCGACGGGAAAGTCTCGACGTCGGCCTCGACGAACCACTGTCGCCTTCAGCCCGGCGCGAACCCGAGCGTGAAGCAGGACGGCATCGACGGCATCGACAACAGCTTCGGCGCCAACGTCTTGCCGATGCTCCAGAGCATCGAACCGGGCGTCGCCGAAGAGCTCAACGCGAGGATTGCTCATGGAGACTCCACGGTGATCGCAACTGGACCCAGCGGATTCGAGCAAATCATCTCGGGCAGCATCGCGCGAGCGAACACCTTCAGTAGTAGCTCGGGCAGCGAGTGGTGGGTGAGCGACGTGGACTATCCAGGCGGTTTCGCTAACTGCAGCATCGACGGTGAGACGCTCAACGACCACGTCTACGTGTGGAGCTTCGGCACTTGGAAGCTTCCGCTGATGGTCGGTGGTACGGAGCTCTTGGTGCCAATTCGTCAACCCGACGTCAGCGGCACCTCCGTCAATGGGGTCCTGACCGAGATGATGATCTCCGGCGTGATCCCCACGGAAGAGCTGATAGAAGCCCTGCGCCAGGTCGCTGGTGCGCTGGACCCATCTCTTTGTTCTGGGTCGACGTTCGACTCGATCGCTCAACAAGTACGCGCGGCCTCCGATGTGCGCGTCGACGGCACGAACGGCGACCCAAGCCTCGACTGCAACGGCATCTCCATCGGCATTGGCGTGAAGTTCACGGGCGCGCTGATTCGCGGCTACGCGAGCACCAAGCCGACTCCGCCGGCCTGCCCTTAGCACGCAGTCGAAGCAGCTCCACTGTAGCCAGCGCCACCCGGCTCCTCGACCCTCAAGGCTCGAGAAGCTAGAGTATTCGCATGCCACAAAAGACCGTACGGAATCGCTGTGCCGTGCTCGTGCTCTCCACGTTGGCGGCTGCGTGTTCTGGAAAGACTGAGGCGGTCAACGCTCAGGGCGGTGGCGCCGGCGTCTCTGGCGCCGGAGGCGGCTCAGCCGCGGGCTCAGGCGGCGGCGGTAGCGGTGGTATCGAACCCGGCAGCGGCGTGAGCGTTGAGGGAGAGGGCTACATCGTGCGCCGGTTCCTGATTGGGGACGAGGACCGAGACGGCACCCGGAACTATTCCGCATGGCAACAATACGGAACAGACATCGACGGACTCAGCAGCACCGAGACATCCCAGGCCCACTGCAAGCTTCAGCCCGGTGCAAAGCCGGAGGTCAAGACGGATGCGCCGGACGGCGTCGACAACAACTTCGGCAAGGTCATCCTCCCGATACTGCTGGCCGTCACTCCGACGCCGAGCGACGCCATGGCCATGCGCGTCGCGCAGGGTCGATCGCTGACGCTGATCGTTGGTCCGGACCTACGCGCCCCGAATCTGCTGGGGAGCATGGGACGGGCGACCAGCCCTACCAGCAGCTACGATTTGTCCAAGCCCTGGCTCGCCTTCTCCCCTGACACCATGGACAACACTTCACGCTGTGGATTGTCGGGCCAGGGCTCTGAAACGCAGCTGAGGCTCAACGGCTTCGGAACTTGGGACCTGCGGGTGCCCGTTGAGGGACGCGACCTGGTCGTCCCCATTCACCGCACTCAAGTGCTCGCAGAACTCGAGCCAGGAAGTGCGCTGCCCCAGAACTCCATCATCGTGGGAGTGATCCGCACGGAAGAGTTGGTAGATGCCGTGCGGCGCGTGGCCGGATTTGTAGACGAGGCGCTCTGCGGCGGATCGACCATCGAATCCATTGTGTCGCAAATCCGCGCGGCTTCCGACTTGTCTTACTCCGCAGGCCCAGGTGACCCCAGCGTGGAATGTGACGCGATCTCGTTCGGAATGGGCGTCGAGCTTGATCCGGTCGTCGTCCAGGGGCGGGTGCCGCCAGAAGCCGTACCGAACGCGTGTCCGTGATCGCAGCTCTCAGAGGGGGATGTTGCCGTGCTTCTTCGGCGGGTTCTTCTCGCGCTTGGTGCTGAGCATCTCGAGCGCAGTGCAGAGCCGCGCGCGGACCTGACGTGGGTAGATGACCTCGTCGACGAAGCCTAGCTCTGCAGCCTTGTAGGGGTTCGCGAACTTGTCCTTGTACTCTTGGACGAAGGCCGCGCGCGCCGCCTCGGCGTCAGCCGCCTTCTCAATTTCCTTGCGGTAAACAATGTTGACCGCGCCGTCAGAACCCATCACCGCGATCTCCGCGGTGGGGAACGCCAGGTTCACGTCGCCACGGATGTGCTTGCTGCTCATGACGTCGTAGGCGCCGCCGTAGGCTTTGCGGGTGATCACGGTCAGCTTCGGCACGGTGGCCTCGCAGAAAGCGTAGAGCAACTTGGCACCGTGAGTGATGATGCCGCGGTGCTCCTGGGTCACGCCAGGCAAGAACCCGGGTACGTCGACCCAGGTCACGATGGGCAGATTGAAGCAGTCACAGAAGCGCACGAACCGCGCGGCCTTGATGCTGGCGTCGATGTCCAGCACACCGGCCAGCATCGCGGGCTGGTTCGCGACGATGCCAACCGGGCGCCCACCAAGGCGCGCGAAGCCGCAGACCATGTTGCGCGCGTACTGCTCATGAACCTCGAAGAGGTAGCCGTCGTCCACCGCCGCGCGGATGACATTCTTCATGTCATACGGCTTGTTGCTTTCGCGCGGAATCATCGTATCCAGGGCGAGCTCCTCGCGGTCCACCGGATCGGAGACGGGGCGGCGCGGCGGGTCTTCCGTGTTGTTCGACGGCAAGAAGGAGAGCAGCTCTCGCACCTGAGCGAGACAGGCCGCGTCGTCTGGAGCGGTGAAGTGGCAAACGCCGCTCTTGCTGGCGTGGGCGGAAGCGCCTCCAAGCTCTTCCTTGCTCACTTCTTCGTGGGTCACCGTCTTGATCACGTCAGGACCGGTGATGAACATGTAGCTCGACTCTTCAACCATGTGGATGAAGTCTGTGATCGCGGGGCTATACACGGCGCCGCCAGCGCACGGTCCCATGATCGCGCTGATCTGCGGGATGACGCCGCTCGCCAGGGTGTTGCGCAAGAAGATGTCCGCGTAACCAGCCAGGGACTCCACCCCCTCCTGAATGCGCGCGCCGCCGGAGTCGTTGAGACCGATCACCGGCGCGCCCACCTTCATCGCCAGATCCATGATCTTGCAGATCTTCGAGGCGTAGGTGGCGCTGAGGGAGCCGCCGAACACCGTGAAGTCCTGGGCGAAGACGAAGGTCTTGCGGCCGTCGACGAAGCCGTAGCCAGTGACCACGCCGTCACCCAGCACCTTCTGCTCGTTCATGCCGAAGTCACCGCAGCGGTGGGTGACGAAGCGGTCGACCTCGACGAAGGAGCCGGGGTCGAGCAGCAGGTCGATACGTTCCCGCGCGGTAAGCTTGCCAGCAGCGTGCTGCTTTTCGATGCGCGCCTTGCCGCCGCCCTCGAGGGCTTGGGCATTCAGGGCGTCGAGCTTTGCCAGAGTGGGATCAGCGGAGGGGGAGCTGTTATCGGACGACATGGCGCCCGCGCTGCTACCACGGTGGGGCTCATGAGTCAGCCTACACAGCGCGCCGTTTCGCTGCGCTTTGTGGGAGATTCTGCGGGTTTGCACCTGAATGTTTCGGTTGTGTTTCGCGGAGTGGGTCGCGCGGACCTATCGGCGCACCTCCCCCCCAAACCCCGTGAAGAGTAAGTTTCCGCCACCCGCCCTCGAGAAAAACCGCAATACACTGCAGAATTCCGGCTTCGAACCGGACTCCAGCTTCCAGCCAAACTAGAATGAGCGAGCTTGGAGGTCGAAATGAAGCGCGTCGTCTATGTAGTGGTTTTGTTCGGGTGCCTGGGTTCGGTTGCCTGTGGCGGGTCGGACGACGGGAGCACGATCAACAACGGCGGCAGCTCCAACGGCGGCTCCGCGGCGAACGGTGGCTCCGCAGCGAACGGCGGCTCCAACAGCGGAGGGACGTTCAACATCGGCGGTCAAGGCAACGGTGGCTCAGCCAACGGGGGCACCGGCGGTGGCAAGTGCGACCCGAACCTCACCGGACTGGTGCGCGACTTCAAGGCAGCAGAGGAGCCCGACGGCCATCCAGACTTCCAAGCGTTCACCGGCAACGCAGCGTC
>JBFXBK010000375.1:0-9050 GCA_050183255.1 Polyangiaceae bacterium | reverse complement strand
CACTGCGATACACGAGTTCACGTTGGAGCATGCGCCGCTCGCCGGGTGTGCACGGCGCAGCGTCGAGTTCATTCCAGGACACGAGGGGTGTATACGGCACTCCCCTACGGAAACGCTGTCCAGGGACGAAACGCTTGGAGTTGTCCTTCCACCAGCGATACCAGCGGTTGAACTCGACCGTGGGAAAATTCATCAGGTCCGGCGACCCCGGCTCGGGCATATCACGAGGATCACTCACCAACTTGGCGAGCGGTTCGGGTTCGTCTCCCGTGATCGGCTCCGGCGCCTCCGGCTCCTCGAGCTCCTCCGGGGGCACTTCGACTTCTTCGAACAGCCCCGCTGCGGTGATGCGTTCCAACGCGAACGCGGCGGCGAGCGCCAAGTCGGCATCTTTGCCTTTGAGGGTTTGCATGAGCGGCTCGATGTGTGCTGCATCTCCCGCCCAGCCCAAAGCTGACGCGAGGATCGGCTGCTGCTCAGTAGCAAACAGCTTGAACAGCTGCTCGACGTCTTGCTGTCCGCCGAGCGCCCCCAGCATGAGCAACGCATCGTCACGCAGTTCACCGCCGAGCTCTTGGTAGAGCGTGTAGGTGAAGCGAGGATCGTTCGACACCGCCATCGCTTCCCACACGGCCTGGCGCACGCGCGGCCCCGGCAGCGCGTAGGCATGGTTGATCGCCTCGCGGATCTTCGGATGCTTCGAGAGCGCGAGTGGCAGCAGAGCTGGCGCCGCGACCTCGGCCTCCGCGAAGGCGGCCCACTCGAGTTCTTCAGGCGTGATCGCCTCGAGCTCCACCAGGACTTCGACGCCCAGGCCGCGATTCGCTGGCTTTGGATCCCGGAGGAACTTGCGCGCGAGCGGGATCACCCCGGCGTGCGGAATCAACTTCAGCGCCCGCGCGAACTGGGGCACCGCGTCGTCGTCCGCAAGTGCAACCCGATGAAACGCGCGCTCCGCCGCCGCCAAGGAATCGCGACCTTCGACGCAACCGAGCACCATGGTGATCGCCCAGACCCTGAACGGATCGGGCGCGGGCGAATCGACGACCCACGACTCGAGCTGCGAGAGCACACTGGGCCCGAGCGCGATCATCGCGTCGATGGAGTTGAGCATCCGCTGATCGAACGTCTCCATGCTCCGCCACGGCTCGTTCAGCATGGGGAGCCGCGCCATGCCCACCATGGTCACTTCCTCGAAGCACAGTCGAGCGTTCTGCTGAGCAAACTCCGCTGAAGAGAGCTTCGGTAGCGGATCCCGCGCCAAACCTGGAGGCGGTTCGGGCGGCTCCGCGGGATTCTCAGGTGGAACTTCAGGCTTCTTGCCGCGCTCCTTTGCGGCCTCCGCCCGCGCCGCAGCGCGATCCTTCAGGGTCGCCATGTTGGCTTCCAGCTCCTCGAAGGTTCTTGGTGGCGGCAAAGGCTCGGCAGGTGCCTGAGTCACTTCGGGTGGTGGTGCCGGGGGGAAACGCCAGTGGGGTACGATGCGCCCGCGCGCCAGCCGATTCAAGCGCGGAACCCGCATGCTGGCCAGCTGGTCAGTGGGCTCAGGGGGAGGCAGGTGGATCTGACTACGTACTCGCTCTTCTGCGCGCTGCAGGTGCACACTTGCCTTACGGAAACCATCAATCACGCCAGCCAGGACTGGATCGGAGTCTCCTGCACCCGAGAGTCCCGCGGTGCCGCGATCCAGGAAGCCGCGCGCCGCCACCAGCTCCGTTACCGGATCAGCCTCGCGGTCGTAGGCATTCAGTAGGTGTTGATGGGTAGCTACAAGGTCTGCGCGCAGCGCCTCGAAGTCGGGACCTGGCTGAGCACCGGTCTCGATCAGTCGGGTGTGCGTTCGGAGCACGTCCAGCGCGGCGTCCAGCTCTTGCTGCCAGACTTCGATGGGCTCGCTCCCCAAAGCCATTCGAGCTTGCATCAGCCTCTCTATTACCATCCCCGCCAGGACAAGTGCGCACCGGAGATCGACTTGAGCGCCTACGGCTTGTCAGATCGGTCAGCGCTGGCAGACTAGCTTGCAATGGAGCCCAAGCTGGACCTGGACACCTACGCCAGGCTGCTCGCCAAGTTTGCAGCGGACAACTCCGCACGTGAGTCTTTGATGAAGACCCACGGCCTCAGTGAGGTCGACTGGGAGGAGGCCGATGAATACTGGCAAGAGCGACTCGCCGAAGACGGAGAAGACGAGGATCAGGTGAACCCACTCATCACTCGCTTCTCCCACGTCTTCACCGAGACTCAGCTTCAGCTAGCGGGCGTCGACCTCGAGCTCGACCGCTACGTTGAGATACTGCGACAGGTGCAAGGCGGCCGAGAACTTCACAAGGTGCTCGGCGAAGAACGCGTGCCACTGAGCGATTACCTCAAGGCTCACGCGCACTGGACCAAGCGGTCACTAGAGAGCGACGAAGTTCGCGAGGAGCTGCAGTCGAAGCTCAGCGAACCTCGCAGCTCCCGGCGACGCAGCCACGCGTAGCGTCGGTCCTCACTGACTCAGCGCTTGTAGACGCTGCGCCAGTGCCGTTTCGCAGACTCGAAGCGCTCTCGGTAGCTCTCCATCTCATAGCCGTCAGCGCGCAAGCGCTGTTCCCAGGACTGCTGGATAGCTTGCCAAACTTGTGGATCCCCGATTCCGTACTTCGCCAGGGCGCGTTCGACTTGATCGGGCATCACGACGATTTCCGCGGCGAGCATGGCGTAGTCCCCCAACGAGAGCTGAGGAATGGTCGCGTTCGTTGACGGCGACGCTGCTCCTGAGGAAGACGCCACCGACGGGGGCTGAGAAACGAAAAAGTTCCCCGGGGACACGGCGTTTGCGGGGGACACGGAAGACGCTGCGTTTCCGGGCGCGGAAACGCCACCAATCAGCGGGGGTTCTGGCGGCGCGCTGGGCACCGGAGAGATCATGGGCGGGGGCGCTACCGCGCCCGAACTCAGCGGCGGCACATCCACCCTTAGCGGACCACTCACTGGAGGGGGCATTGGCGGAACGCCGCTGGAAGCTCCAGGCAGCGGAGGAACCGCTGCGGAAGTCGCGCCGGGCAGCGGAGGAACTGCGCCGGGCAGCGGAGGAACTGCGCCGGGCAGCGGAGGAACTGCGCCGGGCAGCGGAGGCCCAGGTGGCATGGGAGGGACACCGCTTGGAGCGCTTCCTGGCAGCGGAGGAACCCCAGCAACGCTAGGCATTGGGGGAACCGACGCGGCATATGCAGGCATCGGTGGGACCCCAGAAACGGGCATCGGCGGGACGCCCGAGTTCACCATTGGGGGTGGCTGCACCACTGCGGGCGGTGCCGTGCCGCTGGGCGCTGGCGGCGCTGTTCCCACAGCTTGTTGTTGCCAGCGGAGGTACTCCCAGTCACCCGACTCGTTTCGTCGCGCTTCTCTTGGCGCGGCAACTGCAGGGGCGGACTGCAATCCGAGCTGTCGCTCGGCCTCAAGGCGGTTTTGCAGAAACCACTGCGTATACCGCTGATAGAGTTCATAGTTCTGGCGCTGGATCTGGTCAGAGAGATGAGTCAACCAGGTGACGAGTTCCTCTTCCCATTGCTGCTGGGTTAGCCCAGCCTCCTTCAGCACCCCATCGCGAGGCATGCCTGCATCGAGCCGCGCTGACACGACGGCGAACTTCTCAAGCGACAGCACACTCGACACGACGGGAACTATATCCAAGGCGCGCCCGACAGGGCTACCGAGCACGGCGATCCTTGGTACCTTCTGGGAGAGGCCATGGGCAAGGTAACAGCCTGCAAGACTGACTGCGTCACCAAGAAGTCAAACCACAACTGTATCGGTTGTGCCGTGAGCGTGTGTACCACCCCCGCCGCTCCGAGCCCGATCCCGCTACCGTACCCGACCACCGGCACGGTGTCCGAGGGCATTACGGACCAGGCGATGCGCACCAAGATCGAAGGTGCGGACGTCATGACCGTGGGCTCGGTGATGAGTAAGTGCCACGGCAACGAGCCAGGCACGCTCAAGGAAACTTGCAGCCTCAACACGAGCGGCCCGACCTTTCCCATCATGGGCGCGCCCACAGTGCTCATCGAGCTGGGCATGGCGGGTATCACCGGTAGCCCAGGTCAGATGAACAAGGGCATCACGGTTGGCGCTGGCGGCTCCGCGAGCGGTGTTGGCGGCGGAGCCGGCGGGGGCGGCGGGGGCGGCGGGGGCGCAAGCGGCCCGGGCGGTCCGAGCAACCAAGGCCCCTCGGGTGGCGGAGGCAGCGGCGGTGGCGGAAGCAACGCGGCAGCGGCGCCACCTCCCGCTGGTGTCAGTCGCGAGGAAGCTGCGCTGGCGGCGGCACCGGGCAATAGCCCCGAGCAAGTTGCCGCGCGGCAAAAGTTGGCCGAGGCGTACTACTCCGAGAACTGCCCGGGCATGACCCAGGCGCAGATCGCATCGAACGTGCGCGGCATCGACATGAACCAGCCGGTACAGACGGTGACGATTCCGCCGAGCGGCGGCGGTCCCAACGGCGACCAGCTGTACCAGCACGCGTTCCCGGGTGGCGGCGTTGGCCAGTACTTCGCCACGGATCCCAACACCACTCCAGCTGATCTCGGCTTCAACGACCGCGTGCTGGTGCCCGGGGACGGCAACACCCCGCCTCGAATCGCCCCTCGCGAGCCTCGCTCCTACACGGCATCTAGCGACCAGCCGGCATCGGGTCTGCAAAGCACGGCCGCACCCGTCACCGACACGTGGTCTCATAGCGGTGAGCCGAAGGACACGCCCGGCGGCGGACAGCAAACCTTCATTCCTCGCGATAACGGGAACCAGGGCGGCATCGTTCGCCACTGACCTTTATCACTGCATTCCTTGGTAGGACTTCGATCCAATGGCCAAGCCGAACATCATTCAGAGCAAGCTCACCTGGCGTTTCATGCTGCAGGACGCGCAGAAGCGCACCGACGATATGCTCAAAATGGACCCTGACTGGCAGCTGGCCAAGGTGATCAAGCGCCAGCTGGATTTCATGGATCAGTGCACGAAGGGCAACCGCGCGCCAACACCTGAAGAGGCCGATCGCGTCACCGTCGGCCCAATTGCCGCGAAGAATTTCGAGGTCAGTGACCCCGAGTACGCGAACTGGTTGATGGAGCTCGACTACGGCTTCCGCGTGAGCTGGAACCGGTTGCCTTAACTCCGCCGGTCAACGCTCCCTCACCCCCAAAACCGCGAGCGGACGCAAAACCAGCGGGGATCGCTGCTTTCTTTTTTTTGGGGGGAGGCGGCACCGCAACTGCTCGCCCCTAGAGCGAGCAACGTGCGGTCCTCTCTACTTTTGCCAGCGCCGCGGGAAGTCGACGTACAAGATGGCGCCGCCTTCGAGGTCCGTCTTGTAGCGCATCTTCGGTTCGAAACCGTTGCCACGAATCGTTACCGTGAGGATCACGCGGCCCTCGAGCTGCTCGAGCTTGACACCGGACAACGCCGAGTCCGGGTCATCCTTGTGTTCCTTGAACAGGTTCTTGGTGTCTTCGGTCAGCTTCGCGCCCGTGAGCTGGTAGCGAATCACCGTGCCACCGCTGGTGGAGGACAGCTCAACGGGTGCGTTGAGGTGGATGACGATGCGTTCGATGTCGGAGTCGACGCGCTCGACCGCCGCCGAGGTGACGATGATCTGGAACTTTTCGTCAGCGCCCAGAGCCTTGTGAGCCGGGCAGCCTCCATACGCCGCGTCACCCACGTCGTCGGGGCACGCATCGAATTCGTCGGGGATCTTGTCTTGATCCGTGTCGAGGGCGGGCTCTGGGCACCCGTTCGGGGTGTGTCCACCTGCGCGCGCGAAGCCCGCCACCGTCGGGCAGTCATCCTGCCAGTCGTCCAGGCCATCGTTGTCGAAGTCGAAGTAGTGCTTCGGACAACCGAAACGCGCCTTGTCATTCTCCGGGCGGGCCGGACCAGCTTCCTCGGGGCAAGCATCGATGGAGTTGCGGATCTTGTCACCATCGGTGTCGCCAGGGCCGTCGTCGAGCGACGCTTGGCGATCTGGCGCGGGGGAGTACGCAACGCTCAGCACGCCGCGAGTCGCCGCGCCGGGAGACGCAGTCAGTCCCGGGCCCGCCGCGGCGCCGATCACGATGTCGCCCGCGCGGTATTTCAGGCCAAAAAGCGCGCCACCAGGCGTCGTGCGCTTGGAGAACAGCGAGCCAAATTGCGACTCGAAGGTGCTGTAGCCGTACACCTCGGCGCTCGCCTGCAACGCGTCTCGCAGGAACATCAGGCCCAACCCTGCGGAAAATGTGAGGGACGGTCCCGTCTCCAACGAGCCAGAGAAGTAGTTCTTGCGCGCGAGGTACCCGCCGGACGCGGAGTAGATCAGATCCCCTAGGCGACCACTGAGCAGCAGCTTGGGGTTCGCGCGGAACTTCCCATCGCTCGCCAGCTCGGTCTCGCTGCCAATTGGGATCCACGTGTCCACGCCGAGCCCAATCGCGATGGGATCGATGCGCGTGCCGAACAGATTCAGCCGGGCACCCACTCGCGGGTCAGCAAAGACACCGCCACCAGGTTCGTTCGCTGCGCCGACCTGACCGTCTTGGTAAGGAACGAAGGGGATGTCGACATTGAGCAGGAGCACATCCTCGATCGCGAGGCTCAAGTCAGCGTGGGTATAGAACTGATACTTGTTGACCCGGCGTTTCTCCGCGGTAACGGGGTCCTGACGGATCAAAGGCGCGGAGAACGCCCAGCTCCCGAAGGCCATCGCGTAAAGCTGAGTGTCACCCACGTTCGCATCCGGGGCGGCGAAGAACCAGTCGCCGGCGGGCGCCGGCTCCAGGGTCTGCAATGCGAAACCCTCGGAGTACTTCTGATCCAACACGCTCTGCGCACGGGCCTCACTCGTCGTGAGCGCACACACAGGTATCGACAGCGTGATACCGAGGGCTAGCGGTAAGAAGCGGCGCAGCAAGCTCATCGCGATCTCAGGAGCAACGGGACCCGAAACAAGACCTTAGTTGACGTTTTTCAGCGCGGAACCAAATCGGCAACAAAAGCAGTGTTCTTGCCTCGAACGTGTGCGCTCTGGCAGGCGTGCCGGTCGCGCCGGGTTGCGGACTCATTGAGCCCCCGCCGGGTTCACACCCTCTAAATCCCCACCCTCAGGCGGGTTATCAGTCTCGAACACCCGGGTCCACAGCGAAGGCTCGCTCTCGTCCAGATGTCCCTCTTTGAGGGTCAGCACCCGAGTGAGTTCGGCCTTGCGGAGCTGCCTACCAAGCGAGTCCTCGGCGGAAACCTGCTCGATGATGTTGATCTGACCTTCCTTGAACTCCGGTGAGGACGTCAGTCGGTAGACGATTGGGCCGCCCATGCCCGGTTCCGCGTTGCGCGCGATACCCACGCGCTCCAGCGGGACTTCGGCCGCGAAGCGCAGCTCCCCCCGGCGCGGCAGGAAGATCTTCAGCGTGGTCTCACACGGCGTCTGGCTCTTGGGCTCCAGGCAGCCTTCGCTCTGGATTGTCGGGATCACTTCGGAGCCCATGCGCTCGATGCGCAGCTTGGACTGCTCGGGTGGTCCCCGATACACGCCTACGCCATAAGCCTCGGCCTGGTTGTCCAAGGTGCGGACCAAGGCCAGAGCCCCACCGGCAGTCCCGTCGGGATAAGCGTGAGTGCGAAGCCAGACCAAACGCAGACGGCTGCCACCGGCGCCGAACACCACATCGCCTTCTTTGATGCGGAACGGCCAACCGCGGAGCGGACGCCCGCCTTGGAGCGCTTCGCTGCCGTAGACGTCGTGGCCCGTGCAGTCCTTCGAGTCCTTGGGCAGCTCCTGGCGGCGCTCGTCGAACGCCGGAAACACAAGCTTCCAGTATTGGTCCTCCCGCAGAGTCCGGGAAAAGCTCGAGCTCTTGCCCTTGGGGGGCAGGCGCATCACGCAGGCGGGGACCGGAGACACCTTCCGCGTCAGATCCCCGTCCAACGACTTGGGGATGGTGTCGGTACACGCCGCGACACCCCCCAGTGAGCCCAGCCCGAGGCTAACCCCCAGAAATCGCCGCAATCTTCGCCTGGCTTCCATCCTCCGACAATTTTGCCAACAGGCGCATGGGACGGCCAAGAAAGCCAGAGTGTCCGCCCTGAAGCGCCGAGCGAGCGTCCATTGGCACTGGATGTCCGGGGCCGTGCAAAATCTTGCACCATGCAGGCCAGTGCACCGCGCGCCGGTGCACGAGGTCGCACTGACACAGCGCGCTATCCCGAAACTTCCCCCAGAACCGCGTCGCCGGGCCTGCTCGGGGTCTTGGCACAAAGGCTGCTTAAGGGACAACCAGAACACGGCGGAATCGTTCCGCGGGGAAACAGTCAGGTAGGAGGAAGTTCACCATGTCATATGATATCTCGCTCTCGCCATGTGAAGGCAAATCGGTCGGCGCTATCAAGGGCGCTTCAACCCGCGCGAATCGCGCTGACTGCTGGGATGTTATCTATCTGAGCTTCGGTTCCGCCCACCCCAAGCATCACAAGACCGGCAAGGCCTCCGGCGAAGCGGTGATGAAGCAAGTCAGGTGCATCATCCCCGTCGACCACGCGACCCCCCAGTGGTTCCAGGCTGCGTGCGAGCAAGACACCATCAAGGAGCTGCGCTTCGCGATGCACACCATCAGCGACGATGGTCAGCACGTCGAGAAGTTCATCGTCACGTTGACCTCGGCCCAGATCGCGGACTTCAAGGTGTCCACCGGCACTGGTATCGGCGACGACGACGCAACGAGCCAGACCACGAATCTGAACCAGATCGAAGAGGTCCTTGAGCTCCAGTTCGTGTTCGACGGCATCTCCGTCGAGAACGTCCACGGCCAGTCCACGGCGTTCGCGACCTCTTGGACCGGCGGCCACGGCTGATCCCAAGCCGACTTTGAGGCTATACTGGCTGACTCTCACCGTGAGTCAGCCAGTCGTCGTTTTGATGGAGCATCACCATGGGCGCCTTCAGCCTACTGAGCAAGATCAGAAATCCTGACTTGGCGCGAGCCCGCAGGAGCTACTCCGAGCACGAGATCCGGAGTTCCATTCTCGACCACCTACGCCTGATG
>JBFXBK010000374.1:0-9050 GCA_050183255.1 Polyangiaceae bacterium | reverse complement strand
ATCGGGAGCTGGCGCTCCCCATGATGCGTCTCTGGCGTGGCTGGTTTGGCTTCGGGTCGTTGGTCTTCTCGGTGAGCCTGTTCTGTTGGTTCGACGCTGTCGGTGTCTACCTCATCTTGCGGTTGATCGGACTGAACGCCTTCTTCTTCTTCTACATGCGTCCTCGTCAGCGACGCCTGACGGCGCAGCTGATAGACCTGGGGATCCTCCCGGCGCGCGTCGACGTTGCTTGAAGCCAAGTCGGTTGGGCCCCGCGAGGCCTACGGAAGTTGCGGGTCCACGCCGTGCATGTGGCGCGTGTGTATTCGCCAAACGACGCTGAAATCCGCTACCTCCCTGGAGGCTCCCGTGTCCCTGTGGGCAGGCTCTGGTAGGCTCTGGCTCATGAGGAGTCGCTTCGCCCGCCTCGCGATCGCTGCGGGGCTAGGCCTCTCACTCTGGGGCCAGCCAGCGGCTGTGCACGCATTCGTGTGGCCGAATACCGCCGAGCGGGTCGAGCAGGATCTGGAAAAGCCACAGCTCGCGTTGCGCCGGCGCGCGGCCACGCGACTGCTCGAACTCCCCGACGCAGTGGGTCGTCGCCTGACGCTGAAGGCGCTCAAGGACGAGGACAACGAAGTCCGGCTGCTGGCTGCGCAAGCTGCTCTCGAGCTGGAGCCGAAGGGCGCGGGTGAGTTGGTTGCGGGCTGGCTGAATGATGCCGAGAAGCGCGTACGGCTAGTTGCCTGCGAGGTGCTTGCGATCTCACCATCCAGGAACGCGATCATGCCCCTGGGGCGCGTCCTCGGGGATCCGGATCCGGGGGTGAGGGTAGCCGCTGCACGCGCCCTGGGCGCTTCCGCAGAGAAAGACGCCGTGATGCCCTTGCTTGGGCACTTGGACGACAAGCACCCGGACGTGCGCGAGGCGGTGATTGAGGCGCTCACCGAGCTGGGGGACGCCCGCGCCGTCGCGCCGATCATTGGCAAGATCCAAGACAGCCGTGGCCCTGTGCGAATCGCCGCGGCGGGTGCACTTGGTCGCTTCGGCGACAACCGCGCCGTCAGTGCACTGATCCTCGCGCTCCGAGACACGGAACGTGAGGTGCGCATCAGAGCGCTGGAGTCCCTCGGCGCCCTCAAAGCTCAAGATGCCACGTTGGCTATCGTTGAGGCGCTGTCTGACCAGCAAGAAGTACGAGTTGCCGCGGTTGACGCGCTGTCCCGGGTTGGGGGTGAGCGCGCCCTGGATGCTTTGATGGATCAGCTTGCTCAGAGCGCTGATCAGCGCAGCGTGATCCAGGCGTTGTCTCGCATGGGCGAAGCCGCGCACACGAAGCTCGTCCAGTGTCTGACGGGGCAAACCAACCGCACGCTGACCAACGGTTGCGCCGCTGCGCTGGTTGAGACCCGAGGCCCGAAGAGCGACCAAGTGATCGTAGACGCTCTTCGGCGCGGCGTAGTCGATCCCCGCATTGGGATGAACGGCCTTGCGGAGCTGAAGAGTCCCCTCGGTCTTCCGGTGGTGCTGGCGTACCTGGCCGACGACGAACCCATCGTGCGTCGCGCTGCTGTCGAAGCCGCGAGTGAGCTCCTCGATCCCGGAAAGCCCGATGGGCGCGCTGTAGGGCCAATTCGCGAGGCACTCCAGGCGGCGCGCGACCGCAAAAACGAGCGACGCGCGCTCGTTGCGCTGCTGGGGCGTACCGGTTCTGCCCGCGCAGCTAACGTCTTGCTGCCGTTGGCCCGTAAGTCGGACGACCTCGGCTTGCGCGTGGCGGCAATCGAGAGCTTGGGGATGTTGGGGCCTGCGAAAGCAGACCCGGTGTTGATCGAGGCACTCGGGGATGACCACGGGTCGGTGCGTCTAGCCGCAGCGGTAGCGCTGAGCCGCGTTGCCGCAGGGAAGAGCGCTTCTCAGCTCCTCGAGCAGTTCGAAAAGGGCGCTGAGCAGGATCGCAGTGCGCTGGCTCTTGCGCTGGGCGGCGCGCTGCAGCACACGAAGGACGCAGGCGTCTTGGAGCGAGCGTTCGCTGCGCTGACGCGGACCCGCGGCGCCGAGCGAGATGCGTTGCTCGAAGCGCTGGCGCGCAACACCGAGCCGAGCACCACGGCTCGTTTGATCAAGCTGACCCAAGGCGCAGCCGCGGTGGACCGCGCGAAGCTCGCTGAAGTGCTCAGCCGTCACGGTTCGGCCCGCCAGGTGCTGATCGCGTTGACCAAGGATCCCGAGGCTGCCGTGAGGGCCAACGCGATTTGGTCCCTTGGCGGCGTTGCGACTGCGGGTGACGCCAGCGCGCTTTGGAAGGCGGTGACCGATTCGGACCCAGCCGTGGCAGCCAATGCGGTCGGTGCCTACGCGCGCCTCGCCAAGCGCGCCAAGCTCGACGCCAAGCCAAGCCTCTGCGCAGCGTTGAGCGACGCTCGGCCCTATGTCAGGGCGAACGCGCTTGCAGGTCTGCGCCTGCTCGGGCAGCGGTGCCCGAGCGCACCAGAGCGCAAGCTGTTGCGGGACGATCCGTCGGATGTTGTGCGAGCGAAAGCTGCAAACCTGATCTTCGACGTGTCACCCACCGCTGACGACCGTCGCGCGCTGGGTCACTGCGAGAGCGTCGATCCGAGCAGTCAGGTGGCTGTGGCGTGTGGGGAAGCGGCGGAAGCCATCCCAGCGACGGAGGAGCCTGTCACCGTGTTCGTAGTCCCGCTGGGTCAGACGAAGCCAGCTCCGCGTGCGCCGTTCACGCTGATCCGCGCGGATGGATTGCTTAGGATGGGTCTCTCCGACCGTCGCGGGGCGGTGTATGAGTTTGCAGCGCCGCGCGGGTACGTCGAGCTCGGAGTCCCGGTCGCTTTGGCGAAGTGATGCGATCGGCTGGTCGTGACACTCGGCCCGGATTCAAATGAAGAAAGCCCCGCGCTGCGAGTCGCAGGCGGGGCTTCTTTGGCTGGTGGGATCCAATCAACCCGCGCGGCAACGCATGGCGCACATCAGGTCGCCAGGCGGGCAGTTGCAGGCCTTCTTTGGCTTGGGCTTGGTCGTAGCCGTAGGCTTCGGCGCTGGCGCAGGCGAGCTGGTGGGTGTGGGCTTGGCAGCCGCTCCAGTCGACGCGGGCTTGGGCTTGGTCGCCACCGCCCCTCCCGAGGCTGGCTTCGAGGCGGGCGCGGCCGCTGCAGCAGTGGGCTCGTCCTTCGGGGCCTCCTTCTCGGCTTCCGCGGTTCCCGTAGCAGGCGCCTCCGCGGTGACCGTGGGAGTCGGCGCTGGAGCGGCGGTCTCCTCGGGCTTGGCGGTGTTTTCTGCCGTCGTCGCAGGCTGCGCAGCGGGGGTCGCGGGCGTCTCCTTGCCGCCGCCGGAAGCGAACACGATCGCGCCAGCGATCACGAGCGCGGCGAGGGCGATACCGCCGCCGATGTAGATCCCGCTGCGGCTCTTCGCTTGGGGTTCTGGCGCCGCGCTGGGCGCCACGGTGGGTTCCATGCCGCCCAGCGGCGCTCCGAGTCCAAGCGGCGCGCCGAACCCAAGCGGCGACGAACCCATCAACGGGTTGTCCGCTGGCTTGTCTGAGGAGGACTGTGAGGTGAGGGCCTTGAGGTCGATCAAGCCCGAGTCTTCCTTCACGGAGGACTTGGCCGGGCCGCCACCGCCAAGCAAACCTCCACCGCCGCCGCCCCCACCCATGGGGGCCTGCTCGGCAGCCGAAGTCAGGGCGCTGAGTGAGAAGAGCACACTGGACTCATTGCGAGCGCCGGTCGCAGCCGCGGCTGCAGGCGCCGGACCTCGTGCTTCGTCCGGAGGGGCACTCGTGGTGACATCCTCTTCGCTGCCAGCGGAGTCGAAGCCTCCGAACAGGTCGGCTGTCCCCGCGGAAGCGGCTGCCTTGGGTGCGCCGTCGTTCGCCCAAGGGCTGGCGCTGGCGCCCGTGTCAAACGGGCTGCTGGGAGCGCTCACGAGCGGAGCAGATGCCGCCGGGGCGGGGGCTGCCGCGCCAGCGTGCAGCGCGCTGACCACGCTGTCCACCTCACCGAGGGGACGCCAGTCGTCCATGCCGTCGGCCCAGATGTACGTGTCCGCAGTGACCTCGCCAGCGTTGTACGCGGCGACCAGCTGGTCGAGCGTCATGCTGCGCTGGTCGTTGTCACCGAAGTCGACCGAGTACTCACCGGGGGCGGGCCCCGCGTCAGCATCGGATGGGGCGTCGGATCCATCGGGAGCCGCGTCTGCCGCGTAGACGTTGGCGGGGTCGACCTTGCCGTCGATCACGATGGTCGTCCCGCACTTTCGGCAGCGGATCTTGGCTAGGCGGTCCGCGACCTTCTCGTCGGCGATTGAGTACTTCGCGCTACAGGAGGGACAGGTGATCTTCACGTTGATCCTTCTCGTGTTTTGGGACCTGGGTGGCTTCCCACGATCCTAGGTCAGCGAGCTCCGGTCGGAGCGGGTGAGGCTTTCGTGCGCTCGGGGCGCGTACCAAAAAAACGACCGTTGGGGACGCTTGCGCTTGGCGAGCGTGCGGCTCTGAGAGCCTTCCCATACCAACTCGAGATATTACCAGCGGGTAGTCGGTCTTTGCAGGTTACGTACGAGGATTTCTGAAGGTCTTGAGATATCTGGCAACACTTCTTGAAGTGTTCCGTTCCTCCAGTGGTCGATCGGGGCCGATCACTGGGGCTTGGCCGCACGTTGATGCGTCTTGGGGCGAGCCGAGCCGCGAGGGAACGGCGGGCTACGGGGGAGTTGGTGCTGAGACTCTGTTGGCCTTGGCCGCCGGGTTGGCTGCCTTGGCTGCCAGGATCCGCGCCAACGTGCCTCTCCCGCGCCAAACCGACCGGCTGAAGGCGTGGAGGTTGGCTCGAGCGATGAGGCGGAACCAAGCGCTGGTCTTGTATCACCAATGGCCCCTCATTCCATCCTGCCTGCAACCTGAGCTGGCGCCATTCAGCAGAATTCCTCCGCGGCATGTGCGGAGGGGTGGTACACCGCTCGTAGCCGAACGGATATTTCCTGCTGGAACGGCAGCGTGGGACAGGCCAAGCCCGGAACACTCATCCTTCGACCACGTCCAGCGCTTCGGCTTGGGCACGAAGTGCAGATTTTTTGCGATCGTTCCCTCGGCTCAGTCGAACCAACACGGCTCGAGCCGGCGTAGTCTCAGCGCGCGCCGGCGTTTCCGGCGTTCGTCAGTGGAGGCGCCCAGGGGCGTGTGCCCAGCGAACCTCCCCCAAAAACCAAGAAAAAGAACATGCAAGTCACCAAGCACGAGCAGGAAGGGCGCGGGCGCTTGCCCCAAATGATGCCGTCGCCCGCCGTCGATCGCGTGGCGGTCGAAGCGCGGGCAGCGGCGCTCGCCAAGCGCAGCATCAAGAAGCAGGCAAAACGCCAGGGCCTCGAGCTCAGTATTTCCATGATGGATCTGACCACGCTCGAGGGGTCGGATACGCCCGGCAAGGTTCAGGCGCTTTGCCGCAAGGCACTGCTTCCCGATGCCGCCCGTCCCAACTTGGGGCCAGTAGCCGCGGTGTGCGTGTATCCGCAGTTGGTCGCTGTCGCGAAGCGGGCGCTGGGGGACTCCGGGGTCAACGTGGCCAGCGTGGCCACTGCATTTCCGAGTGGATTGTCCGCCCTGGACGTGCGCCTGGAAGACACCAGGCGTGCGATCGGTGATGGGGCCGACGAGATCGACATGGTGATCGACCGTGGAGCTTTCCTGCGCGGAGAGTTCAACAAGGTCTCCGACGAGATCGCTGCGGTCAAGCAGGTGTGCGGTGATGTGCACCTCAAGGTGATCCTCGAGACCGGTGAGCTCGGCTCGTACGACAACGTGCGCCACGCGAGCGACCTGGCTCTCGCCGCGGGCACCGACTTCATCAAGACTTCCACGGGTAAGATCGAGCCAGCGGCGACCCCGCCGGTGACGCTCGTGATGCTCGAGGCGATCCGAGACTTCTTCTACCAAACTGGCCGGCGCGCGGGGATGAAGCCCGCAGGTGGTATCCGTACGGCAAAGCAGGCGCTGCACTACTTGGTGCTCGTGAAGGAGACGTTGGGCGACGACTGGCTGACGCCGGACCTGTTCCGGTTGGGCGCCAGCTCGCTCTTGAACGACGTCTTGATGCAACTATCCAAACTGGAATCCGGCGCCTACGAGGCGGCCGAGTACTTCTCCAAGGACTGAGTGAGATGACGATCAAGCTAGTCGAGCCCGAAGCGTCGGGCAGCTCTCAGAACCGCCGCCACGGCGAGCGCCGCCTCAATTTCGGTGACGCCTGGACCTACGATCCAGCGCCGGAATCTCCCGACCACGTGCGACTTCAGGATCGCTACGAGCTGTTCATCGATGGCAAGTGGCAGGCGCCGAAATCCGGCAAGTACTACACGAGCATCAACCCCGCGACCGAGGCGCCCATCGCCGAGGTAGCGCACGCCGGTGAGGCAGACGTCGAGCTAGCGGTGTCTGCTGCCCGAGCCGCTTTTGAGGGTGAGTGGAGCAGCCTGCGGCCCATCGAACGCGGAAAGTACCTGTTCCGCATCGCGCGCGTGCTGCAAGAGCGCGCCCGTGAGTTTGCCATCGTCGAGTCGATGGACGGTGGCAAGCCGATCAAGGAGAGCCGCGACTTCGATCTTCCCCAAGCCAGCAACTTCTTCTTCTACTGCGCGGGTTGGGCGGACAAGTTGCAGTACGCGTTCAACGGCCGCAGCGTCTCGCCGCTGGGTGTCGCCGGGCAGGTGATCCCGTGGAACTTCCCGCTCCTGATGGCAGCGTGGAAGATCGCACCAGCGCTTGCGTGCGGAAACACCGTCGTGCTGAAACCGGCCGAGACCACGCCGCTGACGGCGCTGCTGTTGGCCAAGGTGATCGAAGAGGCGGAGCTACCGCCCGGCGTCGTGAACATCCTCAGCGGGTTCGGTGACACTGGCGCTGCGCTGGTGAAGCACCCTGGCATCGACAAGGTGGCGTTCACCGGCTCCACCGCGGTCGGCAAGCAGATCCAGAAGGTGCTCGCGGGCACTGGCAAGCGCATGACGATGGAGCTCGGCGGTAAGGCCGCGAACATCGTCTTCGCCGACGCCGCGCTCGATCAGGCGGTGGAGGGCATCATCAACGGCATCTACTTCAACCAGGGTCACGTCTGCTGCGCGGGGTCGCGGCTCTTGGTGGAGGAGTCCATTCACGATCAGCTGATCGACAAGCTCAAGGATCGCATGCAGTCGCTGCGTCTCGGCGACCCGCTGGATAAGAACACCGACGTGGGTGCCATCAACTCCAGGGCGCAGCTCGAGCGCATCAAGCACCTGGTGGAGGCTGGCGAAGCCGAGGGCGCCGAGCGCTTCAGCATCGAGTGCGATTTGCCGGAGAAGGGCTACTTCTTCCCACCCACCGTGTTCACTGGTGTGGCGCAGTCGAGCCGCATCGCCCAGGAAGAGATCTTTGGCCCGGTGCTCAGCGTGCTTACTTTCCGTACGGAATCGGAAGCGCTCGACAAGGCCAACAACACCTTCTACGGCCTATCCGCGGGGATCTGGTCTAATAAGGGCGCCCGCCTCTTCGACATCGCGACCAAGCTCGAAGCTGGTGTGATCTGGGGCAACACTTACAACCAATTCGACGCCACGAGTCCCTTCGGTGGCTACAAAGAGAGCGGCTTCGGCCGCGAAGGCGGTCGCCATGGGTTGGCGGCGTACCTCAACATCGACTGAGGGCGCGGAGGAAGTCATGAGCGAAGAACGCAGAGATCCCACGGCTGATCGCCGTCGCCCGGGCTCCAACCCGGCGCGCATCGGGGTGAAGAAGACCTGGAAGATGTACGTTGGCGGCGCCTTCGTGCGCAGCGAATCTGGACGGTATCTGGTGACACAAGACGGCTCGGAGAACTTCTGTCGCGCCTCTCGCAAGGACGTTCGAGACGCGGTGAAGGCCGCGCTCGGCGCTCAGTCTGGCTGGCGCAAACGCACCGCGATGAACCGCGGTCAGATCCTGTATCGCCTCGCGGAAGTGATGGAGGCGCGCCGCGGAGAGCTCGAGCAGAGCCTGGCCCGCGCCGCGGCTGGCCAGAATGGCAACGCTCCCGGTGGCTCCGACGCCGAACAGGAAGTCGACGCCGCCATCGATCGAGTGGTTTGCTACGCCGGCTGGGCCGACAAGTTCCAGTCACTCCTCAGCTCGAGCAACCCGGTTGCCGGGCCCCACTTCGGGTTTTCCGTGCCGGAGCCTGTGGGCGTCGTCGGGATCCTCGCGCCGGAGCGTCCAAGCTTGCTCGGTCTGATCGGCGCGGTTTGCCCGGTGGTCGTCAGCGGAAACACCTGCGTGGTCGCCGCCAGTGATCGCGATCCACGGACTGCGGTCGCTGTCGCAGAGTGTCTGGCTACGAGCGACTTTCCGGGTGGCGTCATCAACATCCTGACTGGCACCCGTGACGAACTCGCGGAGCCGCTCGTGCGTCACAAAGGCGTGCGCGCCGTCGACCTCTGGAATGTCGACGGCGAGCAAGCCAAGAAGCTCGAGGAGTACGCGGCGGACAACGTCAAGCGCGTGCACCGCCGGGTGTTCGAGGAGCTCGACTGGTACGACCCACGCACCGAGGGTCCGAGCTTCATCGAGAGCTTCGTCGAGATCAAGACGGTGTGGCACCCAATGGGCGCTTAACCACGCTCAAATGCAACGTCGCGGGGCGTTCACCCAGTGTCGAGCCAACGCTCGAGTCCCTAGGGGCGCCCCGTTGACGCGTCCGACGTTTCTTTGGGGGGAGAGGAACGTCGCGCGTCCCTAGTGTCCTGTCTCCGAGAACATCTTAAGAAGTCCTCTCACTGAGCGTGCGCAGGCAGAAGCGAGCGACGGCCGCAATGATCTCGTCCGCAGTCTTGGTCCAAACGAAGGGTTTCGGAGCGTCGTTCGTGCGCGCGATGTAGTCGGAGATGGCAGCCTCGAGTTCAGTGGTGCTCCTGTGAACGCCACGCTTGAGCTGCCGCTCCGTCAGCTGCCCAAACCAGCGTTCAACCAGGTACAGCCAGCTCGAATAGGTCGGGGTAAAATGCATATGGCACTTGCTTGTTGATCGTGTTGAGAAACCGGCGAAACT
>JBFXBK010000373.1:0-9050 GCA_050183255.1 Polyangiaceae bacterium | reverse complement strand
TCAGCGCCCGGCGCCGCCGGGGATTGCCGGCGCAATGGCGTTCAGCCCATTGCCGTACGGATATGGTTCGGCGATGCCCACGGCGGAGACGCTGACCTCGAGCAGCTGGGCGCCGTTCTTGGGGGTCAAGGCGCCGAACAAGGGCGCGGCGGAGCTGGGCTTCGATTTCGGCAACGACAGCTACGAGACGCGCATGCACGCGTACACCTGGGGCCCGCGCGGGAAGGAGTGGAGCCGTCTGTCCCGCTGGGTGGTGCGCGTGGAGGATGCATTCTCCCTCACCGCACCGCTTTGGAACACGGCGGCTGCGCGCCCCGACTGGCCGGATCCGGTGTCCGCCGCGATGAGCTTTGGTCAGCTGTCGCGCTGGGGTGGCTACGCTACGTGGCGCTTCGAGCCGGAACCGCGAGACGACGCGGGGCTCCTGGTGCTGAACGTGCGTGGCACTCAGACGGCGTACGTCCTCGAGCGCGACCGCGCGCCGCTCCCGATCCAAGGCAGCGCGATGTGGGCGCTCAATCAGGTGGCCGGCGCGGTGAAGGTGCAGGGCACGTGGTATTTCGGCTCCACCATCAACAGCCAAGCGTTTCGCATCTATCGCCTGAACGGCGACGAGCTCGACTACTTTGCGGACTATCCCATGCGCCCGGGCAGCGTTTCGCAAGGGGTGCAGCTGGTGAAGAGCACTCAGGGTGATGCGCTCGGGATCCTGACGAAGGTCAGCCCGCTGCGTGGTAGCGAGAGTCGCTGGTTCGTTTTCCCTGTGGATACGCAGTCCAAGGATGCGGGGGAACCACTCGAGATCAGCTCTGAAATGCTGGGCACCACACCGCGCCGGTGCGGTCCAGAGGACGACGGCTGGTCCATCGTCTCCGAACCCCCGGTGCAACCGTACCTGCAGCTCGAGGGCACGCGCGCCGTTGGCTCCCGGGTGCAGGCCAAGTTCATCGCCGACGCGAGTGGGCTGTGCGTGGAAGCCTTGGCGGCGACCACGAGCAACGGGCGCGCGATGGACGGTGTCAAGGCGGTCCCCGGGGCGGCGTCCAGCGTCGGCCTCGCTCTCAGCGAGCGCGGCAGCGGTGAGGGTCGCTGGGCGTTCCGTTGCAAGCTGTAGCGGTCGCTACGATCGGCGCCGCGTCTGTGAGCACGCCTCGCGCGGACTAGCTCGGCGTACTCCAGCGTACTCGCAACCAGCGCATGCATTGCCGCGCGGACGCTACTTTTGTGGGAGCAAGTGCGCGTAGGTTCCTGCGTGGCTCCTCCGTGGATCAGGATTGCACAAATGAAACCCTGACCTAGCGGTTGGGCTGGGCAAGTCGTTGAATCCTTCAGCAGACGTCGCGTGACGGCGGCGTTGGCTGTCAAGTTGTCGCCAATTCGAAATGGTGCGCGTCGCAGATCAACGTTCGCGATCGCTGTCTCACCGTGCGACTTGATTGCTTTTGTGATTCGAGCTTGCTACTTCCCTCGCGTCCGCGTGGAGCGAGGCTGTCCCCCCCCCGGCCCCTCTGCGCGGACACTTTTATTTTGGGGGTGAGGGACACCTGCCCGCTCCCGCGCTCAGCTCGTGGTCGCGGTTTCCAGGGCTTTTCCAGCTGTTTTCGAGCAGTTTCTGCGCCTGACTGCGGAACCTGCAGGCGACACAAGGCGGGGGGGCGGTCCGCTCATTACACCGTTGAAACACTGCGAGCCTAGAACAGTCGACTCACGCTGACGCCCGCCCAGGGACCGATCGTTCGATCTGCCTCTGAATCCGTAGGGATTAAGAGGTCGACCTCCGGCGACACCTGCCAGCGCCCCCGGTCCCAGGTCCAATCCACGCCAATGCGCAACGTCGCCGCGGTCACACAGCCGAGGACGATGACTGGCTCCGGTTGATCTGCTGGCGGGTCTCCAGTCGACGCATCTTGAGTGCCTTCGGGTTCTTCGAGACCTTCGCCGCAGAAGGCGCCAATCGCCGCGCCGAACCAGATGCGTGAACGGGCGCTCGGGCCGGGGCGTAGCTTGAAGCCGGCAAAAGCGTCAAACCCGCCTCCCCCGAGCAGGCCAAGCTCGAGCACCAGCCAGTTGGCGGCGTACCATTGTCCGCTGAACGCTCCGAAGATGGCAGGGCCAAAGACGGTGAAACCAACGCCGAAGGAAGGGGCGCTCGGCGTTCGCTTTTCGCCTGCGCTCGCGCCGGCTTGCTTCGCTATGGGAGCAGTCGAGATCTCCAGCTCGAGCTGCGCGCTGTTGACGTCACTGACGCGCAGCCCTCGCATCGCCCATGGCTCGGTTTGGCTGGGGGTGAGCTGATTCGCGTCGGTGCCGAGCTCACTCAGCTCAACAGAGACGTCACCACAGCGAGTGCGCGCGAGCTCCTCACGCCAGGTCGCACACGGTGCGTGGAGCTCGACTTGTGCTTCATCGAGGTTCTGGACCGGCACCGAGCGGCCGTTGGGTAGTCGCACGAAGCCGTCCCGATAGTCTTGCGCAATGCGTGGGAGCTCGCTTGGATGCACCGCGTGGCTGACATGTTCCGTGGTGCAGCCACTCGAGCCCAGCGCCGTCGCTACCAAGCCCAGCGCGCGCAGCTCTCCCCATCGCGCGTCGAGACGGCGCGCACCTACCAGTGACCCAACACCCACGCGACGTCTTCAGCAAACGCTGTGCCGTGTGGGATGCCGTGCGGATCCGCGAGAAGATCAGCGAAGAACCGTGCGTTTCGCGGCCGCGCAGCGACGCGTGCCCTCACCCCCAATCCCCCTGGGTATGACTCTGGCGCCCGGCCTCCGAGGCCGCGCGGACCGCCATCTTGTCCCAACTTGTCGGCGAGAAGCGCCGCCGTGAGCACTCGCTGGACCCCACGGCGGCTCCGATATAGATCCGGGGCAATGCCGTCGAGCGGTCCCACCGAGTCCTGCGCGTGGCGGGGAACCATCGTCAAGGACATGATCATCGCGGTGGAGCGGCTCCCCCTCGCAGATCGGGAGAACGTGCTCAGCGCCATGCCCAGGGGGATGGTGGAGAGCATTCAGGGCGCCATGCGCATCGCTTGGATCCACGCAGACAAGGTAGCTGCGCTAAGCAACGCCTTGGTCGAGGCGCTGGGAACGGCCCGCGCTGAGGAGTTCTGGGTGGAGTTTTCGATCCGAGCCTCAACCAGTTCGTTTCTCGGTGCGATGCACACCTCGGGCCTGCGCATCTTCGGCGTCAAGCCCAGCGGCTTCATGCGCAACTTCGTCGTGGCGCACCGCATGACGACCCGGGACATGGGAACGCTGAAGGCCGACATCGACGACAGCGCGCGTCGCGGAACACTCGTGTACTCGGAGGTGCCCTCGAAGTATCTCGACGACAGCTTCGTGGTGAGCAGCAGAGCCGCAGTCCGCGCGATGTTCAAGATCATGGACATCAACGTGCAGCTGACGCCGGATACGAGTCGTTGCAGCCAAGGTCGACTCACGTTCGATCTCACCTGGGCTTGAGGCGCCCTTTCGTTAGTTGCCGCGCGGATTCAGATCTCGGCGTCTGCCGGATTTTGAGCCGCGCGGAAATGTTCAGTGACGCCGTGCGTGATTCGGCGTTCCAGTTGACCGCGCCGAGGCGAGGCATGGCATACACTGTATGTATATGTGGTCGCCGCGCTCCGGCGTTCACGATAGGCCCTGGTGCCCGAAGATTTCTAGCTGGTTTCGCGGGGTTCGGCGGATTCGGTTACACAGCCGACGCGAATGCCCTAACCTAACGTTCGTCTGCTTGGAGGAGATCCAGTGAAGCTTAATTCTCAACGCCGTCTCGGCGCCGTCGCCGTCGTGTCTCTTGTTACTGCCCTGGCTGGGGTCAGCTGTTCGTCTGATGACGGACCGAGCGGCGGTGGAAAGAGCGGGAGTGGTGGAACTGGAGGGGCGGGTGGCACGGCCGGTACAGGAGGCGTGGGTGGTGTGCCTCAGCCGCAGCCCGGCGAACAGTGTTTCGACCCCGAGGCGAGCCAGGTCAAGCTGCGGGTGAGCCCCGCCGAGTTGGTGTTGGCGCCGGGCCAAACGCGCCCCGTGGAGGTCACCGTCGACCCCGACATCTGCGACGTGCGCATGATGCGCTTCGAGTCCGCGGATAGCAGCGTCGCGACCGCTCCGGCTGACGCCCGCATCGATCTGGTCACTCCTACGGCGAAGGTCTCGGTGACCGGTGGCGCCGCGGGCAAGACAACGATCAAGGCGCTGTTCCCCACGGAAGATGGCGACATCAGCATCGACATCCCGGTCAACGTCATCAGCGCCGACATCCCGGACTGCAGTGGCTCAGGTGCTGGCAAGGTGGACGACGGCGTGAGCGTGAGCGGAACTGGCGGCCTCGCCATGGCGTCGGTTGGCTACCCAAAGAACGCCACCATGCCCAACAAGAACAGCTTCATCTGGTCGGTGGCAGCTTTCGACGCGACCATCGCCTGCGCGGCAGACCAGGTGCCGAGCGGCTTCACCAAGCTCGGCCCCGCCGTGACCTTTGGTCCCGCCGACAAGAAATTCCCTCGGGAAATCCCGTTCTCGATCCCGATCAACCCGGCGGCGATCCCCGACATGGCGCGCCTGCGCCACGTGACGGTGTCGTACACTGGGCCCAACGTGAAGACGCCGCGGCCGATCCCGATCGCGGATCCGCGCATCGTGGAGGAGGGCGGCTCCTACAAACTCTACTTCCAGGCGCCCTGGCTCGGAACCTATCAAGCGATCGCGAAGACCGACGGCGGCACGGTGACCAAGACTCGCCGCATCACGCACCGCGCGATCGTCGGAGTTAGCATGGGCGGCGGTGGCACGGCGATGACCGGCTTCCGCAATCACGAGAAGTTCGACGTGCTGGCGCCGCTGGGCGGTCCGGTGGAGTGGACGTGGCTGCTCGGTCACATCCGCAACAACCACATCGGTGGCTTCCTGCCGAACGACGGCACCACGGTGCCAACGGGTTTCCCTGAGTTCCCCGAGACGAAGCTGCCTTACGAGCATCCGTCGTCGTTCAACCGCTGGTGGTACGAGTACCCGAAGAACGGCAACGGTGGTTCGTTCCCTCGCTCCGAGTACGTGCAGATCTTCCGCGACCTGGCGCTGATGTTCGGCAACCCCGGTGGCTACAACTCGGCGCCCAACGGCGAGAACCTGCCTGCTGGCGTGCCCCCGGATGATCCGAGCGTGGTTGGTGATCGCAATGATCGCGAGTGCGCGGTGTGGGTCGACCCGATTGGCGGCGACCCAAACGAAGCGCACCAGAAGGAGCTCGAGCAGCAGTGTCCGGCGCAGCGCTGCTCCCACACCCTGCGGCTCACCAACTACTTCGACCACGACTTCAACCCGAGCGGCACCTTCCCGGTGATCACGTTCTGCGATGGTTCGCCGCAGCAGCCCGATCTCACGCCGTACGCGAACACCTGGTCCGATCAGGGCAACAACAAGCCGATGGAGCTAGCCCTGGCGGTTGACTACAACGACAACGGCGTTCGCGATGAGAACGAGCCGGTGATCTTCCAGGGCCACGAGCGCTACGAGGACCTCGGTACCGACGGCCTCGCTGACGTCGATGAAGCGGGCTACCAAGCCGGCGTCAACGAAGACCCGAGCGGCGACAACTGGAACCCCCAGTACAACCCCAACGGCACCGAGGGCAACCTGCGCTACGACGAAGGCGAGCCCTACGAGGACTACGGCCTGGATGGCGTTCAAGGCACCTCGAGCAGCCCGTACGACTTCGGGGAAGGCAACGGCAAGTTCGACATGTCGCCTGGCTACAAGGCCTTCCTCGAGCGTGATTCCCGTACGGTAATTGCTCAGGACCCCCTGGGTACACAGAAGGAACCGTTTGACGACGCTGCGCTGGCGCGCATGGACCTGTGGACCGACGGTGGCACCCGCGACCTGTTCAACTTCTCCGTCTCGGCGCAGGCCATGATGGGCAGCTGGGCCGGCCGTGGTCGCATCGTTCACTACTACACCGGCTTCGACAAACTGCCAGGCCAGTCCCTCGGAGATGAGAACCTCTTTTCCGCGGGGCACACGGAGTGGGCAGACCTGCCCGGTGGCGTGATGATGCGCTACGGCTCGACAGAGCCGACGGATGCCGACTTCAACAGCGGCAGCGGTCAACACGTGGGCACCGCCGACCAGATCGTGCGGCGCCTGCAGTCGGCGCTCTACTACATCGGTTCGCACTGGCCCGACGCTCCGCGCGGTTTGTCCGAGGCTTCGGAGATCGATCCGGTTGAAGGCTCGGACATCTGTGAGGTGCGTGGAGGCTGCGACTTCGAGTTCACCGACTCCCGCGGTCGCACGGGCCCCGTCAGCGTCAACTTCCCGCCCGGCTACTCCAACGCCAAGGCGCAGACCAAGCGCTATCCCGTCATCTACATGCTGCACGGCTACGGGCAGACTCCCGAGGATCTCAAGGCGGCCATCGTTTTCTTGCGGAACTGGATGAACAGCCCGGTCGATTCCTCGGCCTCCCGTCTACCGGAGGCCATCTTGGTCTACGTCGACGGGCGCTGCCGCTCGAACGGCGCAGGCGAAGAGTCCGAGTGCATCCGCGGCACCTTCTTCACCGACAGCGTGCGCGCCAAGGGCCCGAAGATCGAGAGCTGGTGGATGGAGCTGGTCGACGAAATCGACAAGCGCTACCGCACGATGCCCGAGACCACCATCGAGTGGACCGAGTGAGCCTCGCAGTCCCGGCGACACCGCTGAGCAACTGAGTCATCATCGGGGGCCATGGGGGCCCCCGAAATCGACGAGCTTGCCGCGCGGCGCGCTCAGGCGCTCGCGGAGCGCTTGGGGCTGACGGCTACCCAAGGTGGCCCGCTCGTGTGGCGCCTCGAGGGGAGGCACGTCGGGAGGCCAGTGCGCATTGAGCTCGGCTCCCGTGGTGCTCATGACAACGAGTCCGGCTTTTGCCGCTTCGAAGTCGTGCTCCAGATGCCAACTTGGATACCGCGCGGAAGTGAGCTGAGGCGCACTCACGAAGAGCCGGGCGATCGCTACGCAAACATGCCCGCCGAGCTGCCGGACTTCTGGGTCGAGCGCGACGACCACCTGAGCTACGACTACGTGTTCACGGGTGTCGACCTCAAGGCAGAGGCCAAGGCCTGCGCAACTAGCCTGCCGCGCAACGTGTGGGTCGAGGCGACCCACGAGCGCGTGACGTTTGGCATCGAGACCTGGGGCGCCTGGGGGCCGCTGCCGCTGCTGGAGCAAGTGCTGGCTTTCAACGGCTTCGAGCCGGGAGCGGTGCCTCGAGCGCGCAAGATCCCGCCGACGGGAGAACGACGCATCATCACCTACAACGGTGAACCTTCTCCGCGGAACCTCGAGGACCTGGGGGAGCTCCTCGACGACCCCGCTGCAGAGCGAATCGTCTTGCTGTCGTTTGACCGCGACACCCTCGACACCCAAGGCGTCCACCTGCTGACACGCAGTCCGCACCTGGGGAACTTGAAGCGCCTCTCGCTGAGCGAGAATCGGATCGGCGATCGGGGAGTGGAGCTCTTGGTGAAATCGGGCGTGCTGAAACAGCTCACGGGGCTCTACCTCAAGAACTGTGGGCTGACCGATCGAGGGGTCGAACTGCTTGGGCGGAGTGACTCGCCCAGGCTCGAAAACCTCGATCTCTCGGACAATCCGGCCAACAAGGGGCTGAGGAGCCTCAGCGCACTGCCCGAACTCAAGGAGCTATCGGCGTCAAGAACCCAGGCGGATGACGAGACGCTGCTGCGCCTCGCGCGGGACTGCCCGAACTTGCAGCTCATCGTGGTGTGGGAGACGCCCGTCACTGAAGTGGGGGTGAAAGAGGCACAACGTCAGCAAAAGTACCTGATCATCAAATCCGACTTCGAGCAGCGGATGATCGAGTACTGACTCACGGATTCAGGTAGCTACACACCGGAGGCGTATCCGCGGAGATACGGCGCAGCCCACCGACCCACCAGCTCGCCATGTCGACGGCGTTTCGCTCGGCCCACACGTTGCTGAGGATGATCGCGCCGCTGGAGTTACACACCGGCAGCACGATCAGGCGGATGCGCACCGGGGTACCCCGCACCAGCCAAGTGCGAGTCACGGCGCGACCGAGGGAGGTTGGGTACTCGGCGTTTTGCTCCACGCTGAGCTTCACGCCGGTGCCGAGCTCCCGGCTCAGCGTCGACTCGAACTCACTGTAGAGGTGGGCGAGGCTCTCCTGGGTCACTGCCCACTCGCTCAGGCCGACGTGCATCGAGCCCACACCACTCTGCGCATCCAGAGACAGCTCGTCATCCTCGAGCTTGTAGGTGTAGCCCGGGGGCATCGGCAGGCTGATGCCGAGGCGCGGATTGACGTAGACGTTCTGCGAGACATAAGGCGCGTGTACTCTCGGTTCCGTGGGGATAGGCCTGAGCACGACGGCGCCCAGCGGGGCAGACGCCGGCGGTGATGCGAACGTCAGCTTGAGGCTCGCGGTTGCTAGTTCCTCACGCTCCGTCGGGCTCATGCCGCGAATCATCGCAACACTGTTGCCGTTGCGCCGCACCACGGCGCCTTGCCCCACGCCGGAGGTCAGCGCCCCGCCGGGCTTCGTTTGCCAGCACTGGGCGAGGGAGCGCGCCGCGAGCTCGAACTCTTCGGCGTCTTGCGGGGTGTCCCACACGCTGAGCCAAACTAGCGCGAGTCCCTGCTTCTCGATCAGCATGAACTGGTCGCCGCCCCAGCCCGCCGCGGCGCGCGTAGCGATGGCCTTGTCCATGCAGTTCTCCAGGATGACACGGGTTTGCAGCTCGCCCATGCGTCCCTTGAGGCCGAGCTGCCAGCCTTGTGGTACCCCGGGGAAATCAACTGGGATCGCCTGTTCTCCCGCGACGTACTTCTCCGGGTGCAGAACTTGCTCCGTCGTGCTCGGCGGCGCCGAATACACCTGGTTGACCAGCTGAAAGCCGCCGCCGCGATGCACGGCGGTTAGGAAGGTGAGCCCTTGGGTGTAGGGAAAGATCATGCGCTCCCGCATCAGGCCTGGCGAACGCATGAGCGCGACGGAGTCCGCCGTGCCCTCAGCGGCGCGCT
>JBFXBK010000372.1:0-9062 GCA_050183255.1 Polyangiaceae bacterium | reverse complement strand
ACCCCCAGAAGAAGCCGCGGAAGCGCTGGCGCTGCCTTCAACATTGGATCCTCGGGGATGCGACTTGTCGCAACCGGCGCTCAACAATACTAGCGCGCTGTAGCCAACGATTGCCCGGGCGCGCATCGCTCCTCAGCCTTCGACCAGGATGAACGTGCTGTGCCCCATGCCGCGGCCTTGCACCATGCCCCACTTCTCGTTGAAGGCCGGTACGGTCCAGTCGAAGACGCGCTTGGCGTCGATGGGGGAGAGGTTCACGCAGCCGCCAGACTTTCGCTCGCCGAAGTCCTCGTGCCAGTACGCCGCGTGGATCGCGTAGGGGCGCTCGAAGTACTGCGTCCAGGGCACGTCGGCGATCCAGAACTTTCGCGGCTCGCCCATCTCCGTGGTCATGGTGCTGACCTGCTCCTTGGACTCGATCCAGTAGCGGCCATACGGCGTCGCGCCTTCCTTGCCCGGGCTCATCAAGGTGGTGAACACCGCCTTGTCGCCCTCGTAGAGCGTGAGCGTGCCGCTGTTTACTCGGATGTGCACCCACTTATTCTGTGGGGAAAAGTTGTGAGTGACCTCCCACGGTGTCTTGCGCCGCTCCGCTACCGAGGCTTCGTCCTCGGCGATGTAGAAGCCGTCCTTCGTCTCGAGGTAGCGCCTGCCCGCCTGCTTGCGAGACTCACCGGTTAGCTGCATCCAGGTGCGCGCTGCCCACACCTCACTCGTCTGGACCAGCTGGTCACCCTCGAGACGATACTTGGAGCGCGCCGTCTTGCGTGCCCACGCGATGGGCAGGTTCCGCTCGGAATTGAGCTCTAGCCCGTGGAACTTGGTGCGCCGAAAGCGCAGGAGGCCCTTGGCTGGCACCACGGTGAGGTTCGTGGAGAGCACCCACACCTGGCCGTTCGCTTCGAACGCGCGGGTGTAGGCGATCATCGAACCAAACGGTACCTTCTTGAAGAGCAGGCCCGGCTTCTTGCCCCAGGCATTGGGCGCGTAGCCGCCGTCTTTCAAGAAGTCAGGTATCGGCCCATTTGGCTCGATCGGCTCCTTTTCAGCTAGTTCGTCGTGACCCACCGACCAACCGCGCAGCTTCTTGTAGTCTCTCGGGCCGGTGTCCCAGCGATTCTCTTTATCCGTAGGGATACGAGTGAGCATCGGTGCCCCGAGACTGAATGCGTACTCGTAGGGGAAGGCGCCTGCGGCCGGCTCGGTCCAGCGGTTCGCTTGCACGAACGGATCCGACATGTCCGTGGTGTTGCGGCGGTCCGCACAGGCGAAGCCACCCTCTACCGGGACGTACTGCTGGCACTTGCCGAGACCAGAGCTGAACGCGGGTCCCGTGGCGGCGATGCTGTCTCCGACGCGGATCCCCCCGAGCGGCAACGTCCGGGAGTCGGGGCGCGGATGGATCCACGAGCCCCAGGTCTTCGAGGCGACGCGCCCAAACTCGCCGCTCTCGGGTAGCGGTGCGGGGTAGCCTTCACCGAACGGGTCGACTGGCGCTGCGGACGCTTTGGTCGCGCTCTCGGGAGCTGGGCCCGATGCCTTTCCGGCACTGTGCGCGGATACGGGCTCGCGCGCAGGAGACTCAGGCTGCGCACTGCTGCGCGGGCTGTTTGGGCTCGCAGAGCAACTCACTCCGCTGAGTGCGAGCACAAACAGGCTGAATTTCGGGAACCCCATGACGTGGACATTTTGCCTTTGAAGCCATGGTTTTGGCCCAGATTGATGAGCGCGCAAACGCGCCGCTTGTTTTGGGGTGCAAGCCTTCAGCTTCTACACTTGGAGAGTGAGAGCTGGCGCAGCGACCTCTGGAGCTACGAGCGCTGTGCGGTTGTTCACCTCCGCGCTGATGCTACTCGCGTGCAGCGAGCGCAAAGAACTCACGCCGAGCGCCGCTGACACCAGCAGCGCGGCGGCTGCTCCCTCCGCGAAACCCCAGGGAAATAGCGCACCGTCGAGTTCTGCTAGCGCAAGGTCAGCGAGCGCCGAGTCAGCGAGCGCCCCGGCCGAGCGTACTGGCCCCGTGGTGCTGTTGTTTGGCGGTGACGTGAACCTCGGGCGCGGCACCGGGCAGCGCATTCTGCGCGACCCGGCGTATCAGCCGCTGCGCTTCATCAAGCCGTACTTCGATAGTGCTGACTTTCGCTTCGTGAACCTCGAGTGCCAGCTCTCCGATCAAGACGGCGTCACTCAGACCAAGCATCGGCTGATCTTCACGGGCCCCCCCGGCGGCGCGGAGGTGCTCAAGAACGCCAACATCGACCTGGTGAGCGTCGCCAACAATCACATGTGGGACTTCGGTAAGTCCGCCTTGCTCGAGACCTTTGAAAACCTCGATCGCGCGGGCGTGCGCTACGTCGGTGCCAGCCCAAACCCTGGAAAGGATGCATACAACGCCGTTTCCGTGGAGGTACGCGGGATCAAGATCGCCTTCTTTGCGGTGACGCATATCTGGAATCAGGGGCCGATCAACGAGCACGAGGGACGGCACTACGTCGCGTGGGCGGATTTCGGCGCGCTGGAGAAGCGCATCGCCAAGGCCAAGCAGACCCACGACTTGGTGATCTTGAGCTACCACGGCGGCGCCGAGTACGTGGACGAGCCGATGATGTGGACGCGCCACTTCGTGCGCGCGGCGATGCGCTCGGGTGTCGACGTCATCATTGGTCACCACCCTCACGTTCCCCACGGCGTTGGTTGGGCCGGATCGAGACCCGTGTTCTACAGTCTTGGAAACCTCGTGTTTCCCATGCACAGCGACCACAGTTGGACCGGGACCAGCTTCCTTGCCAGGCTGAGCTTCGATAAGCAGCCAGGCGAAAAGCCGCGCCTCACCAAGACGGAAGCGTGTCCTTACTTCATCCTGGGT
The DNA here is from genome assembly GCA_050183255.1 of Polyangiaceae bacterium. Taxonomy (GTDB): domain Bacteria; phylum Myxococcota_A; class Polyangia; order Polyangiales; family Polyangiaceae; genus JAHBVY01. The sequence goes on along the minus strand of JBFXBK010000372.1, from coordinate 6,196 downwards.
CACGCACCGAAGCCGTTCGAGGACAAGGCTTCCCCAGCGCGCCACGCGCAGTTTCGCCAGCATCTGGAGCTGATTTCCAAGTCCGTCGGTGGAACCCTGGTTGGTGACGTGGAACCCGATGGTTGCTATCCGTTGAATCCGCCCGGAAAGCCCGGCGTGGGTGCGCCTCTGGTGGTGGGAACCGCGCACCCCGTTTCGATCAGTCGAGGAACTCCATGATCCGCGCTTCGCTCTCGCATGCCTGTATCGCCTTGTCTTTGCTCTCTCTCGTCGGTTGCAAGCGAGGGGGGGAGGAGAAGCTCCAAGAGAAAGCCAGCGCCAGCACCGCGACTGAAAAGGGCAGCGCTCAGCAGCAGGCGGAAGAGTCCGCGGACCCCGGCGTCCAGCCCGCGGGCCACAGCGAACCCCTGGCTGGCTCAGCTCAGGAGGCGCAGTGCAGTCCCGGCTGCAGCAGCCTCGAGCGCTGCGTGAAAGACGAGAAGGGCGCGACCAAGTGCGAGCCGGCGTGCCCCGAGGGCACTGTCTTCATCCCGCCCACCGGACCCAAAGGCTTCGAAATGGGCCGCGGCGCGCCGGGTAGCGACGATCAGAAACACACGGTGATCCTCACCAAGCCGTTCTGCATGGATGCAACCGAGGTCACCGTCGCCGCCTACAAGAAGTGCGTCGAAGGCGGCAAGTGCACCGTTCCCCAGCTGCGAGACATCAACGCGAACTACCGCCCGGAGTACGACCGCGCCAATCACCCCGTGAACATGGTCAACTACAAGCAGGCCAAGGCCTACTGCGAGGCCCAGGGCGAGAGCCTACCCACCGAGGCGCAGTGGGAGTACGCCGCGAGTCACGGCGACGGCCGCCTATATCCCTGGGGCAATGCGCCGGACCCGACGTGCGAGAATGGCTACGCTGACTTCACGCCTGGCGGCTCACCCCACGCGGACCCTGCGGGCGACGTCGGCTGCCACGGCGGCGGGACCAGCGAAGTCAAGGCGCACCCCAAAGGCAAGATCAGCTACCCCGACGGCGACATCTACGATCTCGGCGGCAACGTGTGGGAGTGGACCCAAGACTGCTATGTGCCCTATCCGCGCGGCACGGTGACGGACCCGGCGCCCGACGCGCACCCGAGCCTCAAGGGCAGCTGCTATGTGTACTCCCTGCGTGGCGGAGGCTGGAACCGCAGCCGCTTCTCCATGCACACGTTCAGCCGCGCTGCGAGCAAATGGACCTACCGCGTGCCCGGCCTTGGCTTCCGCTGCGTGAAGAACGCAGACTGAGCGCATGACTGAGGAGCGGCTGCTGCTGGACGCGCTGGCGCAGGCGGCGCTAGCGCGCGGGCAGGCGGCGGTCGACGCCCACTTCCTGCAGAAGACCGAGCTCTGGCGACCTGAGCAGCTGCTGCCTCATCAACTGAGCCGCCTGCAGCAGCTGCTGCGCTACGCGACGAGCACGGTGCCTTACTACCGCGAGCGCGCGGCGTACGCTGAGTACACACGAGCTGCGCCTAGCCTGGAAGCCTGGCAGCGTGTGCCGCTGCTCGGTCGCGAACAAGTGCTGCTGAGCAGCGATGCGCTGCACTCCGAAACGCTCTCCAAAGCGCACGAGGTGGTGCGCGAGGCGAACAGCTCTGGGTCGACGGGGCGCCACGTCAGTGTGTGGGTGAGCCGCACCAGCGCGAGAGTCATCGATGGTATTGCTGAGCGCGATCATCGCTGGCACCAGCGCGACACGTCGCTGAGCGCAGCGGCCATCCGCGCGGTTCCCCAGGGATCGAGCTTCGCCAACATCGGGAAGAAGATCTGGGGCCGCGGTGGCGGCAGGCTCTCCATACTGGAGGTGCATACGCCGATACGCGAACAGCTCGAGTGGCTGAGCGAGCGCGAACCAGCCTACATCGCGACCTACGCTTCCAACGCGCGCGCGCTGCTAGAGGCTGCGCGGGAACGTGGGGTGCGCTGGGCAGGGCTGCGTGAGCTGGGGACGTTTGGCGAAGTGGTGGACGACTCATTGCGCGCCCTGGCACGCGACGTCTGGAACGTGCCGCTGGTGGATGCGTATTCCTGCGTGGAGCTCGGGCACCTCGCGCTGCAGTGCCCGAAGCACGCGCACTACCACGTGCAGAGTGAGAACGTGCTCCTAGAGGTGCTCAAGCCTGATGGCACGCCGGCAGAACCGGGTGAGCTCGGGCGAGTCGTGGTGTCCACCTTGCACAACTTCGCGATGCCGCTGATCCGCTATGATCTAGGCGACTTTGCGCTGGTCGGGGCAGCCTGTGACTGTGGCAAGGGCCTGCCGGTGCTCGAACGCATCGTGGGGCGCGTGCGAAACCTGATGCGTGTGCGTACGGAGGACGGCGAGGATCGGCTGTGGCCGCGCTACGCCTCGAACGTGCTCGGTAAGTACTTTGCCGTGCGGCAATTCCGGCTCGTGCAACTGAGCTATGAAGACTTCGAGCTCGAGCTGGTCAGCGAGCCTTTGGGCGACGCCGAGCTAGGCGACCTGCGCCGCATGGTGTTGCAGCAGCTGGAGCGCAACGTACCTCACCCCCTGAAACTTGGGGTGCGCTATGTCAGCGAGATCCCGCGTGGGCCGGGGGGTAAGTTCGAGGACTTCGTGTGCCAGTTCCGCGAGGATTAAAAGCCACCCTCGCAGTGGATGTTGACGATGCTGCCGCCGTCCGGGTCGAGCTCCTGGAAGTAGCCGTAGTAGATGGTGGTCTGGGTGCTGCAGGCATCGGTGATGGTGATGCGCGGGTTGGAGAAGCCCATCACCTCGGACGGGACAACCGAGCTTAGATCCGCGGTCAGGGTGTCTTTGTCGACGACGAAGCTACCGCTCGCGGTGCCGCTGATCCAGCCTGCCTCCGGATCGAGGTACTCCCAGTAGAACTGGTAGGTCGCGGTGACCACCTCGACGGTGCCGGGCTTGACGTGGATGGTCCACACGCGGGTGCCGACGTCGAAGGTCGAGCCGCCGCCCTCGAAGTCGGTGCAGTCGTTGAGTGTGGGCGCGGGACAGTCGCGGCATTGATAGGCGTCCCAGTCGCGCCACTGAGGTGTGGGCCCACTGCCCGCGCTGCCGCCAGTTGCGCTGCTGCCGCCAGTTGCGCTGCTGCCGCCAGTTGTGCTGCCGGCCACTCCGGCGTCTACGCTTGCTCCGCCACCGGGTCCCATGCCCGCAAGTGCAACGGTGGTCAGCCCGCCGGTCCCGCCGGAGCCTTGCCCCGCGGCACCGCTTGGGTTGCAAACCAACGGCGCTTGTCCGCCCGTGCCACCGCTGCCTCCGACGCTGCCACCAGCGCCAGCGGTGCCCGCCGTTCCCGCTGCGCCACCGGTTGTGCCGCCGGTGCCTGCGCTGGCGTCCATGCCCGCTGCGCCACTCGCAGCGCCGGTGCCACCCAGCGCGCCGGTGCCGCCGGTTCCCCCGGTGGCGCCCGTGCCGCCCGCGCTGCTGCCGGCGGTGCCGCCGTCTCCGCCCAAGGAGCCATCAGCGCCTGCGTCGGGAGAGCCTTTTGCCTTCTTTTTGCTGTCTTCGTCAGAGCAAGCGCTGGCTGCGGCTAGGCCGATCAGCACGCTTGCGACTGTAACCGATCCACGCATCCGGCGATTCTAACCGGCCGCGCGGCCAGGCGCCATGCTGGCGACTGCTACTGCCCCTCGCAGTGGATGTTGATCACGGTGCCTCCGTCTGGATCCGGCTCGTTGATGACGCCGTAGTTCAGGTTCGTCGTCACTCCACAGGCATCCGTCACGCTGATTTGAACTCCGTAGAGGTTCATGACTTCTGCTGGCAGGTTGCTGCTGACGTCGGCGATCAACGTGTCCTTGTCGACTGTGAAGCTTCCGTTGCTAGTGCCGTATTGATAGCCGCCATCGCCGTCGACGTAGCCCCAGTCGAGGGAGTAGCTGGCGCTGACCACTTCGATCACCCCAGGTCGAATAGCGAGGGTGAAGATCCGCGTGCCTAGATCGAAGGTCGAGCTACCGGCGAGGTCCAAATCTATGCAGTTGTTGATGACGGGAGCGGGACAGTCGCGGCACTGCCACGCGTTCCAGTCACGCCACTGACCAACCGGACCGCTCCCCGCGGTGCCTGCACTGCCAGCGGCGCCCGCCACAGCGGCGTCAGGCAGGCCGCCGCCAGTGCCTTGCCCCGCGGAACCGCCGGTTGCACCCGCATCGACGGTGTTGCAGATCAGCGTCATCCCGCCGACGCCACCCATGCCGCCGCTGGTCCCGCCCGCGCCTGCGCTGCCAGCCGTGCCACCGGTGCCGGCGCTCGCGTCCATTCCGGCTGCGCCGCCCGTTCCGCCCGCGCCGGTGCCAGCGTTGCCGCCCGAGGCGCCAGTGCCTCCCGCACTGCTGCCGGCGCTACCGCCGTCACCGCCGAGTGAGCCGTCAGCACCCGCGTCGGGCGAGCCCTTTGCTTTCTTCTTGCTGTCTTCGTCGGAGCAGGCGCCTACCGCAGCAACGCCAATCAGCACGCTGGCCACCGTGATCTTACCGCGCATCGGCCGAGTCTAGCTGGTCAGCGCGACGGGTCACAAGCAGCGCTCGGACAATCGACTCTGGTGGGTCTTCAGCGTGCTTCCTACATCTCGCAGTGGATGTTTATCGGCTGACTTCCGGTTGGTGGGTTCCAGACGCCGTAATCGACGGTCGTGGTCTTCCCGCACGCGTCGGTCAGCCTGATGCGGATCTGGTAAAACTGGAGGTCGCCAGTGGGCGCACTGCTGGAGAGGTCTGCGCTGAGCGTGTCCTGATCCACGTCGAAGCTTCCGGTCGAGGTTCCGCTATGCGGCATTCCGTTCGCGTCGTCGTAGCCCCAGTCGAGATTGTAGGTGGCGCTCACCACATCAATCGTGCTCGCTTTCGCTCGCAACGTGAAGATTCGGGTGACCTGATTGAACGTGGAACTCCCAGCCTCGTCGAAGTCCACACAATCGCTCACGAGCGGTGAAGGACAGTCGCGGCACTGCCAGGCATCCCAGTCGCGCCACTGACCGACCGCCGAGGTGCCTCCAGCGCCTTGCCCCGCGGAACCACCTGTGGCTCCAGCGTCCGCGAGATTGCAAACCAGCGACATACCCCCGGTCCCCGCGTCGCCGCCGGTTCCGCCGGAAGTAGCCCCAGAAGCGCCGCCGCTTCCAGCCGCTCCGCCGGTCCCTCCGGTGGTGCCTCCAGTACCTGCCGAGCTCCCTGCGCTGCCTCCGTCGCCCGCCAGCGACCCGTCCGCTCCCGCGTCGGGGCCGCCCTTCGTGTTCTTCTTGCTGTCCTCGTCGGAGCAAGCGCCTGTTGCGGCGACGCCGATCAGCACGCTGGTGACCGTGATCTTGCCGCGCATCCCCGTGATCATATGTGGGTTTCTGCCCCCGCGCGAGACGTTCTGAAGGTATCTACGTGAGAACGAGCAGCGGGCAGCGGTCAGCCAACTCGTAGCTCCCCAGGTCGCGGAAACGTCCGCTCCAGCCGCTCGCGCTCGCCAGGCCCAGGAACTCTTCCCGCGTTGGAAACGCGTACGTTTCAGCGGAGTTTGCGTAGACGTCGATGGTCTGGATGTCCTCGAGCGACCAACCCGTGCGGCTTGCCAACGCCTCTCGATTCGAAAATTCCGCTTGGAACTTCGCCCACAGCGTCGCGACCTGCAGCGTGGAACCGCGCTCGTTGCACACGGCCATCGCGAGCCGCCACTTGAACCCATGGAAGCTCGCGCTCAGCTCCGGCGTCTCCACCACCTCCTGCAGGGACTCCGCTGGAGTCAGTGTTTCCGCAGGGGTACGCACGAAGCAGCGCAGCGCGACCCCGCCGTGCTCCGGGATCAGTGCCCGCAGGCGCTTCAGCACTTGGATTTGGGGGTGAGGGTAGGCCATCACGTTGAGCGAGCCGTCGCCCACCGCGCACCCGAGCCGACCGATGCTCGAATCCAGCTCTGTCCAGTTGGCTCGCACGGCGCGGCGCTCGGCGTCATCGCCAACCCACAGCGCGTCGATCATCGCTTGATTGCGATCGACGGCGACGAGCGGCGTGTGGAGCGTTGCCAGCTCCGGTGTTACCCCGAGGAGCAAACAAGCTCGCTCAGGCTCGCGCGCAGCTGGAAACGTCGCCAGCTCTGCGCTCAGTGCCGCGACCACCACTGGGGCAGGCCGAAGCGGCGGTCGCAGCCGCGACCACCGCGAGTGATAGGCCTGCCAGTGGCA
>JBFXBK010000371.1:0-9158 GCA_050183255.1 Polyangiaceae bacterium | reverse complement strand
TGGGGCTTGCCAGCGCCTTGCTTGCCTGGCTTCGGGGATGCCCTGTAGGTTCGGCTGCCGATGAGCAGCGTGGTCGAGATCTACCAGCGGACGAAGAAGGTCCCGGACCTGTTCTGGAACCGCTTCGTGTGTAGGCCCGTTGCCGCGGTCGTGGTGAAGCTCCTCGAGCGAACTCCGGTGACGCCCAACCAGGTGACCCTCGCGGCGTTCGCGGTGGCGTGCGTGGCGACCGCGGTGCTCACGCTGTGGCCTGGGTATTGGGGCTTGTTGGCTGGCGTCGTGATCTACGAGGCGAGCTACGTCTTGGACTGTGCGGACGGCATGCTCGCGCGGCTGCGGGGCATCGCTTCGAAGCAGGGCCACCTGCTTGATTTCCTCATGGATGAAATCAAGGCCTTCATGATCCTGGGGGCGGTAGGCGTGCGGCTCTACTTGGAGGGTAAGCAGCCGCTGTTCTTGCTGCTCACCGTTGGTGGGCTCGTGGTGCTCGCCACGGGGATCGCTGTCACGACATTTCAGCGCCGCCCGGAGATCGCTGGTGACCCAGCGCCCGCTGCGTCAGGGCCCACGAAGCCGAAGTCGCTGGTGCAGCAGCTGATCGGGATCCCGATGGGGGTTGCGAAGCTGCTCGTCCACTATCCGTCTTACATTTGGCTCGCCGGCGCAGTGGGACGCATCGATCTCTATTTCTACCCGTACTTGGTGGTCAACGCGCTCTACGCCGCGAAGTCTATCGCCTGGCTCGGACTTCGCTTCGGTCGTTTCCGTGCGGACTAAAGTGCGTGTTGCTCGTGCGGAGCGCGAGTCACTCCAAGTCGCTGGGGTAGACTTCGAGTTTTCCAAGCCCTAGACCGTAGCGCGAGTCGAGGAACTCGAGGGTGCGCGCCAACACGGGGCCGAGGGGTGCGCTGGGGGTCAGCGCCGCCGGGTCAAAGCTCAGGTGCATGCGCGCACCCGCGGGCGCGGGGCCGAGCTCGAGGGTGCAGTCAGGTGCTTCTCCCTCGCGTGCGAAGCGCACCTCGGGTTCGCACAGCACCAAGCGGCCGATGCGCCCCTCATGAGAGCCGAGCAACGGCAGCCCCGCGCCGCTCGCGCGCTCCTTGTCGGCGCTCTCCAGCACTTCCGCTTCGATTTCTGCGGGGTCGAGCGCGGCGTCGTCCCCTGCGATGACGGCGAAGTTGAGCAACAACAGCGGATAGCCGAGCACCTTCTCCATTTGCATCAGCGCGGCGCCGAAGCGTGGGTTGAGCTCCGTTGGCCAGAAGCCTGTGCGGTTCAACACTCCGTCGATGGTGAAGGCGCCTCGGTAGCCATGGCGCTGCTTCAAGAGCTCCCCCACGCTGCGCGCCGCGCTGCGCATTTCTTCGCGCAGGGTCTGGGGCGGATCCCAGACGGTGGCTGCCGAGGCGTACAGGAACTCGCCCTCGGCGTGGCCGGCGGCGCGGCGCAACACCAGCATTTCCGCAGGGCGAAACACGGCCACGGGCTTCTGCGGATCGGAGAACACGATGCCGTGGATGCTGCAGGGCACGCCCTCGATGAAGGGAGTCATGCGCACGTGGTCGGCTTGGTTCGTGAAGAATGCGTGAAGTCTCTCGAGATCGCCTAGCTGGCGTGCCCAGCGCGTGAACGACGCGCCGCCGTGCCAGCCGCGACTGTTGTCGGCAGCCAGAACGCACCCTCTCCCCCGATCCAAGCTCGAGAACGCCGCGGAGAGTGCCTCGAGAGTGACGGGCAGCGTTTGCGCCTCGGGGTGCTTGAGCCCGGCGCTCAGCCAGAGCTCCGTCGCGAGGAGCTTGTCCTCCAGCGCCTGCCACTCCGGCCGTCGGGCGCCGTAGCAGAGGCGCCCGGCAACAGGTTTCCCGGTGGAAAAAAATGCTCGCAGCACCCCGGCGCGAGCGTCAGGGTCGAAGGCTTGGACGCGTGCGACTGCTGGCGCGGGCAGCTCGTCGATCAATGCTTCGCTCTCGCGGATCCCGCCCATCATGGTCTCGGCGGGAAGCGCTCCGAGGGTCAGCTGAACGACAGCTTCCGATGCCAGCGGCCCAGTACCTCGGGAGGCGCCGATCGCCATCACCTGATCGGCGCCGAGCTCACGCAAGACCTCGCAGAGCCGCCCAGCGCTGACGAGGTTGTCCGCGGCGACGATCCAGGGCCGACCTGCGTAGACGTGACGAAGAGCTTGGAGCGTGTTCACCGCCCCGAGGTTAGCAGCAGCAACGCTCGATGCGCGCTGATGCGAGCCCGGGGCGGGTTGGCTTCACGGGCTTAGAAGATGTAGCTCGCGCCGCAGGTGAAGCCGGCGTCGATGGTGGTGAAGGACTGCGCGTCTGGGTTCACTGGCGGGGCTCCCGCGGGTCGGGCTTCGTCCTTCTCTTTCGCGGAGCCGAAGTACATCAGCGCCTCAGGGCGCGCGAAGAGGTTGAAGCGTGAGCTCGGATAAAACACCAAGCCAATACCCGCGCGGCCCACGCCACCGCTCAACGAGGAGCGGATCACCAGATCAGGGCCGGCGCCGGTGATGTCGGGTGTCGTCACTTCACGGCTGCCAGCGAAGTAGCCGCCGCCGAGCAACGGCGCGATGAACATGCCGCCACCCAGGCTCACGTTGTAGCTCACGGAGAGCGTGCCCAGGAAGCCAACGTCGCTCGCCTTCGCGGTCTCCACGTCGCCCACCTTCGAAGACGCGCTCTTGTAGAAGCCGCCCAGGTGCAAGCCGAGGTTCAGGTTGTCGATCAAGAAGTAGCGAAACACTGGCGCGCCGATCAGCGCGAGGTTGCTGGTTGACGTGTCGTCTGCGTCACCTTCGCCGTTCTTGTTGCTATCCGAGTGGAAAACCAACTGCGTCTCGAGGCTCAGTTCCTTCACGCCTTTGGACACGCGGGTGATCTTCCCGACGGAGTTGCCCCCCGGGGCCAGCGTGTCGGCGGATGCGTTGCTCGCACTGAGCAGGGTGAACGCTGCTGTTCCAAGGCCGGCTGCGAGCGCAGCGCCGCGAAGCGTCGTCTTCATTCCCATGTGATGATGTCCCCTTGAAAGTAGTAGTAAGCCTGGTCGAGCGACCAGCGGGGGCACGGCTATCACGCGCGGAGTAGCCAGGCAACGCAGCGTTTGGCTCGCGTCTCTATCCACATGCGAAGTCCTTGTCTCCGTGTGGGAATGGGTTGACGCACCGGCTGACGAGCCGGTGTGTTTGCCAGGCGTTTCGTCAGCGCGCTCAGCGCATCGCGGATTGCGCGGTGTGAAGCTCTGGCTACACACATCAGGGCGGACTCTTGATTCCACACGGGTATGCGAGCCCGACTCGCGAATCACGCCGGCGTGCTGCGAGGGTCAGCGCCCTAGCGGCGCGCGATTTCCTCGGCCGCCTTGCGGTCGATCTCGCTGAACGCTTGGATCACGCGATCCATCATGTCGAAGTGGCGCGAGGCAGTGACAAGGCCAGTCATGCTCTTGACCGGAGGCGCGTTGGAGAGTTCGATGCTCTCTGGCTCGAGGTTGCCTTCGATCGCCCCTGGGCGCGCGCCGCCTGCGACCTTGAGGTAGCAGGCGCCTTCCTTCACTACTCCAGGCGTCTGCTCGAGATCCACCACCAGCAGGCGCTGGCCGCTGTCTTCACCGTTCACGAGGATGGCGCCGTCCTTTCCGATGCGGACGTCGCTGGCGCTCGGATCGACGCGCAGAGGCTCTCGTGTGGTGCTGAGGAAGGCGTCTCCGCGCGAAGACACGATCTGTCCAGAAGCGTCGATCTTCAGGTTGCCGGCGCGGGTGTACATCTCGCCGCTCGCCGTGCGCACGGCGAAGAAGCCCTTGCCATTGATCGACACATCCATTGGATTGCCGGTGTACTTCAGCTGCCCCACGGTCATGTCCGGGGCGACGCCGTCGACGCGGGTCATGCGTACGGTCGCATTGGGCTTGCCGACCTGGGCGCGGTCTAGCACCTCGCGGAACAGTGCCTGATCAGCGCGGAAACCCGGCGTCATCGCGTTGGCGGCGTTGTTCGCGATGACGTCCACCATCGTGATTTGCGCTGTTGCGCCGGATGCTGCTGCCCAGATGCCGTGACTCATGTTCGCCTCGTCCTTTTGCAACGGGGATGCCATGAACCGGATCGGGGTGCGGTGCCGCCTCGCCCCCAACGAAAGACCGAAAAAATGCGCCAAGAGAGCCTATTCACGGGCCCACCTGGGGCGCGCGTTGGGCTCGGTCGGCTGTCAGGCGGCTGGCGGGCGAGGGGTTGGAACCCGCGCCGTGCGTCACTCGCTTGGCGTGTCTTCCGCGTCGGGTGGAGCGTGATGCGGCGTCGGATCGATGCCCAGCTCGTGACGGAAGTGTTCAACGATCGGTTGTTCGTAGAGCAAGTTCGGTTCGCTCGGCAGGGGGCGAGTGTCCGGCGTGGGCGCGAACAGCTGCTGCAGGGTTGGCGCGTTGAGGAAGCGGGCAGGACCGGCGCCGAGTAACGTCGGATCGCTCTCGGGGATCTTGAGCTCACGCTTCCCGGCCAGGATGAAGCTCAGCTCGCCCATCAGCGGGATCCCCACGCGGTACTCCAAGAGGTTGAGGCCGCTTGCCCGAAGCGTGCTGACGACGCTGCCGTAGCTCTCGGGCGCTGCAAACGCAGACGGTGCTGACACCACCAGGGTGCCATCGTCGGTGAGGAGCTCCGCCAGGCGTTCAAAGAAGTAGCGCGTGTAGAGCTTGCCGTACTCGTAGGTCGTCGGAGCAGGCAGGTCGGCGATGATCACGTCATAGGCGTCGGTCTCGTTCATCACCCACGGGGCGATCTCCGCGATCTCGAGCTGCACCCGGCGATCTTCCAGGGCGTGATCGCTTGCCGTCGCGAGCCAGGTGGATTGCTTGGCGAGGTTCGGGAGCGCCGGATCGTCGACGACCACGCGTAGGCTCTCCACGTCTACAAAGCGCAGCACCTCGCGCTCGGCGAGGCCCGTGCCGCCGTGGAGCAGCAGTACTTGACTGGCACCTGGGGTTGCGAACATGGCGGGCTGCACGAGCGCTTCCATGTGGCGATAGCCGTCGATCTGCGTGCGCTTGAGCTGCCCGTCGACGAATAATAGGAAGGCGTCTTGGGAGCTCGTGACCACCACCTCAGCTCGCTCTCCGCGGGCGCTGTAGATTAGTTCCCCAGGGAAATCATTCAAGCGTGCTGCCGGCAGCCGATACTCGGCCACCGCCAGCCCGACCCCGCCGAGCAGCAAGCACAGCTGCGCGGATCGCACCAGTGTGCGTTCGAGGAGGCTCCTCTTGGCTGCGATCAGGAACAGCTGCTGATGCACTCCCCAGGCTGCCAAGCTGGCTACAGAGAGCAGCATCGAGAGCACATGCCCGGAGCGCAGGTTGCCAATCATCGCTGCGCCGGCGGCGGCAAAACCCAGCGCCAGCACCAAGCCGAGCATGCGGAACGGCTCGAGCAACAACCCGAACGCACTCAAGTTGCGGGTCGCGCGCCCAAACAAGCGGAGCGCCGCGCGGAACGCGAGCATGCTCGCGAGCCCCAACAAGGCGGGCAAGGTCAGCGCTGCGCCCAGACCCAAACCCGGGTGAATGAAACCCGCGGCGAAGCAAGGTGCGCTGAAGTTGAGCGCCCAGGCGGCGACCAACGTCGAACCAGCGAGCAGCTCCAAGGGCCGCGAGAAGCTCCGACGCCAGGCGAGCCAGCCGAGGCTGCTGCCCGCGAGGTAGCTCCAGATCAGCGTCTGTCTGCCGGGGCCGTAGCCGGGGCTGAAGTAGGCGTCGGCTTGACGGATCACCAACTCGTGAAACGCGGCGGCCAGTCCCAGGGCGAACAGCAACCAGTAGCCAAGCAGCGCGCTCTCGGCGCTCAGCTGTTTCCGTGGGGAATCTGCTGTCGGGCTTGTAGGATTGCCTCCCGCTTGACCCGCTGGCTGAGCATCTACTTCGGCGTCGGATGTGGGATTACTTGCCGCCAACGAAGACGCCGCCACCGCTGGTGGTGCTGCCACCGCTGCTGCTGTAGCCGCCACCGCCACCGCCACCGCAGGCGCCGCAGGCGCCGATCATGCAGATGAACAGGACCACGCCCACCACGATGAGCAGCACCATGGTCTGGCCGCAGCCACCGCCAGAGCCGCCGCCACTCGCGCCAGCGTAGTTCGCACCGCCGCCACCGCCGGGGAAGTACGCTCCGGGGCCGTCCACTGGCAGGTTGAAACCTTGGGCAAGCACGGGCCAGGCGATGGGCTGGGCGAAGCTCCACTGGACTTCGCCGTCGGCCATCTCGCGGCTGAGGACGTCACCGCCATCGACGAAGTCATCCGCTCGGGTCGACTCGCCGATTTCGCACTTCCAGTACACCTCGCCGAGCACGTACTCGACGCTGGCAGAGCCCCAGTCGCGGTTGTGGAAGACGCGACCACCCCAGCTGACCATGTTGGGCATCTGGGAGATGTCGATCTCGGCGATGTTCACCGGTGTGATCCACGCCCAGCCCTTCTCGGGATCCTTCACCAACCAGCGGAAGCCAATGCCTTGGCTCCAGAGCAAGTACTCCTCCCAGGAGAAGTGCTCGTCATCGTAGTAACAACCGCGGCGCAGGTAGGCGATACAGATGTACTGCACGCCGTCGAAGGTGCCCTGCTGGCCGATCGGGATGTCGGGCTGCTGCATGGCGGCTTCCTGCTGCGCCACGATTTGCCGCGAGGCAATGTCGCTGATGGTGTAGCAGTACGGGCAGGCCATGCGCTCGGCGCGGCCTTGCATGAGCTTCGGGACCTCACCACCGCAGTTCGGGCACTGCATGGTGTCGGTCTTGACCTCTTTGGTGTGGCGCTCCCCGAGCTGCTGCGCCTGCATCTGGCTCTCGGGGAAAACGTAGCCGATGAACACCGTGTACGGGCCGCTGTTGTCCCCGTAGTCGATGGTGGCGAACGCGTTTTGCTGCCCGTAGAGGTCGACGTAGTGTCGAACGAATCCCGGCGGAAACGCCTCCGGGAGCTCGCCCTCGGCGGAGACGATGGTGCCCTCCTTCACCTCGGCGACGCGGAAGAACTGATTGCCGAGCTGGATGTCCTGCTCGAGCTGCAGCGTGGAGATCGGCGGAACCGCCAGCCCTGCCACCTGCTGCGTGACGTACCAGTGACCCTGGGCAAAGGCGAGCCAGCCCCAGGACTGACCGTAGTCGAAGGAGACGTAGAACTCGTCCCAGGGGCCCTTGCCGTGGTCGAGCTGAACGCGACCCAGGACCTCGAACGGGCGAGTGGCGAGCGTGCCCTGATCGCCCACGGCGATGAGGCACGGAGTGTTCGCCATGTCGGCGACCTTGCCGAGGTTCTGCAGGCCACGATCCGTGCGCAGCACGGTGGCTTGGCAGTAGGGACAGACCTTAGCGATGGACGAGCCGAGACCGAATTCAATCGGAGCACCACAGCCCGGGCATTGACCTTGCGCGACAGCCATTTCTTCTCTGGTGAGCGCTCCCCCCAACCTCCGGAGCGAGCTAGCAGCCGTGGACTCTACCAGCCTTTGCCGGGTCCGTGTCACCCCCTTGGCTGCGGGGGCAGCGGGACCCGAATTTTCCGCGGCTTTTCTCGGCTCCACTCACGGGCTAGCTGAGACCGCGACCACAATCTGGAAGATGACGATCGCGACGAAGAAGACCCAGCTCGCGATCACGCAGCCCATTGCGAAGCGGTTCAGGGTCAGCGCGAGTTTGGGTTCCTGCTCGCGCTTGACTAGCGCGACGATCGAGAGCGCGATGGGGATCACCGCGAGGATGCCGCAGCCGCAAATGAAGGAGAGGATGGACAGCACCAGCCACACGATGCAGCGGGTCTGACTCGGACCCTCGCCCTGGGTTTGGGGGGGAGGGAAGTCACCGCCAGGAACTGGGGGCAGATACGGGTTCATTGGATCCATTGTCTATGCACGGCAGCGGGACGCCGAGCTCTCAGTTGCTCGCTTCCATGCGGCAGCAAACGACGCCTAACTCTGCAGGGCCGCCACGATCTGCAAGGCCACGCCGATGACTAGGAAGATCCAGCTCAAGATCACGCAGCCCATTGCGATGCGATTCGTGATCAGCGAGAGCTTCGGATCCGACTCGCGCTTCACGAGCGCGACGATGGAGAGCCCGATGGGGATGACGCACAGCAGCCCGCAGCCGCATAGCGATAGGCAGGACAGCACCAGCCACACCACGCAGCGGGTCTGACTGGGGCCCGCTCCTTGGGCTTGGGGGGGAGGGAAGTCGCCGCCCGGCATCGGGGGCAGATACGGGTTCATGCATCGAGTGTGCGCAAGCGCTGCTCGCAACACAAGCCCTGAGTGCGCGCAGATCCGTGCGGCAGCAGGAGCATCAACCCCGCATCAACAAGTCGACCGGAACCTCGATGTCCGACAAGCGCGCGGGGGCGACGACTTCGCCCGGGTGAAAGACCCTGCATGACTGGTACGCCCCCGAGACGGGGTCCCTGTGTACCTCCACGACCTGGTCGACGAGATTCACAATCCAGTACTCGGGCACCCCGCACTCCGCGTACAGCTTGGCCTTCACCCGGCGATCCATCGCAAGCGAGGTGTGCGCCACCTCGATCACGAGGACCGGGTGCGCCGGGTGGTCCCCCTGACCGTCGCTGAGAGGCGCGATGGCGAGGTCCGGTTCGGGTTGGGACTCATCCGATGCGGCGATCGGCATCTGGATGCGGATCCGCATCCGCCCCACGAGCTTGACCACGAACAGCTCGTTGAGTCGCTCGAGGGCCGTGCAGTGCGGCGCGCCCACCGGACTCATCGGAACCAGCTGCCCGTAGAGCAGCTCGACCCGCTCCTCTTGGAACGCACCGAGCTCAGCCAGCTGGTTGAACTCCGCGCGCCGGAGCGGGCGGATGGGTTGACCCTGCAACACTTCCAACTGAGACACCTCCGCCAACATAGCATGAGCCCCGGGGTCGGTCGTCAGCCAAGCTCGGTTTCGCGAGGATGCATGGCCAGTTAGAACAGCGACGGCCGCGAAGTCACCAACTAGCCTATCGGTACCCTGACAACAATCTCCGCTCCCCCGCTAGCCGGCGCCTCAATACTCAGCTCCGCGTGGATCACCGCGCAGCGTTCGCGAATACTGACGAGCCCAAGTCCCTGCGCCGACTGGATGTCGAAGCGCTCGCCGTCGTTGACGACGC
>JBFXBK010000370.1:0-9164 GCA_050183255.1 Polyangiaceae bacterium | reverse complement strand
ATCTGGCCGAATCGAACCAGGGCGGACTCATCGTGCACTTCGGCCTGTGCCATTTGGCGCTCGAGAGCGTGGTGCTGTCAGCCCGGCGCCAACTTGCCGAGCAGCATCCGGTGCGCGTGCTCCTCGAGCCACACTTCCAATACACGCTGATCTCGAACGAGATCACCAAGACCACGCTGGTGAATCCCGGCGGAATCATCGACCGGCTGCAGTCGCCGCCTCTGGATGACTCTCTCGAAGTGTGCTTGAAGGGCCTCTCGGAGTTTCGGCTCAGCGAGTCTGCGCCTCCCAAGGACTTCGCACGGCGGGGCGTAGACGATCTGCAAGGGCTCCCAGAGTACCCCTTCCGCGACGACTCGCTGCAGGTCTGGCCAGTGATGCGAGACTGGGTCGATAGCTACCTGCGTCTCTACTACAAGCAAGACACAGACGTGCTGGGTGACGCGGAAATGGCCGGTTTTGTGCGGGAAATGGGCGCGCAGGACGGTGGACGCCTGCAAGGCCTCAAGGCGCTGACAGGCGTCGACGACCTGGTCGACTTGGTCGCGCAGATCATCTTCCGAGCGAGCTCCTACCACGCGTCGATCAACTACCCGCTGTACGACTTCTGCTTCGCGGCGAGCGGGCCGACGTCGGTCTATGGGCCAGGTCCGTACGGAAACGATTCAGATACCCAAGACGCGCTGCGCCAGATGTTGCCGCCCGAAGACTTGGCGTATGAATCCGTGGCCATCTACTGGCCCCTGACCGCGAAGCTCAATCGCCTGGGTCAGTATGCCCCCTTCGCAGATCCAGCGGTTGCGCCGCTCCTGCAGACACTGCAGTCGCGCCTGAACGATGTAGACGCGCACATTCGCCAAGCCGACGCCTCGCGCCCGCTCTCGTACCTCTATTACGCGCCGTCGGAGGCGACCCAGAGCATCCACGTGTGAGCCTATGACCAGCCACCGCACCCTTCAGCGACTTCGTGATGGCGCCGACTCGGTCGTCTTCCGTGGGGTTCGAGAGCCCGACGGCGAGGCGGTGGTGGTCAAGCAGCTGCGCAAGCTCTACCCGTCGGCGGAGCAGATCGCGGCGCTCCAGCGTGAGCTCGATCTGACGAACTTGGCAGCTTCCGAGGGTGTGGTGAAGGCCCTCGGGATCGAGCAAGAGGAGGGGGTGGTGCGGCTGGTCGTCGAAGACTTCGGCGCCAGCTCTCTGGCCTCACAGATCTCTGACGCGCGTCCTTCGCTGGCCGAGTGCCTGGAGATCGCGGTCGCGGTCACGAAGGCGCTCGCAGTGGTGCACGAGCGTCAGATCGTCCACAAGGACATCAATCCGAGCAACATCGTGCGCAACCCCGAGACGGG
The DNA here is from genome assembly GCA_050183255.1 of Polyangiaceae bacterium. GTDB lineage: Bacteria > Myxococcota_A > Polyangia > Polyangiales > Polyangiaceae > JAHBVY01. The sequence goes on along the minus strand of JBFXBK010000370.1, from coordinate 7,815 downwards.
GCAGGTCAAGCTGATCGACTTCGGGATCAGCAGCATGCTGCGGCGCGAGTCCGTGGAGGCGCAAACCACCAGTACGGTGCGTGGCACGCCAGCGTACATGTCGCCGGAGCAAACCGGCCGCATGAACGTGGCCTTGGATTACCGGACGGATTTGTACTCGTTCGGAGTCACGCTGTACGAGCTCTTGACTGGTAAGCTGCCCTTTGCGGCGAACGACACGTTGGAGTTCGTGCACGCTCACATCGCGAAGACGCCTCTGGCTCCTCACGAGGTGGATGCGGAGGTTCCGGAGACGCTCTCCAAACTGGTGATGCGTCTCTTGGAGAAGCGCGCTGACGACCGCTACCAGAGCGCGAGCGGCCTGCTGTTCGATCTGGAGCGGGCCAAGGCCATGCTCGAAGAGACGGGGAGGGTGGGCGAGTTCGAACTCGGCACTCGGGACCAGCACGAGCGCTTCGTGATCCCTCAAACGTTGTACGGTCGGCGTCGGGAGACGGCGGCCTTGCTCGGCGCGTTTCAGCGTGTTGCGGCTGGCGCCACCGAGGCGCTGCTGGTCGCGGGCTATTCGGGCATCGGCAAGACCACGCTAGTCAACGAGGTGCAACGCTCGATCCTCGAGTGCAGCGGTGTATTCGGCAGCGGCAAGTGCGATCAGTTCAAGCACGGAGTTCCCTACGATTCCCTCGCACAGGCTTTCCGTGCGGTAGTTACTCAGATCCTCCGCGAAGACGAGGCGGTTCGCTCGGCGTTCAAGAGCCAGATCCTCGAGGCCGTTGGCGCCAACGGGCGCGTGCTGACGGATCTCGTACAAGAAGTGGAGACCTTGATCGGTCCTCAGCCCGCGCTCGCGCAGGTGTCGTCCACCGAAGCCGAGAACCGCCTACGCCGCACGATGCGGCACTTCGTGAGAGCGATCTCGGGGCCGAGTCATCCGCTGATCATGTTCCTGGATGACTTGCAGTGGGCTGACTTGCCTTCGCTGCGGCTGATCAAGTCTCTGGCGAGCGATCGCGAAATTTCCCACGTGCTGTTCATTGGGGCCTACCGCGACAACGAGGTCAACGAGGCGCACCCCGTGACCCAGATCGTGCGCGAGATGCGGGAAGCTAGCGTCGTCGTACGCGACATCCAGCTCGGCCCCTTGCGCCTCGATCACGTCGCCGCGCTGCTCGCAGACACCACCGGTCGCAGTGCGGAGGAGGTGGGCGACCTGGCGGAGCTTTGCCTGGCGAAGACCCGCGGAAATCCCTTTTTTTTGAATCGGTTCCTGGAGTCGCTGCACCAGAACGGGCTGTTGAAGTACGACCCAATCGGCGCGCGCTGGACCTGGGACATCGAGCAACTGCAGCTGCTCGATGTGACGGAGAACGTGGTCGACTTCATGTGCAAGGCGATCGGCACCCTGTCGCCCGCCACGCAGGACGTGCTTCAGCTGGGGTCGGTGATCGGTAGCCGGTTTGCGCTCGGCACCGTTGTCAGCTTGCTCGGGCGGACCGCGCGTCAGGTGCAGAGCGCGCTCCGCGAGGCGCTGGACGAAGACCTGATCCGGCCCGAAGGCTCTGCCTACTGGGAGGCGAGTGATGGTGAGGTACCGAACTTCGAGTTCCGCTTCAGCCACGATCGCATTCAACAGGCGGCTTATTCGCTGATCCCTGACCGGATCCGAAGGGAAACGCACCTCAAGCTGGGCTGGGCGTTGCTCGACGGGCTCACTGAGGAAGCCCTCGACTACCACCTGTTCGATATCGTCGAGCACTTCAACGAGGCCGCCGAGCTGATCAAGGACACAGCGGAGCGCGATCGGGTGTCGCGGCTCAACTACGCTGCTGGCCAGCGGGCCCTGCAGTCGGCTGCCTACGCCCACGGCTACACGTATTTCCGGCGCGCTGCGGCGCTGAGCGGCAGGGACGCCTGGGAGCGCGACTACGCCTATGCCCTGGACGTGGGCGTGGAATCAGCGCGGGCGGCCTACCTCACGGGCGACTCCGACGCGATGGATCAAGCCGCTGACGAGGTGCTCGCTCACTCGCGGTCGCCCCTCGACAGCTTCCGCGCCCAGGAGGTGAGAGCGCTTTCCCTGGTCGGTCGCCAGAAGGCGATCGAGGCGCTCGAGCTGGCGCTCGAGACGATGGCGTCCCTCGGGCACACGCTGATCGCCGACCCGACCGCCGAAGACGTGGAGCAAGGCTTGGTCGCAACGCTGGGCCTGCTCAACAACCGGTCGAACGAAGAAATCGCCGCACTGCCTGAGACTCAAGATCCCGTGGGCCTCGCGATCATGCGCCTGGAGGTCGCGGTCAGCGCCGCGGCCTTCCTCGCGCGGCCGCGGCTCCTGGCGCTGCTCGCCTTTGACATGGTGAACATGTCCGTGCGGAAAGGCGTCGCGCGGCAGTCCGCCTACGGATTCGGCCTGTTCGGGCTGTTCTTGTCAGCGATCAACCTGTGTGACATCGCCTACAAGCAGTCGGAACTCGCGTTGCTCCTCTTGGATCGCTTTGGCGACCGATCGCTGCGCCCTCGCCCCCACCACCTGATCTTCGGCTTCACTCGCATCTGGAACCTGCCGCTGCGTGAGACGCTGGAGGACCAGCGTGACGTCTACCTGCTCGGCATGGACAACGGCGACGTCGAGTACGGCTGCTGGGGCATGCAGATCCACCTGGCGAGCGCGTTCTGGGCCGGCGTCGAGCTCGAACACCTGCGCAAGGAGTTCGAGACCTACGTCGGTGTGTGCTTCGAGCTGCAACAGGATGCGGCAGCTCACGTCATGGTGCAGATCCGTCAGGCGATCGAGAACCTGACGGGCCGAGCGGCTGATCCCACGCGGCTCATCGGGCCTGATTTTCACGAGGAAAAGGCGATCGAGGGCTACCAGGCCATCAACTATCGAAGCGGGGTCGCCGTGACCTACGCGATGGCCGCGAAGGTGCGCTTCCTGTTCGGTGACTACCCGGGCGCGTCTGACGCGGCGATCAAGGGGCTGGAGCACGGGGATGCGGTGCCGGCGACGTTCATGCTGGTTGCGTGCCGCTTCTACGGAGCGTTGGCGGCGCTCCAGCTGTGCGCTGACGCGAGCGTTGAGGAGCGCGAGCAGCTGCTGGCCAGTGTGGACGAGCACCGCGCCATGCTCGAGCTCTGGAGCGGTTTCTGCGCGGCAAACCACGCTCACCGAGTGGCGCTGATCGACGCGGAGCGCGCGCGGGTCGAAGGCGACCTCGTCAAGGCGATGGACAAGTATGACGAGGCCATCGAGCTGGCGCGCGCTGGTGGCTTCGTGCAGCACGAGGGGCTGGCTTGCGAGCTGTGCGGGCGCTTCTACTCGGAGCGCGGGCGGCGCGTCGTCGCGCGCGCGTATTTGATGGAGGCGCGCGCGGCTTATCAGCGCTGGGGCGCGACGGCGAAGGTCGACTTCCTGGAGGCCGAGTACCCCGGCCTCAGCGCCGTGCGCAGCACTGACGTCACCACGGGGTCGTTGACGTCCACTGTGGAAGTGTCGACGGACTCGGACTTGTCCCTCGACGTTCAGTCGCTGTTCAAGGCTACAGCTGCGCTGGCGTCGGAGATGCGCATCGACGCGCTGCTCGAGCGCGTGCTGGCCGTGGCGATGCAAAACGCTGGTGCCACGCAGGGCTACCTGATGCTCGCCCGCGACGGCGTGTTGCGGGTCGAAGTGGCCGAGGACGTGGACGGTAGCGCTGCCTGCGAGCGGGGCACCCCGATCGACGACGTGGCGTCCATCCCAAGCAACGTGGTGCGCCAGGTGTTCGATGAAGGCGCGCCGCTGGTCGTCGAAGACGCTCGTCACGATCGTCGCTTCCAGCATGCCGGGGAGCGCACGCGCTCGGTGTTGTGCATCCCCGTCGCCTATCAGGGCAAGCGCGTCGGGGTCGTCTACCTCGAGAACAACTTGATGCCCGGGGCGTTCACGCCAGAGCGCTTGATGGTGCTCGATTTGCTCTCGACTCAAGCGGCGGTCGCGATCGAGAACGCTCGGCTGTACGAGGAGACGCGTCGCATGGCGGCCTCCTTCGAGCGCTTCGTACCCAAAGAGTTCCTTCCGCCCCTTGGACGCGAGCGGGTCGTGGACCTGGTTCTGGGAGACGCCGCGACGCACCAGATCACGGCGATGTTCATCGACCTCCGAGGCTTCACGGCGCTCTTCGAGCGGTTGGACCCGAAGGAGGGTTACCGCATGCTGATCGAGTACTTCGGGCGCATGAGCCCGATCATTCGCAAGCATCAGGGCATCGTGATCCAGTTCCTGGGCGACGGCATCATGGCATCGTTCATGGGGGCGGCAGATGCAGCGGTGGATGCCGTGATCGAGATGGTGCGTTCCCTCGAGGAAATGAATCGGGAGCGCGAAATCCCCGGCGTTGGCAGCCTTCAGCTCGGTGCGGGGCTGCACTCTGGGCAGGTCATGCTCGCGACCATCGGCTCCGAGGAGCGCCTGGACATCACCGCTGTGGGTGACACGGTGAACTCGACGGCGCGCATCGAGGCGGCCACCAAGGCGCTCGGCGCGCCAGTCTTGATCTCCGAGGAGGTGATGTGGCGGATGCTCAACCCCTCGGCGTACGACCTGCGCGAGCTCGGTAAGGTGCGCGTCCACGGGCGCAAGGATCCGCTGGCGTTGGTCGAGGTCTTCGACTGCGATCCCGAGGCGCAACGCAGCGCGAAGCGTGAGACGTTGCCCGTGTTCGAGAAGGCGCTGAGCGCCTACCGGGCGGGGCGCTACACCGACGCGGTGACAGGCTTCAACCAATGCCTCGAACGTTGCCCCACGGATAAAGTGGCCGGGGTACTCCGCGATCGCGCCCAGCAGCGCGCAGCCGGCGGCAGTGGAGCCGCCCTGGCAAAGGGCGACGTCGAGTTCGTCTGAAGCCTTTCTCCGAGTTTCCGTGGGGGGGGGGAGAGAGCAACCCGGTGAGCGCTTCAGTCTCGAGTAGCCGCCGGGTCGGCGCCGAGCGCCCGTGGTACACAGGTACATGGCAAACGCTATCGAGAACTCGGTTCAGAGCTACATCCAGGCGGCTCACGAACCCGACGGGGCGAAGCGCCGCGAGCTGCTCGAGGCGTGCTTCGCCGAAGATGGTAGATTGGTCAGCCGCAGCCGAGAGTTTCGCGGGCGCGAAGCCGTGCTGCAGATGTTCGAGCGGTTCTTTGCGGATCCGGAGGTGGTTGGCGTGCGCATGCTGAGCGCCGTGGACGCCACGGGGAACACGTTCCGTTTTCGCTCGGCGGTCGAGTACCGCGATGGCAGGTTGGTGGAGTTCTTCGATGCTGGCGAGCTCGACGGGCGCGGCCGCATCCGGCTGATCCTCACGTTCGCTGGTCCGCTGGCTGAGGCTCCGTAGCGCGCCCTTCGTCGGTGACCGTGCGGTAGCAGCACGCGCTCAGCGGGGTTTGGTTGACTCGTTGTGATTTGGCGCTATCACCCGCGCGCTGCTCGAGGGAGGGCTGAGCGGTATTCGCGCCGGCGGGAGAATTTCTCATGAGTTGGTTTGGACGGTTTCGCAACGGAACCTGGGATCTGGCGCGCGTCGCCCCGCCGTGGGGGTCCAGTGGGGCGATCTACGCGCACGTCGCCGCGCACATCGCTCCGGGCACTCCTGGACTCACCGATGGCGGTAGTCGCTTACCCGACGAGAAGGATGACGGCGAAATCAAGTTTGCGCCGGGTGCGCTAGACGGCGTTTTTGGTCATCACTGGCAGTCCGGCACGCATGACACGCGCGCGAAGCTCCTACACCGGGCGCTGAGTGTGGTCTTGGAGGACGCGAGCGCGACCAAGCTGAGGAAGCTGTATGAGCAGTTGCTTCAGGATGGCGCGCTCGAGTTCATCGACCCCCTGCTCGAGCTGATCCTCGAGCGTCAGGATCTCGATCCGGTGCGGCTCGAGGCGCTCGCGCTGTGGCTCGCCAGGAACGCCCCAGACCGTGAGCCCGTGAAGTTTGGGATCGCACTGCCGGGTGTCGTATCCGGCTCGGACCACAGCCAGCTGCTGTTGGCGCTGGGTCGGCACGACGAGTTCACGCTGTACGCGGCGGTAGCGCTCTCGAACAGCGCGGGGGAGCGCGCGGAACGCGTATTGTTCGAGCTGGCTCAGCAAGTGGACGGCTGGGGACGCATCCAGATCGTCGAGCGGCTTGCCAACACCCAAGACGCGGAGATCAAGACGTGGCTGCTCCGGGACGGCTACCGCAACTCCGTGATGTACGGATACACCGCGCACACGTGTGCTGTAGCGGGAGACCTGCGGGGCGCGATGGAGCCAGAAGCGATTGACCCGGCGCTGTTCAGCGCGGCGGGTGATCTGATCGAAGCACTGCTGCTCGGCGGCCCGGCGGAAACCATGGATGAGTACCCTGATGGAGCGATCGTGGTTGAACGGTTTCTCCACCACGTGCCTGACCACGCAACTTCGGTACGGCCGCTACGCGTGCTCGGCGAGATCGAGGATTGGCTGACGAACGACAGCGCGGACTGGACTCAGCGCGCCGACCGCGGGTGGAACGCAGCACGCCGGAAGGCGCTCCGCGGTCGGGTGCGTGAACTCAAGGGCATGCCCTGCTGGCAGGAGTGGGTCGATCGGGGCCTGGAGAGCGCAGACAAGCTGACCTTCGAGGATGCCGCAGAGGGTGCGAAGGTGCTGGGTATTGACGTTTGGGACGCGCGCTTTCGGCGCCTCGAAGACACCGGAGAGGATCATTGGTACCAGCTCATGCAGACGCGTGATGCAGCAAGAATCGATCGCGTCCTCGCGCTTGCCGAGCAGCGCATGCCCCTCGACTCGATCGCTTCTGGCCCGCGAATGGAGCTGGGCTTTAGTCTCGAGTGGGCGGACCATACGCAGCTCGACTATGTGTTGCAGGAGCTGCGGCGCTTTCCACACAAGGCTTGGCCGCTGATCCGTGCGGGACTACGCAGCCCGGTCGTGCGCAACCGCAACATGGCGTTGGTAGCGCTATCTCCGTGGGGAATGGATGCCTGGCCGGTTGATGCACGCGGCCTACTGCAGGCCGCGCTGCGAGAGGAGCCAGACGACGGCGTGCGTGAGCGCTTCCAAACCCTCCTCGCGAACGGTCGACTAGACGGCTAGTTCCCAGCTCTCGCCCGTCCCCCTGGACTCGTGCGGGAGGCATTGACAAGTCAGTCGCGCCCGCGTAGATAACGAGAGGGTTAATTAACTGCGTGGGGAATTAGGCGAGAGGACTAGAGGCAATGAACAGGGCAATCGAGCAGCAAAAGTGGGCTTTGGACCGGGAAATCGTGATCACGCGGGTCTACGACGCGCCGCGGGAGCTGGTGTTCGAGGCGTGGACCAACCCGGAGCACATCGTGCGCTGGTTCGGGCCCAAGGGCTTCGAGCTGACGACTCATGAGATCGACATTCGGGTCGGCGGGCGCTGGCGCTTCGACTTCGTCGCGCCGGACGGCACGCTGTGGGGCAACCGCATGGTGTTCCTGGAGGTGCGCAAGCCGGAGCTGTTGGTCTTCGATCACGGCGCTGACAAGGACAACGACGAGGAGCAGTTTCGGGTCACCGTGACCTTCGATGAGCAGAGCAACGGCAAGACAGTAGTCACCTTGCGCCAGCTGCATCCGACGGCCGAGCTGCGCGCGCAGAAGATCGCGTTTGGGGCTGTGGAGTACGGCTTCCAGACCCTGGACAAGCTCGCGGCACACCTGGCGGCGATGTGATGGGCGGAGATGTGATGGGCGCCGACCCCTTGAGCACGACGTTTGCTGCGTTGGCGGACCCAACGAGGCGAGCCATCCTGGCGCGCCTCGCCGAGGGCTCCGCCACGGTGA
>JBFXBK010000369.1:0-9228 GCA_050183255.1 Polyangiaceae bacterium | reverse complement strand
GGTCCACTTCCCGGCGCCCGTCTTGCGATCGCGACCCTCGAAGTGGACCCCGGCAGGCTTCCACTCGGAACCCATGTCGAGCATGTAGACGAAGAAGTCGTTGCTCAGGGTGTCGGACTTCGAAGTGAACACGCCGTGCTTGGTGCCGCCGTGGTTCGTCCCGAGCACTCGCATGCCACCGATCAGCACGGTCATCTCCGGTGCCGTCAGCGTGAGTAGCTGCGCACGATCGAGCAACAGCTCTTCGGTGCTCGCGGCGTACTTTTGCTTCTGGTAGTTGCGGAAGCCGTCAGCGACCGGTTCGAGGTAGGCGTAGTTGTCGACGTCGGTCTGTTCTTGAGTGGCGTCAGCGCGACCAGGAGTGAAGGGGACGCTGACGTCGTGGCCCGCGTTCTTTGCTGCCTGCTCCACCGCAGCCGAGCCGCCCAGCACGATCAGGTCCGCCAGAGACACTTTCTTTCCGCCGCTTGCGGAAGCGTTGAACTCGCTCTGGATCTTCTCGAGCGCGGGCAGCACCTTCTTCAGTTGGTCAGGCTGATTGACCTCCCAGTCCTTGGCTGGAGCGAGTCGGATGCGTGCGCCGTTGGCACCGCCGCGCTTGTCGGAGCCACGGAACGTGCTCGCTGACGCCCATGCGGTAGTGATCAGTTCGGAGAGCGAGAGCCCAGAGCCGAGCAGCTTCGCCTTCAGCGCCGCGACGTCCGAGTCGTTGACCAGCGGGTGCGTTACCGCAGGGATTGGATCCTGCCAGAGCAGGTCTTCCGCCGGGACCTCCGGTCCGAGGTAGCGCGACTTCGGGCCCATGTCGCGGTGGGTGAGCTTGAACCACGCGCGGGCGAAGGCATCAGCGAACTGATCGGGATGCTCCAAGAAGCGTCGCGAGATCTTCTCGTAGTCCGGGTGCATGCGCAGCGTGAGATCGGTCGTCAGCATGGTGGGCTTGAGCTTTCGATCTTCGAAGGCGTGAGGGATGGTATCTCCCGCGTCCTTCGCGACCCACTGGTGCGCACCAGCCGGACTGTTCGTGAGCTCCCACTCGTAGTTGAAGAGGTTCTCGAAGAAGTTATTGCTCCACTTGGTGGGTGTCTCGGTCCACGTGACCTCGAGGCCGCTGGTGATCGCGTCTTTGCCAACGCCAGTCCCGTGACTGTTTTGCCAGCCGAGGCCTTGCAGCTCCATCGGCGCGGCTTCCGGTTCGGGGCCGACGTTGCTCGCCGGGGCGGCACCGTGGGTCTTGCCGAAGCTGTGTCCGCCCGCGATCAGCGCGACAGTTTCCTCGTCATCCATCGCCATCCGCGCGAACGTCTCGCGAGTGTCTTCGATCGCCTTGACCGGATCCGGATTGCCGCCGGGGCCTTCTGGATTGACGTAGATCAGGCCCATCTGCACTGCGGCCAGGGGATTGTCGAGGTCATCCTTTTCCGCGCGGCGTTTGTCTCCACCGAGCCAGCTCTCTTCCTTGCCCCAGTACACGTCCTGATCGGGCTCGTAGACGTCTTCCCGTCCGCCGCCGAAGCCAAACGTCTTGAAGCCCATCGACTCGAGCGCCACGTTGCCCGTGAGCACGATCAAGTCGGCCCACGAGATCTTGCGGCCGTACTTCTGCTTGATGGGCCACAGCAGCCGACGCGCCTTATCGAGGCTCACGTTGTCCGGCCAGCTGTTGAGCGGCGCGAAGCGCTGCTGTCCGCTGCCGGCTCCGCCGCGCCCGTCGCCCACGCGATAGGTGCCCGCAGCGTGCCAGGTCATGCGGATGAAGAACGGACCGTAGTGACCGAAGTCCGCGGGCCACCAGTCCTGGGTGTCGGTCATCAGCGCTTCGAGATCTTTCTTCAGCGCTGCGAAGTCGAGGCTCTTGAACTCCTCGGCATAGTTGAAGTCGTCACCCATCGGGTTCGACTTCTCCGAGTGCTGGTGAAGCAGCTCGAGCTTGAGTGAATTGGGCCACCAGTCTCGGTTCTGGGTGCCGCCGCCCGCCACGTGGAACGGGCACTTGCCTTCAGTCGTCATTGAATCCTCCTCCTCTTGGTCTTCGCTCGGTGGGTGCTCCCTCACCCTAAGCGAAAGCCGTACCAACTCGAGGTGAAGTTTTCGTTGCAGTTTTCGATAGCTAGAGCGCTGTGCGCCGATATATCGGTGACCCGTGGCAACGTTATATCGTTGTGTAGACGATATTTCGGTGGCCCGAGTCAGCTGCCCGAGCGCACGACCTGCCACTGCTCCCACGCCAGGTCGGGTTCGATGTCCGCGTAGCCTCGCACGCGTTCGAGCCCTATCGCGTCCGCGAGTTCCATCGCCACGCAGGTTCCCTTCTCACGTAGGCGTTCGACTTCGGTTTGGGTGAGGGGGCGACCAGCGGCCTCCTCAGCACGCGTCAGCAGCACGACGAGTGGAGGTACGAACGTTGGAACGGGTTCGGTCGGCGTCAGGCCCTTCAACCCTTCCGCGAGGAAGCGCCAAACGCCGAAAGGGTTATGGCGTCCGTCCTGAGGTCGATGCCGATCGTCGGGCCATCGCTCCAAAGTGCGTCGCGTGCTGTCGGCGTCGGGACGAAACGTATGTCCGCTAGCGAGCGCTGGCTGCTCGTCGATCTGGTAGACGCAGAATGTGTCGAGCCACTCGATCGCGGCGCGCGTATCCGACATCTGGATCTGGGCGTCGGGCAGATCGAAGGCGTGCATCCCGCAAGTGAAGACAGTCCCGTCTTCGTCAGCGACAACGATCGTTGCGCACTCGTAGAGGGCCCAGGCGGTGTTTGCTTCCAGGCGCTCGAGCCAAGGCTCCCAGGGCCAGGCACCACCAGACGCTTCCACGCGGATGGCGATACCGCCCGCTTGTCGTAGCGGCAGACTCAGCCGTTTCAGCAGCGGGCCCGCTCGGTCGAAACGCAGGCCTACCTCGAGGAGCGCCGCCCGGTTGCAACTGCGAACCTGAGTCACGACGTCAGGAGGCAGGGCACCGAATCGACCCCACTTGAATGCTTCGCCGAGGCCGTGGTCGCAAATCAGTTCGACACGCACTGCACCTGCCGCCAGCTCGTGCTCTGCCGGAACGCCCGCGTCCAACAACAGCCGGACGATTTGTTCGCTGCTCTCCCAAGGGCCCGGGATCAACAAGAAGAATGACGGCACTCGCGGAGACACGCCCTGCAGGGTATCTGTAGAGGACCGTGGCGTCATGGACCTGGCGGACGAACGAAGCCGCGTGGTCGCGTTCGCATCTAGCTCCGCGGTGAATCGCTGCTATTGCTTGGCGCGTGACGACTCCGGAACTCACCGCGGCCGTTGAGCGGCTGTATGCTGAATTCGCGCGCTACGCTCTGCGCAAGCACGTGGAGGGCTGCCCATGTTGTGTAGAGCAAGCGGGGCAACCCGTGCTGCAGCGAGTCCCGCTGAGGAAGTTGAGCGGGGACCAGCTTGGTCTCTTCGCCTTCAAGGCGATGACGACCTGGGGCGACGTCGAGGACTACAAGCACTTTCTTCCGCGGATCCTTGAACTCTCCAGTTCGGGGGAAGGCGAGAGCTGGCCGGGCTTCGAGTGGTGGCTGATTGCCGGCAAGCTCAAGTACGCCAAGTTCGAGAGTTGGCCCGCGCAGGAGCGCGGAGCGGTCCAGTGGTTCGCGCGCTGTCTGTGGAAGGCGATGCTCACGGGTGAAGTGTCCGACCAAGCTGAGGACGTGCTCGACTTGGCGCGGACGCTGGGAGCCTTGGACCCCCTGGAGTAGCTCCTGCTGCCATCGTTGGCATTACTGCAGGGAAAGGCTAGCGGTCGGCGCTCTCTACTCGACAGCCCGGACTTGCCACGGCTCGCTCGGCAACGCCTCCAGCGCCGGCAGCTCACTCAGCCGCTGCAGCGTGGGCTCCACCCCGCGCAGCACGAGGCGGCTCTGGTCTTTCACCAGCTCGAGTCGGCTGACGCCCCGCGGATTCTCGAACTGCTCGACGCTGTGACCCCCGTGCTTGTGCGCTGGGTCGAGCGCCGCGAGCAGGTGCACTCCAGCGTCGCTCACCCCCAGCAACACCAGTGGCGAGCCCTGGGCCTCCAGCGCGAGCACGCGGCCGCTGAGCAAACTCGCGTGGATCTTGCAGCTCTCGCCGACGGGGATCCGCGTCTGTGTGTAGCCGTCGGCACCTGGACGATGGAGCACCAGGTCGCTGCCCACGATCTGCGCGAGGCCGTGGCGCCGGATCCCAACCGGATCCGAACCTTCACTCTCGAACAATAGCGTCGCCTTGCCGGTGCTGAAGTCAGCTTCCCAGACCTGTTTGCGGCTGCCGATCAGCGCGGCGTGGGTGTCGTCGAAGATTTGATAGTCGACCGGCATGCCACCAATCGCGGGCTCGAAGGGGCGCGCGCCCGTGTCGTCGCCGAGCCAGAAGTCGAAGCTCGTGCCGTTGTACTTGTAGATCACGCAGGTTCCGTCGGGCATCGGGAAGGCCCAGTCGTTCACCGGGTTGAGGGCAGCGAGGGCGATCTCCGGGCCCTCTCGAGCATCGAGCTTCGGACGGACTTCCCAGCTCTTTCCGAGCGCAGGCTGCTGGAAATCGTGCTCCGCCAGCACGCTCAAATCCGTGCGGTAAGCGACGCCCTGCTCAGCGTCTCCGACCACCAGCTGACTCCCGTCAAGGGCTGCCTGATGTAGCGTCAGCTCCGCCTTGCTCATCAGCTTGAGCACGCCACCGTCGATGCGGAACACCTGGATCACGTGCGCACGCCGCTCCTTGGCTGAGTAGTCGAAAAAGCCACCGAAGCGCACGATGATGCGGCCGTCGTCGGCGAACAGTGTCCCCTCTTGCACGCCGCTGAAGGTCTGGGTCGCTACGCCGCGTACTCCGTGCCGCTCGTAGACACTGAAGCTTTGATGGATCGCGAGCACGAACTGGTTCTCGCCGACATAGTGAGCCTGGGTGACCTGGCTGGCGTCGCAGGTCATCAGCACCTTGCCCGCCTCATCGATCTCGAACACCGACGGGATGTGGTTCGGGATCGATGGATGCTTGCCGGCGCGGGGATGACGTCGGTGACCGCTCACCAGAAAGCGTCCACTGGGCGACACCGCGAGCACCGTCTTGCGAGCGTCTCGTCCAGGCTCCAGGGGCTGACCAGGTGCGATCGGCGGTCCTTCGGGCAATTCAGCAACATCCGCGGTCAGGTGCGAGACGAGTGAGTCATCACGCACATACCTTAGCTTGTGCGCTTCAACTTCTGCCGGGAAAGGGTTCTTGAGCTTGGCAACAACCTGACCCAGGCGTTCCCTCACGCCGACCAGATCGACGCCGCCGACCTCTGTGCGTGTGCCACTCGTTAGCTCTTCGATCAGCTTCACGCTGTCGCGAACCAGGCGACTCTCGCTATTCCGTACGGCATTGAGGATGGCGTCGAGCCAGCTGTCGGCGAGGAAGTAGCTGCGCCACAGCCAGTAGAGACTGGTGGGAGGGAATTTCGCGAGATGCGGTCCTTCGAGCGCCTTCTCCGGCGACCACTCGAGCTGGTTCTTGATGTCGTCTCCGGACACGACCTGGCCGGTGAGCGCCTTCGCAAGCCACCAGGCGCGGGGCTGCACGACATCGAGCAGGTTACGCGGCGCCTCGCCAGCGAAGTGGAGGGCGCCTGGGTCCTCGAGCACCCCATCTTCGATCAAACGCTCGCTCTCGTAGGAGAACGGCCAGTTGTTGGCGTTCACACGGCCCAGCGCCGGGGCGAGCGCCTGCTTTCGCTTGGTCGTGTCGCTCATCTCGCGGGCGACGTGCATCACCCGCAGCGCGCTCGGAATGTCCCAGGCGACCGGTCCCGTGAAGAAGCCTTCTTCGTGGGACCAATTGACGACATGACAGGTGTCGCCCGAGTTGGTGATCTGCAGCATCAGGCAGTCGCCGTCGCCGGGAATTTCTCCAAGGAAAAACACCAGCGTCAGCGCCTGCAGCACGGGCTCGATCACTCGACCACCCACTGCCTCAGCGACCGCCGCCTCGAAGCAGTTGTCCGCCTCGAGCAACTGCTTCGGGTGAGACAGCAAGAAGCCGCCGTCTCGAGGTTCGTGACGCGCCAGGTCCTCTGGAACGTTGTCTCCAACCAACTCGCGCCACTGCTCCGCGATGGGCAGCGGCTGGGGTGCTAGGTCACTCCTCAGGGATTCGGGGATCGACTCGAACGACATGGGGCCTCCGCGTGCTCAGTTGCTCGTGTCGAGAGTACTGTCCGAGCGCCAGCGAGCTTCCAAAATTGCGGTCCCACGCCTCGGACCCGAAAGGCCTTCGGTTGTTGGTTTGGGGGGGAGGTACACTTTCCAGCATGCTGCACCTGCTGCTTGGCCCCGTCGGAGCGGGCAAGTCGACTTACGGCCGACAGCTGGCGAACGAACGGCGCGCGCTGCGCCTGACCCTCGACGACTGGATGGCGCGGCTGTTTGGTGACGACCCGCGCCCCGACAGCGATCGCATCGGGTGGTACGTGGAGCGCACCCAGCGCTGCCTCGGCATGATCTGGGAACAAGCCGAGGAGCTCTCACTGCTCGGAGTGGATGTGGTGCTCGAGCTGGGGCTGGTGCGCCGTCAAGAGCGCGCTGCCTACTACCAGCGTGTCGACGCCGCAGGCCTCGAGCTCAAGCCGTACCTCATCGACGCTCCCCGCGCCGTGCGCCGTGAGCGAGTCCTTCAGCGCAACGTAGACCGCGGGGAAACGTTTCACGTGGAAGTGCCGCCCGCGTTCTTCGAGCTGGCGAGCGACCTCTGGGAGCCACCCGACGAAGCCGAGCTCGCCGAGCGCGGCTTCGTCGTCGTCTCGCGAGGGGATTAGAGCCTCACTCCTGCATCAACCGAACGTCGATCTCTTCGACCGGCACCACGTCGGCAAACTCGATGGCGTAGTCGATGGCGGCTTGCTTGGAAGGCAGCTCGAGGATCACGTAGCCGGCGATCAGCTCCTTGGATTCGGCGAAGGGGCCGTCGATGACCGAGCGCTTGGCGCCTTCGAAGCGAATACGAGCGCCCTCTGCGGTGCTGGCGAGCGCGCCGGTGGCTTGCAGCGCGCCGGCTTCGGTCATTTCCGCGATCAGCGCGCCCATCTTGGCCATCAGCTCCGGGCTTGGAGGCGCCCCGGGCTTGCTCTCGTCCACGCGGTGCGTGGAGAGGAAGCGCAGCGGGGCGTTCTTTGGCTTCTCCATCATGCCGAGGTCCCACGGCTCCACCACGGGGCCGAGAAACAGCTCCACGTCGCCGAGCACCGCCGCGAACTTGTCGCACCACTCGATGGCTTCTTCCTCAGAGCGCACGCGGAACAAGCCGAAGCCGCCGGGCAGGTCGCGCTTGTTGGTGAAGGGACCACGAGTGAGCGTGCGCTTGCCGTCCTTGTAAGCCAAGTGCACGCGCTGAGACGTCGGCTTCAACCCTTCGCCCGACACGAAGACGCCGCTCTTCACGCCTTCCTCCAGCAGCCGGCCAACACCGGCGATCACTTCGGGGGGCGGCGGCTCGCCGCTTTCCATCTCTGCCGTCTGCTTGTGCATCACCATGAATCGCATGTCCGTCTCCTAATGTGGGGGTTCTAGACCTGCAACGAACGACGCCACGCCGGATCGACAGCGCTTCGATCTTTTTCAGAAGCGAGCCTCCGGCAGTCACACGCGTAGGCGATAGCGCTGAATTTTCCCAGTCGCCGTCTTCGGCAGCTCCTCGAGGAACTCGATCCAGCGCGGGTACTTGTATGGAGCGAGCTTCTGCTTGACGAATGCCTTGAGCGCCGCGCTGAGCTGCTCGCTCCCGCGGTGCCCTGGCTTGAGCACCACGAAAGCTTTCGGCTTGGTCAGGCCTTCGGCGTCCTCGTGACCCACCACGGCTGCCTCGAGCACCGATGGGTGCTCGCTGAGCGCCGACTCCACCTCGAACGGTGACACCCAGATCCCGCCGACCTTCAGCATGTCGTCGGCACGCCCGGAGTACACGTAGTAGCCCTCTGCGTTCCCTGGGGGTGAGCAATGTGTTGAGTAACACCGGGACGACGCCGGCGCGCAACGCTCCAAGAAATGCCGCGGGGAAATCAAACGTATCGAGCAAGAGCAGCGCGATCCGTTGCTCACGCTGCACGCCCAGGGACAAGATCGCGCTCCCGAAGCGCGCGGCGCGCTCCGCCAGCTCGGCATAGCTGTGGCTGCCGCTCACGTCGTGATACGCCACGCGGGCTCCGTTGCCAGCCTCGAGGTGGCGGTCCACCAGGTCGGCTGCGGCGTTGTAACAGCGGGGAAAGCTGACGCGCGGCGGGCTGCCGGCGTGCGCTTCCGAGCGGTGGTCGGGCATGAACGGAGTGTACCCGGACGCTCCCGGCTCATGGCAGCGTTCCTCACCCCCAAAAAATCTGATGCGCGTGCTAAGTCACGCGTGATGCGTCGCGTCGCTCACGTCTCGGATCTGCACGTGCTCTCCCCATTCGGCGCGGAATGGCGGCGCGCAGTGTTCAACAAGCGCATCACCGGCTACGCGAACGTGCTGTTGCGCCGTGGCCGCGTATTCCGACCTCATTACCTGGAAAAGGTGCTGGAGCACGCGGCGCGGGTGGCGGACCACGTGGTCGTCACGGGGGACATCACGAACCTAGCCCTGGAGAGCGAGTACGCCGAAGCGCGGCGCTTGTTCGAGCGAGTAGCAAAGTCCACCGAAGTCACCGTTGCCCCGGGGAATCACGATATCTACCTGCCAGAAGTGGGCCGCGAGCGCCACTTCGAGCATCACTTTGGCGCCTTCCTGCGGAGCGATCTGCCGGAGCTAGCGGTGCCGGTGCCCGCGGGGCACTTTCCGTGTGTCAAGCTCCGCGGCCCGGTAGCGCTGATCGCGCTCTCCAGCGCCGTCCCGCGCCCGCCGTTCGTCGCGAGCGGCATGCTCGGGCGCAATCAGCGAGAGGCGCTGAGACGTACCCTCGAGCACCCCGAAGTGAAGCGGCGCACGCCCTGGATCCTGGTGCATCACGACCCACTGGACGGACCCCTGAGTCTGGACCAGCTGATGAGTGGCTTCGTGGATGCCCAGGCGCTGCGCACGGAGCTCACGGAGCTTCAGCGGGGCGCTGTGTTGTTCGGTCACCTGCACGTGCGCTCCAAGCGGCGCTTCCATACGGCGGCGGGAGCGATTGAGATCTTGGGCGCCAGCGGCGGCAGCCTCGATCACGAGGACGATCGGATCCGCGCTGGCTTGAACCTGTACCACCTGGCAGACAACGGCGCGCTCGAGCGCGCCGAAG
>JBFXBK010000368.1:0-9310 GCA_050183255.1 Polyangiaceae bacterium | reverse complement strand
ATCGAGACCTATCGGGGCGCCGATCTGAAGCAGCTCGGTGGGCGACGCCGTTTCCCCATTGCGGTTCCGGAAGACTCTGTCTTGGTCAAGGTGAAGCTCGCGATCACTCGAAGCGGTAGGACACGCATCTTCGCCGACGAGATCTACTTTTTGCTCCGCCCGAGCAGTGACGGCTACAAGATCAGCGAAGTCGTCGAGGACTTTCAGCTGCCATGACGCTCCCCGCTCCGTTCCACTGCAACAGCTGCGGCGGCCCCGTCGGCAGCAACGTCGGTCGCTGTCCGCGCTGTGGAGCGGCCTTGGGTAGCCTGCCCGAGGTGCAGCAAGTGTCACAGCTCGCGCCATCGCTGCGTGTGCGACGCGAGGCAGGTCGTGGACAGGCGAAGAAGCGGATGGTCGCGATTGCCGTCATGGTGCTAGCCGCCGCGACGGTCGTCACCCTCCTGCTCGTCGTGCGCCCGGACAGCCCTGCATCGCAAGCGAGCGCGAGCGTCGCACCCCCTCCTCCCCCGCCAGCCCCGGCCAAAGACGTCGAGGTAAAGCATCAAGCGTCTCCAAGCGAGTCGTTTCCAAGTGCAAAAAAACGCGCGCTGGCGTGGCACAAGGAGGCCGCACTGCTGGAGATGCACGCGCAGCCGGTGAAATCTGGCTTCGTCGATCTCACGGGCGATGGCTTCATGGAGTTCGTATTCGGCCAGCCGCGAGGTGGCCAGCTGCCCGGCGAGCCAACAGAAGCCACACAATACGTGGTGCGCATGGACGCCAGCGGAACCCACGCCAGCGAGAAGACCGGCGCTGGCGCTCGCGTCGCGGGTGAACCGGGATGCACGTTCTTCGACGCCTGGACCAAGGCGGTAGCGTCGGGCGTCAGCAAGACGCAGCTCTTGCAGGTGGACTACGGTTACTCGGCACCGCTCAAGCGATCGGTATGGACACTCAGCACGGTGGACGCCGACGACGCCAGCCAACCCATCAAGACTCGCCTCGACGGCTTCGACTGCGCGATCATCGTGCGTTAGCCGACGGGGCGAGGCAGCAGAGCGCGGGTGCCGAGGCTCTGGCAGCCTAGTTCAGCCGTGACGCTGATGCCATGCGGTCCACACTGAACACGCCCTGCGCCTTCGCTTGCGCCAGCGCCCTCAGCGCGCTGCGGTACCCGCGCATCACGAGCGATCGCGCGGCAAACCGGTTCAAGTAGCCGAACATCCCAATATCTGGTGCGATGTCGATGAAGCGGACGCCGGGGTTCGACATCGAATACCAGTCGACCCCGCGGCGCTCTTTCTCCGTCAGGACAATGTTCAGCGTCTGATTCATCACCTTCAGCGGTCCGCGACGCGCAACGCTTCGCGAGTCACCCGATGCATCCGCGGGGCGATAGATGTTCGAGATGATGACCACATCCGCGCCCGCAGCCACGGCGACGTCTGCGCTCAGCGTCCTCACGACTTCACCGTCGAGGTGGTACGTGCCGCGGATTGGGTAGGGCCGGAACAACCCCGGCACGCAACAGGAAGCCGCTACGGCCTGACTCATTGGCGTCTCGGCGTCGTATCCCTGGCCAAACAGCACACGCTGCCCGCGGTCGATGTCCACCGCGGTGACGTAGATCTGGTTCTTTACCTTACGGAAATCATTCTCCGGTAAGTGCCTACGCAGATACCGCTCGAGCTTCTCGAGGCTGAAGACGCCACTGGTCAGGTAGCCTGGCGAGAGCAGCTCACGCAGCCCGGGCGCTCCCATGAAGGTGCTAAGGTGGAAGCGAGGCCCTTTGTGACGGCGCTTCCACGGCAAGCGGTAGCCATCGAGCAACACGTCCAGGGGAATGCCCTGACCATAGGTCGCAGCGACGACCGCACCCGCGCTCGCACCGACGAAGATCTCGGGAACGATGCCGAGCTCCTCGCACGCGCGCAGCACGCCCAGATGGGCGATCCCTCGCGCGGCACCACCGGTGCCTACGAATGCGACCTTCGGACGACGGGAAAACGCGGGACCACTCTCGGGCTTCAACATCGAACTCCTGACTCTCGAGCGCCCCCCACTCTCGAGCCGAACCGCTAGGCGGTTGGAACTGCCCGGTCAGGGCACCGAAACACTAATGCAACCATCCTGTAACCTGTAGGACGACCGACCGCGCGGGCAACTTCACGACGAACTTTCAGTCCGCTCCGACCAGCACCCACGCCTACCTACCTCCCCCTGCGCTGCTGAGACGGAAAAGCGCGGACAACGCTCGCATGAGATCCCCGCTCACCGAACAGAGAGGCCGCGCCACATCGCTGGGGGAAGTGAGAAGCTCGTCTTACCCCAAACGCGCTGGGATTTTTTTTGGGGGGGAGAGCGCGACGCATGGGCAATCGCGCTCCGCTGCAGCCCGTCGCGAACCCCGGCGCGTCCTGGCTACATCCCGCCGATGATCCGGAACGACTCTCCGTGCGGAACCAGCTCGAGGCGATTGTCTGCCACCTTGCGTCGCCACACCTCGCCCTGATGAGTGGGGATGCGGTAGCTCGCGCTATACGTGAAGTCGACGTAGATCACGTTCTTGCGACCCCTGCCGATCTGGCGGTAGCGGATCTCGTAGCGGATGCTGCGAGTCTCGCGGAATTTCGACTTCAGGTACTCCTCGAGCCCTGCGTAGTCGATGTCATCCATCGAGTCGGTGTTGCCGCCGTCCTCGTAGTAGCGCTTGTCGGCGAGCTTCAACAGCAGCGCGATGTTCTGCCGCTCCACCGCCTTGCGGTAGTCCTCGCAGAAGTCGATGACGCGCTGGTTGTACTCGGTGTCCTCAACATCGGTATTGGGGATGTACTGGGTCTTGCAGCCCACGAGGAGCAGCAAGAAGCAAACGCCAAGCAGCGTCTTCATGATCCGGTTCATGATCCTGGCCCTGTGGGCACGGGGCTTCGTGTTGGCAGCATCAGACAAGAGCGGCGGCATTCGCGAGCCCAACGTGAGCAAGGGGCGTTCCATTCCGCGCGAGCCTACTTGTCTTCGCGCATCGCGCAACCATCAAGGACCGTGCAATCCCTGCTCTTTTAGCCAAGCGGACAACGTTGGCCAGCCGGGCTGCGGCCTCGGGAGCGAGGGGGCGAACTCCTCGTTCAACTCTGGCCATCCCGATCCCGATTCCGTGCCCAATCGCGCCAAAATGTCAGCCGATCGGCCCCCAACGCTACCTAGCGTGCCTTCTTGTCGCTGGGTGCTCAGGCGAATTGCCAGCGCGCCGATAGCGGGCGCTGGAGCGGAGACACACCGCAGCAGCGCGTCCACTGCGGGCCCGCGATCGTCACCCACAACGACCAACATCTGCTCAGCGTGACCTCCACGGAGCAACTCGATCGCAAGCAGCAAGGCCTCGAAAGGTGCGCCGTAGCCCGCGCCCACGCTGGCGCAGGGACCGCCTAACCCAAACAGGATCGACGCCATGCCGGGAGCGAGATTGGGACTCGTCGCGGGGAACTTTCGCGGGTCAGCGCGGCCGTGGCCACGCTCCCTGAGCCGCGCTTGGTAGGCGGCGTTGTGTTCCATGCTCCCGAGCACGCTACCCATCACGACCCCGATCTGCTGACGCGAGACCTCCGCCGCTTGCGCGTCGCTCCGCAAGACCACTTCCGTGGGGAGAACGTCTAGCAGCGCGCTACAACACAGCGCACTCAACGCATCCAGTCTGCGGATGTGAATTGAGTCCAAGGCGGACGCCTGGATGAGCTCTTCGATGCGGGCGCTGGTGCACGGACGCCCGCACTGCTCGAGCCATACCTCGCGCCGTTCGACAGTCTCGTGGTTCGGAGGTCGCTCGAGGTCCGCCACCAGAACCGCGTTCGCACCCCCGAAAGCGGAGGCGAGCTTGAGCACGCTTCCACTCTTGAGCTCTTGCGCCCGCCCGACGTCTCGAAGCGCGGGCTCGTGGGGCTCTCCTGCTAGAGCAGGACAGCTTCTCTGCTCCAGACATCGCAGCGCAGACATCAATTCGAGCACCGAGCCCGCGCCCAGCGTATGCCCGACCAACGTCTTGAACGCGTGCACAGCCTCGACCTGGCCACCAATCCCAGCAATGACCTTTGCTTCCGCACGGTCATTCGCCCAGGTAGCGGTGGCGTGGGCGCTCAACAACACCGAGCGGGAAGCCGCGTGGGCTTGCTGGAGCGCATCGGAGATCGCTCTAGTCAGCGCGTCCCCGCTCTCTGACGGAGAGGTCGGATGGCTTGCGTCAGCAGATGCTGCAAAGCCGGTCAGCCAGGGACCCGGCCCTGGGTCACGCGCCAACGCTAGCAAGCCCGCGCCTTCCCCAAGAGCCAGCCCATCCCGGTGCAACGAGAACGGCAGCGGGCGCTCCGCTGTAGTTACCCCCAACGCTTCGAACCCCGCGGCTACGAATGGAGTGACCGCGTCGTAACCGCCCGCAATGACCAGATCAGCGAGGCCATCCGTGAGGAGCTCCCGCGCAAGCCCCAACGCCACGGCGCTGCTAGCGCAGGCAGCCAGGACTTGAATCACTGGGGAGGCCGGGCACTCTCGTCGCAAGACGCTCACTGGCCCCCAGTACGGTGCGGCGCGACACAGCTCAGCGCGCCCTTGCTTCCGATCGAGTGCGTCGAAAGCCCGAGTCTGGCTCCACATGCCTCCCGAAGAAGTACCAACGACCAACGCCAGGCGCTCACTGCGCCACGTCGGTCTGACCTCATCCAGGTTGGCGCACACTTGGCGCAGGGCAGTCTCGAGCAACCACTCAGCAGGATCGCGAGTCAATCCGCCTGGCGTGGCGCGCGCAATCCGCGGCTTGCGCAGACCTTGGCCGGCGAGCTCGTCATCCGTGCGGATCGCAGCGGGCGCGAATGCGTCCAGCGCCGCCGCCCCTTGACCCAGCGCGGAGACGGCTCCCGTCGCAACGATCCGCACAGCCTTCACCTTGGCGGTACCTTCGCAAACAACGTGAAGAGGCAGCGACCCTCGACGACGTCGACGACCAGACCGCTGTCGATGTTCCCTAACCTCAATTCCTCGAGGCAACGTTCGAGCGCCAGTCCGCCTAACCCTTCGACACTCTCCCCGGAAGTCGCTCGCTTCGCGACGCCCCAGCGGCCCCATTCGGGTTCCACACTGTGATCGGTTCCGCCGAGAAACGCGCGCGTGATCCCGCCAGGAGTAACCGGCAGCTGTCCCGCACTCTCCCCCCAATCCAACACCGCAACGCTGGACGAGTCGAGGGGTCGCGCTTGAATCAGCTGGGCCCCGGCACTCCAAGCAACAGCCGGTGCGATTCCGAACAGCAACTCTCCGGCACGCTGGGAGATTTCGTCGAGGGGCTCCGTCGCCACGCTCACCGCGTGCGGGGCCTCCGAGAGGCTCACGCAGTCCAGCGCGGCGTGGAGGGCGGCATGCCCCGACGCCACCAACCTGGAGACCGCAGCCGCCGGGCCGTGAAGTTCGGCATAGATCGATGCGTTGCCGGATGCGGCACTTGGCAGCAACACCGGAAATTCGAGGGGCGGCACCCGCGAGGCGCCCGATTTGCGCGCCCGCTCTAAGAAGCGCTGAGCTCGAGAAACCAGCCCAAAGGCGGTCCCGTGAAACAGACCGACGCGACGTTCAGCGTCAAGTTCCACGCCGGCGAGGCAGCGCTCGACGCACGCACTGACCAACACGGACAGCGGATCGAAGCGCCGCGAGCGTTCGCTGTCCAGCAGCTGCGTGCGCTCCGGCAAGCGACGGGGTTCATCCTCCGGGCCCGGCGCGAGCACCTGACTCCGAGTCACAAAGACGGGCCGCGGCCCTGGACCGGTTGGTGGCGTGACACTGTCTCGCTCGACTAGGCAGAGCGTCGCGTCCATGCCCCCGAAACCAAACGAGTTACTGAGCGCGGCGCGAACCTGAAGCGTTTCCCCACGAATACCGAGCAAGCCGGGATGGGGCGGAGCCTCGAGCCTGGGGTTGGGCGGCAACCCGGCAGTGTTCAACGCCAGCACGCTAAACACCGCTTCCAGCGCTCCTGCGGCACCCAGGGCATGTCCGACTTGAGCCTTGTTGGACGAAACTCTAGGTGACGCGAAGCCACCGCCGAACACCGCTTCCAACGCCTCGAGCTCCGCATCGTCGTTCCGCACGGTACCGGTTCCGTGAGCGTTTACGTATCCGATGCGGTCGGGCGACTGCTGCGCCTGCTGAAGCGCCTCAAGAACCAGTCTGGTGGGCGTGCTACCTCCGGGTTCGGGCTGCGTGATGTGAAATGCCTCCGCACCGCAGGCCCAGCCATCGAGCCACGCCAAGACCTCTGCGCCCCTCGCTTCCGCAACCTCGCCGCGCTCAAGCACCAAACAACCTGCCCCTTCCCCGAGAGAGAGTCCGGCGCGGTCGCCATCGAACGGCCTGCCTCCTTCGGGGTCGAGCAGCCCTAGAGCGCCGAAGCCGAGCAGCGTGGTGGAACACAACGCATCGGCGCCTCCGCAATACACGCGATCACACAAGCCGCCTCGGATCCACGCCGCTCCCATCGCGATGGCGAGGGCTCCGCTGGAACATGCGGAGCAGACCGTGCGGCAGCGATCGATCGATCCGATGACGCTCGCAGATCGGGATGTGAGTCCCGAGATCGGAAACGCGAACAACGGCGCAAGTTCTTCCTTGCTTGGGTCGTCACCCAGGTTCGCGAGGCAGGCTTCGGTTTCTCTGAGTCCACCAGTCGTGGTGCCCCAGATCAGTCCAACGCTGCCGCGCGCCTCGCCACTCTGAGTATGCGCCTCGCCGAGCGCCAACAGGCCGAGGGCTTCCGTGCGACTGACCTGATCCTTCCAGCTTCCAGCCACATGGGCGACAGGCAGCTCTGGCAGGGCGCAGACTCCCACCCCGAGTTCGATCGCCCCCGGCAGGGTTCTCCGCACGGCAATGTCGCCACGCATCAAGCGTTCAAATGCAGTCTCGGCCCCGACGCCGAGGGCGCACACAGCGCCAACCCCAGTGACAGCGACCCGATGACTCATGAGCGCTGCTGCGTGATGTGCAGGGCGATCGCATTGACACTAGCAAAGATCGGCTTCGCTTCTTCGCCTTCGGGAATCGTGACACCGAACTCCTCTTCGAGGGCAATCGCAAGCTGCAAGGCATCCAGCGAGTCGAGGCCCAAACCCTCGCCGAACAGCGCGCTGCCGTCATCGATCTGAGCGGGAGTTAGATCACTCAGGTCGAGCTCACGAATCATGAGTTCCTTGATCTTCAAGCTCAGCTCAGCGTCATTCATGGGGCGGCCTCAGCATAGCCTGTGGTGGCATAAAACGGCAGCGCAAGTGGCGCCAGACCTGCTCGCCTGCACCAGTCCGCGGACCCGTTGAGTTCCCGCCCACGCGGCCCTCAGGCGCGAGGCAATCGGCCACCGGCGGCAACTTCGCCCGTGAAGGGTCCGCTCAGACTCCGAGCTTGCGCCGCACTGCTGAGACGACGTCGCTGTCCTTCACGCCATCCGCTTCCGCACGGTAACTCAAGACGACACGATGACGCAGCGCGGGAAGGATCAGCGCCATCACGTCCTCGATGTCAGCCGCGGCCTCCCCCCGACTAGCAGCCCGCGCTTTGGCAGCCAACACGAGCGCTTGGCTCCCGCGCGGCCCGGCTCCAAAGCGGACATACTGCTTCACCTCATTCGGTGCTTCATCCGAGCCGGGACGGGTGGCGCGCGCTGCGCGCACGGCGACGGACACCGCTTCATCGGTGATCGGGATGCGTGGGATCAAGCGCCCGATGTTGCGCACATCCTCGGTGGTGACCACGGGTCGCACGTCGGGCTCGACGCCGCTCGTGGTGCGACGCGCGATGTCCTCTTCTTCAGTCGCCGATGGGTAACCAACGTGTATTTCCAGCAGGAAACGATCGAGCTGTGCTTCAGGGAGCGGATACGTCCCTTCCTGCTCGATTGGGTTCTGAGTGGCAAACACTTGGAAGGGATCAGGCAAGCGATGCGTGTGCCCGCCGACAGTTACGCACCGCTCCTGCATGGCCTGCAGAAGAGCTGCCTGAGTCTTCGGGGGGGTACGATTGATTTCATCCGCGAGGACGAGGTTGTGGAAGATCGGGCCGGGCATGAACGAAAGTTCGCGGCGGATCACCGCCCCCGCCTCGACTTCGTTGAGGACATCCGTTCCCGTGATATCGGCGGGCAAGAGGTCGGGCGTAAACTGAACGCGGCCGAAGCTGAGGTCCAGCGCGCGCGCAACCGACGACACGAGGAGCGTCTTCGCGAGTCCAGGTACGCCCACGAGCAAGGCATGACCACGGGCCAGCAGGGTGACGAGCAACGCGTCTACCACGTCGCTCTGACCGACGACCGCGTGCGCGACCTGCTCACGCAGGGCTCCACAGGCAGAGGAACACCGGTCCAACAGGTCGATATCTTGGGTTTCTTCGATGGGTGCTACTGACACGTAAGCTCCAGAAAGGCCGCGCGAGCTTAGCCCGAATCCCCAGCTAGTGCAGGGGCAAGGCCGTCGAACCGGTAGCTCCGACCAAGGGCGGAGAGCTTCAGTAGTCCAACGGTTCGGCCCTGTGAGTTGCCTTGTGGGACTTCGACGTGTAAGCGAAGCGCGGATGCGTTCCAACCCCATCCTCGCCACTACCCGCCTCGCGGACTGGCGCGCCTTGGCGCTGCAGCCTGACGCTGGCCACTCCGGGTCCACCCGCAAGATCGTGGAGGTGCGCCCAAACGGCCTCGCGAACGGGAAATACGGCTGGCCTGCGTGGGGGATCGGCGTGGTTGGCGGGATTCTGCTAGTGGCGGGACTCCTCGTGTGGGGACTGCGCCTGTACCAATACAAGAAGCGCGGTTAACCGCCCTCCCCCCTTCTTCCGAAATGAATCGCTTTCTCAGGCGCGTGCTATTCGCACTGTTACTCGGTGTCCTGGTCTACGGGGCGTTCGTCGTCTACTCGGGGATCAGTGCGGTTCGCGCGAGCCTTGGTGGTTTTCACTGGTGGACCTTCGCAGCGGCGCTCGGCCTCGCGACGTTCAACTACGTGCTGCGCTTCGCGAAGTGGGAGTACTACCTCGCGCGGCTCGACGTGCGCGGTGTGCCGAAGCTCGAGAGCTTCCTGGTGTTCCTTTCGGGGTTCGTTCTGACCGTGACCCCGGGAAAGGTCGGCGAGGTGTTCAAGAGCGCCGTGCTCGCGGAGACGCACGAAGTCCCGATGCCGCGCACCGCGCCAATCGTGATCGCCGAGCGGCTAACCGACGTCATCGCCGTGATTCTCCTGATCGCCCTCGGCTCAGTCGGGTTTCAAAACAAACTCAAATAAACAATCACAAAAATAATATTAATCTC
>JBFXBK010000367.1:0-9373 GCA_050183255.1 Polyangiaceae bacterium | reverse complement strand
GGCTCGCACGCCTTGTCATCTACCAGCTGCGCGACCCAACGCCGACTAGCGCCGTGGGTCCCAGCGAGGACATCGACGAGATTGACGTGCGGCGGACTACCGCGAGTCTGTCGGTCAGGATCCGGACGACCGAGCTCGTAAGGCGGATGCGTTGCGCGCCGTGTTGAAGGGACGGGCAGGGCAAGCGCTCAAGATCGCCATGGTCCTACGCGAGGCGGACGACGACGCGGAGTTTGTGTTCGAACTCGCGAAGATGGCGAACGAGGGCACCTCGGCGAAGTCTCCCGGAACGTTGGGTGGCTACGCCCTCGCGCAATGGGACACGGGTGACGTAGAGGGCGCGATCAACTCACAAACGGAGGTCCTCCGCCTGTGCGACGCCTTGAAGCTCGAGTGCAAGGAGGAACGCGAGCACATGCGGGACTACCGCAGGCTCAAGGCGGAAGCGGAGGCAGAGCTTTCAGACGGCGGTGCCGCCGGTGCCGTCGCTCCTGGTGGAGAAACCGCACCCGCCCCGAGCTCCGCCAAATGAATCCGTGCGGATTTTAGCGCGGCTTTGGCTGCACAACTACCGTGTTGATCGGTGCGACGCTAGCACCGCCTGGGTAGGCATAGCTCACGTATTGCGAGTAGAAACCCGAGAGCTGGCTGCCGGTTTCGCCTGAGCCCCAGCCCCACACCGTGAGCCCGAACGGCTCATTGCTGTAGATCTCCCGGCGGCCCGTGTTGCAACCCTTCTGACCTTCGAAGTTGTGGCGCACGAGGTCGAAGTAGGTGTACTCGTATTTCCCGGAGGTACCGATCGGTCGCCAGCCGTCCAGCGCGCCGGCGCAGTCGATGGTGACGTCGGCGAAGAACTCGCCGGCTGTCTTCTTGCGCACCACGACCAGGTTCGTCTCGGGGTAGGTCGGATCTGCAAAGAACACGTAGCGGTCGAGGTATTCTCCGGGTGGCACCACGTTGACGAACTCCGCGTCGCCTCGGCCGTCGTCACCGCCGGTTGGCGGCTCTTGCTGTGCGGGGTCGAACTCCGCCGCGCCGGTCATGTGCGCGGACATGTAGAAGGGGTAGTCCTCGGTTTGGCTCCGCACCACGAACGGCCCGGGGGCGTTGAACTGAGCGACTTGACCCAGGTTCAGGCTAGTCGGAGCCCCCGGAGGCGTGCTCGGCTCCCAGGTGAGTTGTGTGCCATCCGCGGCGCCTATCAACCGCCACGGCGGTGACTCCTCGATCCCGTCGTAGCGGTTACGGTAGCGCACGCCGACGTACTCGCTGCCGAGGGCCCGGATTGGCGGGATCTGTTGATGCGCGCTCTCGGCGCAGCACGCCCCGATGCTCAGCGTCGTCATGCCACCCCACACGCCTATCGGCGCGTTCGCCTGGATGACGCTGCCGTCCAGCGCCTGCCCCTGGGTGAACTGCAAGACTTGTCCTTCGTTGAGGGAGTAAGTCTGTGGTTGACCGGCGCCGGTTGGGGCGACCCCGTTGCCGCCAACGATCGCGACGTTTGGGCTGATGGTGATCTGCGTGCCGTCCTGGTGTGCGACCACCGAAAGGAACGGCTGGGAGCCGATGGGCAATCCGTTCCCGAACGCGCTCACCCCGATGTAGTTGTCGCCCCACGAAGTCGTGGGCAAGAGCAGCGTGGCGCTGGTCAGGGCGCTCTGCCCACCTCCGTAAGGATAGATGTCGTACGCGACCACTGGTGCCGACGTTTCGAAGTGGAACGCAGAGCCTATGCTGGTTCCGTGTGGAGCTGCATCCATGGTCGAGATGGCCGGTGTCACTCCCGCGGGGCAGTTCGTGTTCAGGCCGAGGGGTGACGCGCCGAAGCGGTTCAAAAACAGGATCGCGATTTCCCCTGCGGGAATGCGACTGTTCGTCATCTTCGAGTACTGGATGCTCGGCCCGGAGCCGCTCGGGATGTAGCCAAATTGATTGGGATCCAGCGACTGACCAGCGTAGCTCACCTTGATGAAGATGTTGTCGTTCGACGGATTCACGACGAACGCGGCGAAGCACCCGCCGCGTGCGTCGAAGGTGATGTCTGGCACCACCGCGTAGTAGTTGCAGCCCGAGCTGGTCTTCTGATCCGCGCCTTGGCAGTCAGCAGGCCCGCTGCCGCCGGCTCCGGTGCCGCCAGTCGACAGGAAGCCCGCGCTGCCACCATTGGCGCCAGAGCCGTTGCCCCCGTTGTTGCCGCTGCCCCCGTTGCCGCCGCTTGAGTTGCCGTCTCCGGCGGCCGAGCAGTGCAACATCCCCAGCGCGCTCAAAGCGCACAGCGGTCCCAACCAAATGCGTCGTGTCATCCCCATCACCCCGTGGCTACCGGACCAAATCCCGGCCGGAGTCTAGACCGGCCCGCCGGCCCAGTGAAGAGATGCTTTAGACCTGAACTAATGGAACCGCTTTCGGGGCCGGCATCACACAAGGGTTACGGTGGGTTGCGCGACGGGAGGTGGACTGTCCCCGCCGGTCTGGAGCGTTGCTTTCCCCGTCGGTACCCTGGAGCAATGGGGAAGCCTGTCATCATCCTGGCAGTCGCCGTCGTGCTGCTACTGGTCGGCTTGGGGGTCTACATGAAGGCGAGCGCGCCGTTCGAAGTGGACGTGATCACCAAGCACAACGAGTACTGCAAGGTGCACGAAGGGGACAGCCGCAGCGAGGTGCGAAAGCGCTGCGGAAATCCTTGTCGCGAAGGCGTGAGCATCCGTGGTGGCCGTTGTGACGGCGACAGCTGCAAGGCTTGCGACATGTATGGCGTTACCGCCGTGTGTTACCTGAACGACGTGGCCGTCAGCACCGAGCAGCACACGAACCACGGCTGCACGTGGTTCTGAGTCCTCGAGTGATCGCGGATCGCTATTTCCGCTAGGCTACGCCACATGTCTCGCGACCCATTGGTACTGGCCTTCGAGAGCGCGAGCTTAGCAGCCTCGGAGTTTCATCATCGGCAGCACCTGTACGTCGCCTGGTGTTACCTTGGGGAAATGAGTGCCGAGGACGCGCTGGCGCGCTACGTCGGCGGGCTGAAGCTCCTCACCCAAAAATTAGGCGTGCCCGAGAAGTTCCACGCCACCATCACGTGGGCCTACGTTGCGCTTCTCGACGACGCCATGCAGCGCTCGCCAGGAGTCAGCTTCGATGAGCTCTTGGAGAGAAACCCAGGGCTGCTTGATCACAAGAGCGGCGATTTGCGGCGCTACTACAGCCAAGCAGAGCTCGACGCGCCCGAGGCCCGGTTGCGCTTCGTCTTGCCGCGGCCGAGAATCGGCTAGCTTTTTGGGGGAGAGGCGCGCTGGTCTCCAGTGCTCGCCCCCCAAAGAAGCGCTGCTCAACCTCGCGGAATCGCAATGCGCTGAACGGCGTTTGCCAGGGCTGTGCCTCCCAAAACGTTTGCGCCGTGTGTGATCGCGCTGAGTCTTTGCGCGTGCGACTACACCGCTTGGCCCGATGAACTCCCGCTGCTGGCGCCGTCAGCCGTCTACCCTCAAGTGGACCGCGACGAGCTACAACCGCCGCAACCGAATGAGTGGAGTGGGCCGCCAGCGGTGGAGCGCGTGAGGGCGCTCACGCTTCCGAATGCGTCTGCTGAGACGCTGAGCTTTGCGCGGTACTTGGAGGGCTTTGCCGAAGACTGGAATGACTCATTCAAGGACGCGCTCTTGAAGCACGGGGATCAAGGGCTCGGCCTGTGGGTCATCTGGAGCCATTGCATGGATGTACAGGTTGCTTATGTCCAACTCGACAATCAGAGGCCGCGGTTTGGCTCGGCAGAGTCCGTCGCGAGAGTGTTCAACGCAAACCACGGCGAGGGGGCCTACCACTTGAACTCGGCCCGCTTCAGTCAGCATCTGGAGGAGGCGAAATTCGTGTGGCTGAACTCGGAGCAGCCTTCATCCAACTACTTGTTCGGAGAGCTTCCTTCGAAGCGACTCTTCGTGGTGCGTAGCTTGCGTGCGAACGTGAAGTACTTCGAACGCCAGCGCCCACATTCCCATGTCGTGGGGATGACTCACCTGGCATACGCAGCGGACCGGTACATCACGCATTTTGCGAACTCGGAATTTTCGTTCTTCTTTGGTCGCGTTCGAGGGACCTGGCGCCTCATCGCCATCGACACGGGTTGAGTTTGACTCGAATCGCATCCCGTACGGATAAGAACTCGCCGCTCGGTAACGATTGCACTGCGTTCCTCAGCAGACGTCGTCTCGGCGTGGCACACTCAGCGCCATGCGATTCCTCTGGGCGTTGGGTTTCGGAAGCTGCTTGTTGGCTGGCTGCAGCGGCGACGGGGACAGTGGCCAGAGTAATGGGGGCAGCTCGGGTGTGGCGGGTAGCGCCGGGGCTTCTGCCGGTGGATCTGCAGGCTCCAGCGTTGGCGGCGGCGGAACGGGTGGTTCCGCAGGGCAAAGCGGAGGCGCCGCGGGGACCGGCGCGAGTGGTGGCGTCGGCGGGACGAGCGGTGCTTCTACTGGCGGCAGCGCTGGCTCCGGAGGCGCAGGCGGTGCGCCCAGCTGTGCGCTCACCGACTCCGGACCAGTGAAAGCTACGGCGGACAATCAGGTGATTGAAGGGCTACGCATCACCTCTACTAGCGGTCCCGCCATCGACATCGATGGACACAACGGTGTCGTGGTGCGCAACGTGGAGATCTTCCACTCTGGCGGTGTGGGGATCCACGTCGCGAACTCTGACGACGTCGTACTGGATCACGTGTCCATCGAACACACGGGCGCGCCGGTGATGGGTGCGAACAGCTCCGCCGACCTGCTGAACATCAGCTGCTATCAATCGGCGCGGCTCACGGTAACCGGCGCGCGGCTCACTCGCGGCTCGAGCGGGATCTATCTGCAAGCGTGTCCCGACTCGAAGCTAAGCTTCATCGAAGGTCACGACTTCCGTGGTCCGTTTCCTCGCGGACAAATCGTGCAGTGGAACGCCTCGGACTCTGGCTTGCTGGAAGACTTCTCCGTGGAGAACCCGCCGGAGTCTTGGCCGGAGGACAATGTGAACGTCTACAAGTCGCTGAACGCCTTGATCCGCCGCGGGTTGGTGGACGGTAACAACTCACCCTCAGGTGTTGGCGTGATCTTCGACGGGGACACGAGCACCGGTCGGGTCGAAGACGTGGACGCGATCCGCATGGGCAACGGCTGCTTCTCCAACTACGCAGGGGCAGACGGCAACGTGTTCCTGCGCACGCGCTGCCGCGAGAACATCTGCACCGATCAAGGGCGCGGTGTACCGTCGTCCAACGCGTTGATGTGGGCGGGCAAGCCGGGGCTATCGGCGTTGCACATCGAGCAGAGCAAGTACTACGCCTCGTGCAACGGGAACGTCGTGTGGCCGAGCAACGCGTTCAGCGTGCTCGAGCTGACCGAGGAAGACTTCTCCCTGCGGAGCCCTATCCGCGTGGATTTTTGCTGGGAGTAGCCGGGAGGCTCAAGACTTGGGGACAGTCTGACCCACGGTCAGGAGTGCGATGTCGACCAGGTGTTGCTCGATGCGATCGTGAGCCTCTGCGAGGTTGTTCGCTCCCGTGAACAACAACAGATCGTCTTCGCTCAGGCACACGTAGCGCGCGGCCGCAAACACCAACGATTGGATCTTGAGCCAGGTGTCCGTGCCGACGCTCGTGGCCACGTTGCGCATCATGTTGCGGTGATGGTTGTCCCTGCGCTGGTCCGTGTGTCCGCCGTGTTCCGCCAAGCGACTCAGTTGCAGGAGCAAGATCGGCCGCTCGGCAATACCAAAGCGATACAACTCGCGCGTGGCGTCAGCAGTAACCTGCGCCGGCGTCGAATCCGCGAGGCGCAGCATGTGCTTCTGCGCCAGCGCGCGCATCCGATCGTAGTGCCCGTCAAGGCACGCTTCACACAGCGCGTCCAGAGAAGAGAAGTAGTAGCTCACCGTCCCCGTGCTCAGCCCCGCCTTGCGCGCGACTCCTCTGAGGGAGAGCGCTGTCGGTCCGCTCTCACTCACGATCGTCATCGCCGCGCTCAGGATGGCCTCTTGAGTCATGGCGGGATCCGCGTTCTTGGGTCGCACTCCGTTGATGGTAACTCGCCAGGCGCGATGCACCTAATGTCGGGACGGCGCACTCCGTGCGCAGTAGGGTGTCGTGCGTTCGTGAACTTTCGTACTTCCCGTTTCCAGACGGAGATTGACGTCTCCACGGCGCTGACGATCGATGTGTGGCTATGGCGGTCGCCCTCAAGATCTCCGGACCTGAGGGGGAACGGCGAGTCAATGTCAGCGGGAACGTGAAGCTCGGGCGCGCCTCGGGCTGCGACGTGGTGCTGAACCATCCGTCGGTGTCTGCAGAGGCGTTGCTCGTGCGTCGCGATGGCGCCGGGGCCATCGCCGATCCCCTGGGTGGCGTCGTTGCGTTGAACGAAGCGCGCATCCAGAGCAAGCGCCAGCTGAAGGATGGTGACGAGCTCAAGCTCGGACCCTATCGCGTGAAGGTCTTGGTGACCGGTAGCCTTTCGGTGCGTCCGCCTTCGGTGCGTCCAGGGGACCTCGCGCCGGCTTCGACGCGCCCGCCGCTGACGTTGCCTCCGGGAACCCCGCCAATCTCGGTGCGACCATCAGCGCCACCGCCTGCGCCGGTTGAACTCTCCGAAGCGGACCGCATGCGCATCCTGAGTGATGCCCGCGCTCGCCTGGCCAGCGGAGAGAAGCGCAGCATCGTGTTGAGCAAGCTGGCGGAGGCCGGGCTGCAACGCGGAGAAGCTTCAGCTCATATCGAGGACGTGGTCTCGCAGCTGCGCGACGCGACTAGGCAGCGTGCGCGGCGGCGGGCCCTGCTCGGCTTATTGCTGGTGCTCTTGGGCTTGGTCGCGACGGCGTACTTCGCGAAGTTCGTTCCGGGAGGAATTGGCGACAAGGTCGTAGCGTTCGGGCTACCCCACGCCGAACGCACGTTGCTCTTTCCCGGTGAGCACTGGCTCGGGCCCGTGCTTGCAGCTCTCGGGTTCTTCTTGATACTAGCCGGTGTGGTTCGCCTGGTGCGTGGCGACTCACGCTTCAAGAACTAGTGATCGTGCGGCGCCAGCTGGCGGCGTGCGCGGACCGTGCGTCGCGCCTCACCCCCAAGCCCGTGATGCACTAAGGCAACGGCTGAGAACGCGACGAAGGTGCGCCCCGCATCAGGGGCCAACCGCCGCTCCACTGGATGCGATCGACGAGCACCACGCGGCCCGGTGACTGCTGGATCTTACCTGCGACCCACGAGTGGTAGATGTGCACCCAGTCGCCGGAAGGACCCTGCAACACCGAGCCGTGACCCGGGCCAGCCCAGGCACCTTTGCTGACCAAGATGGGCGAGCCCTTCTTGGTAAACGGCCCAGTGGGTGAGTTCGATTTCGCGACGCCGATGGCGTAGCTGGAGCTCGCGTAGCCGTTCGCGCTGTAGAACAGGAAGAACTCGCCGCCGTGCTCCACCATCCATGGTCCTTCGACGAGCGCCCCTTCCCAGCTCGCAGTGTTGGTGATCAGCGTCGTCGCGTTTCCCACCACTGACAAGCCATCTGCTGCGAGCTCCTGGATCTTGATCGGCGTCGACTGGCCCACGGCGTTACCGTCGATCTTCCACAGCACATAGTGCTTGCCTGTTGACGCGCGGAAATAATGCGCATCGATCGCGCCGGGGCTCGGCTCCGTGATCAACGGCTGACCGATGTCCGTGTACGGCCCGGTGGGGCTCGAGGCACTGGCGGCGCCGATGGCGAAGGTGCCCGAAGTGGAGCTCTTCGCGCTGAAGTAAACCACGTAGCCGCTGCCGACCTTGTGTAGCTCCGGCGCCCAGAAGCTACCGGTGCCCCAGCTCGGCTTGGTGGCGTCGCTGAACACGCTGCCTTCGCTCTGCCAGTGGACGAGATCTTTTGAAGAGCGCAGCGGGTACTTCGGGCCCGGCGTGCAAGCCATGTAGTACGTGTCGCCGTCAAGCATCACGCCAGGATCGGGACAGTCGACGTCGACCACTGGGTTCGCGTAGAGGCCGCCGCACTGGGTGTGACGGAACGCGAGATCGCATGCGTTGCTCCCGGTGTACGTGGGTGTCCAGCCGTTGGAGAGCGTCGCCGAGGAGTTGCCGCCGCTGTTGGTGCACACTCCATCCCAGGTGACGACGCCGGATTGATCGTCGTAGTAGTTGGGGTGACTGGGGCCTGGAATCCACGCGGAACCATACCCGATGCGCGTCTCACAGCTCGCAGGGACGCCGGTGCAGGTGTCGCTGTAGTCCAGGGCGATGATGCAGTTCTTGCCGCTGAAGTAGGGTTGCCAGCCGTTGGAGAGCGTGGCGTAGGCATTGCCCGAGCCGTCCACTTGACAGCTGCCGTCCCAGGTCACGACCCCGTCAGCGACGTCGTAGTCGCTTGGGTGGTTCCCACCTTTTATCCACGCGGAACCGTAGGTGATGCGCGTGGTGCAGGGCGCGGCGCCTGCGCTACCCCCGGCGCCTGCGTCGCCTCCGCTCGCGTTGCCTCCGCTCGCGTTCCCGCTGCCTGCGCTACCTCCGCTCGCGCTGCCAGCGCTGCCGGAATCTCCGCCGCTCCCGCCGTTCGTACCGGCGTCGCCTGCGCTGCCGGCGTTCCCTGAACCGCCGCTCTGGGAGCCGCCAAAGCCTGCGCCGTTGCCCGCCGTCCCGGCGCCGTCGGAGCCGCAGGCAAGGGTTGCAAAGGCGCCCAGTGCGGTGAGCGCTGCCAACCGCTTGGCTGGGAATTTCAGGGTTTTTCTAGGGTGGGGGAGAGGGGACAAGCGCCAAGCCTAGCACGCGCGATGTTTCAGCCGATGGCCAGTTCGGCTCCTGAAAGTGGCGCGCGCGGGGTGCGCTACGCTCGAGCTTCAAGACACCTGGCGATCGCGCTCGATCGTCCCAATACTCGCTGGCACTCAACCATCCTGAAGCAAGAGGCGACATGATCCCCAAGTGCACCCATTTCGACGGCAACGTGGCGACGCCCAGCGGCGAGCGCTGCGAAGAGTGTGGCTCTGAGTTCAACCTGCGCGTGTGCACCACGTGTGGCCACGTGGGTTGCTGTGAGTCCCAGAAGGGTCACAACACGGCTCACGCGAAGGCGGCAGGTCACCCGGTGATCAAGTCACTGCCCATGGGCGACGGCCACTTCACCTGGTGCTACGAGTGTGACGCCTACGTCTAGAATAACCTCGAGGAAATAGTATTTCGGGTCGTGGAAGGAGCGCGGCAGATATGGGGATGATTGGATGTTTCATGCGTCTGCCAGGCGCGGACCTGGCGAAGCTCTTCGCGAAGCCGGAGTCGATACACGATTACCTGTATGGCGAAGACGATGAACCCGCCGCGGGTACGACGAGCATGGACGTGGACAAGGCTTGGCAAGGG
>JBFXBK010000366.1:0-9377 GCA_050183255.1 Polyangiaceae bacterium | reverse complement strand
TTGAAGAGCGTGTTCGCGCGGCTGGCGCTCATCACGTACTCACCCGGCGGCACGTTGTAGAACAGCACGCCGCCGTCTTTGCTCGTCGCGGGCTGATCCACCGCTGGCAGTACGTCTTCGTCGAAGTAGATTGGGCCGCTGCCCGGCGGTGGGGCGGGGGAGAGGGACACGCTCACGTCTGCCATGCCTTGCCGCAAGTGGACGTAGAGGGAGCCGCCCATGCGTGCGACGGTGCTGGCGACGACGCAGTTCTCGGCTTCGTTTACCGGTGTCGGCACGAGCCCCGACAGCGCCGTGAAGATCCCCTTGGAAACGACCTGGATCGCAAACGGGTGGATGCCTTTTTCACTGAGCTGCAACGTGGCTGTCTGCGTGGTCTTGAAATTCGGGTGCTCCACCACCAGCGTGACATCGCTGCCCACGCGCAAGCCATCGAAGCGAAAGTGGGCGTCGTCGCCAGTCACCACCTGCATCTCCGGGTGTTCGAGGACGCTGACCGTCGCTCCCGATACGCGCTCGCCCCCGACCTCGTCGAGGAAGGCGAGCACGTCCCCTTCGACGGATGCGACGGCGGGCTCGGAGATCACGTCTTCACTGCTGCAGCTCAGGGCGAGCAGTGCCAAAGGGAGGGTTGGAGTTGCCAGACGGGAAAGGAAGCGCATGCCGGGAAGATAGCCTTGCTCCCGGACTCCGACGCAACCGTCTCGCTATGAATTGCGCGCTTTGCCTTCGCGTTCGCTGCGATACTGGCTCGGCGTCTGTCCCGTCCAGCGGCGAAAGGCGCGCGTGAAATTTGCGGCATCCACGTAGCCCAGCAGCTCCGCGACCTCGTGCGCTGGTAGCCGTGGGTTGTCCAGCAAGCGCAGTGCCTCGCGGCGGCGCGCAGCTTCCACCAGTGTCGAGTAACGGGTGCCTTCATTCTGCAGGTGCCGCCTCAGGGTGCGCGGGGCCATTCCAAGGCGCTTGGCCATGTCTTCGAGCGATGGGTAGCCGTTTTGCCCTGGCTTCAGCTCCGCTCCGATGCGTGCCACGAGTTGACCATCGCTCAGCCCTCGCTCGCGTTCCTCTCGGGCGCACCACTTCATCGCGGAGCTGAGCGCCGTCGGGTTCGACATCGCGAGCCGAGTGTCGAGCAGTTTCGTGGGGAAACGAAACTGGGAAGTGGGCATGCCGAAGCGCACGTTGCCGAGGCGCCGCTTCAGGTAGGCAGCGTGTTCTGGTTCAGGGAAGGCGAACCAGATCTCCGCCTGATCCACGGTTTGCGGCGCGAGCGCGCCGATGCCGCGATACATCGCGGAGAAGCAAATCTGCGTGACCTCTGCGCGCTGGGCTGCAGGAACCGGCAAGTTGATGTCGAGCTCGATACTGCCAATTTCCCCCTGGCTATGCACCACCAGATTCGATGCGCGGCCGATCAGGTGCCAGAAGCGCTGCAGCACCTCGAGCGCCTCACGCAACGTGGAGCTCGCGAGGATGGCATAGCCCACGCTGCCGAGGGCGGTGGGGGGCAAGCGCCAACCCATCTCCGCGGCCAGCGACGGATCGTCGAGCTCTTGTCGGACGACGGCGGTGAGCAACAAGTGCTGGCTCAGGGTCAGCCCCGACTCGGCGATCTCCGCGGCGCTCAGGGAAATGCCGGCGCGGCTGAGCAGCTCCTTCGAGGACAGACCGCGCTCGGTCGCGATCTCCAGCACGGTCATGGGGAACACCCCGGGAATGAACCAGCGCTTCCACTCGTCCCGTTGTCGGCCTGCTTCGACGGACACCTCGGGCACTATGGGAGCCTTGGCCGTTGATGACAACGCTCAGCCCATCAAAGTGCCCCGCAGCCAAAATCGGCGCTTCCGGGTGCTCCCTCACCCCCAACCAGGCGTGAAGATTGGCCTGAAATGACAACCAGGATGTCCCCTGCGGACCTGCCGTTTCGCCCCATCCTGACTACACTACTGACACCGGTTCAATAGCGAGGGCGACCAGGAGCTTCAGCATGCAGTACGAAAACCTCGATGTCGTGATCATCGGTGCGGGCCTGTCCGGCATCGGTGCGGGTGTCCACCTCTCTCAGAAGTGCCCGGGCAAGCGCTTCGCGTTGCTCGAGATGCGAGAGGCGATGGGCGGCACCTGGGACCTCTTTCGCTACCCGGGGATCCGCTCCGACTCCGACATGTACACGCTCGGCTACCACTTCAAGCCGTGGACGAACCCGAAGGCGATAGCCGATGGCCACGACATCCGGAGCTACATCGAGGAGACTGCGCGTGAGTACCGCATCGACCGCAAGATCCGCTACCGGCACAAGGTCAAGAGCCAGAACTGGAACAGCAAGAGCGGCCGCTGGGAGCTCGAGGTCGAGCAGCTGGACACGGGTGATACCGTGCGGATCAGTGCGCAGTTCGTGATCTGCTGCTCGGGCTACTACAAATACGAAGGCGGCCACACGCCAGAGTTCGAGGGACGCGAGGATTTTGGGGGGGAGGTGATCCATCCCCAACATTGGCCCGAAGGGCTCGACTACTCGGGGAAGCGCATCGTCGTGATCGGCAGCGGCGCCACCGCGGTGACGCTGGTGCCTGCGCTGACGGACAAGGCCGCCCACGTCACGATGTTGCAGCGCTCGCCGAGCTACGTGATCAACGTGCCGCAGCAGGACAAGATCTCGAACAAGCTGCGGGAGTACCTGCCGGAGCAGGCCGTCTACTCCCTGGCGCGCGTGCGCAACGTGCTGCTCAGCATGACGCTCTTCAATTTCGCGCGGCGCTACCCCGCCCAAGCGCGTCGTTTGCTGATGGGCCGCGTGAAGAAGCAGCTCGAGGGCAGCGTGGATCTGTCGCACTTTTCCCCGAAGTACAACGTGTGGGACGAGCGCCTCTGCGCAGTGCCCGACGGCGACATGTTCGACGTGCTGAAGTCGGGTAAAGCATCGGTCGTCACCGATCAGATCGAGCGCTTCACGAAGAGCGGCATTCTGCTGAAGTCCGGCGAGGAGATCCCCGCGGATATCATCGTCACGGCCACCGGGCTCGAACTCCAGGTGCTCGGCGGCAGCGAACTCACCTTGGATGGTGAGCCGGTGAAGGTCGCAGAGAAGTACTACTACAAGGGCGCGATGTTGCAGGACGTCCCGAACCTGGCGATGGTCTTTGGCTACACGAACTCCTCGTGGACGCTCAAGGCGGATCTCATCCTCGACTACTTCTGCAGGGTGATGAATCACATGGACAAGACTGGCCAGCGCGTGTGTACGCCGACCGCAGATGGCAGCGTGGAAGACGGCGGGCCGTTCTTGAACCTGAACTCCGGCTACGTGAAGCGAGCCCTGCACCTGATGCCTCGCCAGGGCGCAGGCAAGCCGTGGAAGCTGTATCAAAACTACGTGCTCGACTACGTGATGATGAAGCTGACGAAGCTCGATGACGGCGCGCTCAGCTTCAGCAATCCGGTTCTGCGCGGAAATGAAGAGGCCGCCCCAGGCTTGTCGGAGATGCATGCTGCCCAGCTCAACTGAAGGACGCAGCGAAGCGCCGGTTGTCGACCCCCACAGCAGCGCGACCGAGCTGCTCGGCGCGCTCGAGAGCGGACGCGTGACGAGCCGTGAGCTGCTCGAGCAGTGCATCCAGCGCATCGAACGCTACGATGGGGCGTTGAACGCCGTCGTCGCGAGGGACTTCGCTGGGGCGCGAGCAGCAGCAGAGCGTGCGGATCAGGCTCGCAGCCGTGGTGAGCGCCTCGGCTCGCTTCACGGCCTACCGCTGACGTTGAAGGACACCTGGGAAGTCCCCGGTATGCCCTGCGCTGCCGGCGCGCCGGAGTACCGCGATCATCGACCGACCGAGCCGGCGGACATCGTGCGCCGCCTGCAGGATGCCGGCGCCATCATCTTCGGCAAGACCAACGTGCCGTATCTGGCCTCGGACATCCAGACCTACAACAAGGTCTACGGCACCACGAATAATCCGTGGGGAACCGATCGTAGCCCGGGCGGTTCGTCCGGCGGTGCGGCTGCGGCCCTGGCCGCTGGCTTCACTTCCCTGGAGGTCGGCAGCGACCTGGCCGGTTCCATCCGCATCCCCGCGCACTACTGCGGCGTGTACGGGCACAAGCCGACCTATGGCGTGGTGTCCTTTCGCGGTCACGTTCCGGGGCCTCCAGGCACCCTGAGCGAGCCGACGCTCGCGGTGGCGGGTCCGATGGCGCGCTCGGCGGCGGATCTGCGTTTGTTGCTCGATGTGTTGATCGGACCGCCGCGGGACAAGAGCGCTTGGTCGCTCGCGCTACCAGAGGCGCCCGAGCGCCTGGAAGACTACCGAGTGCTGCTGTGGATAGACGACCCGCTGTGCCCCATCGATCACGACCTGCGTCAGCAGTACAAAGAGCTCGAGCAGCGGCTCCGCGCGCGAGGCGTTGCTGTGACCCGGGGCTCGCCGAAAGGCTTCGAACTGCGGCAGTTCTACGCGCTCTACCTGCGCGGCCTCGGCGCCTTGCTCGGCGCGGCACTACCCGCGCGGCAACGTCACCTGATGGGGCTTACGGGCCGCTTGATGCCGCTGCTTTCACGGGCGCTCAGGGCGCCTGCCGACTTCGGTCACTTCTTGCTCGGTATCAACCAGCGCTCCGCTGAGACGCGGCAGCAGCAGGAGCGGGTGGCGCAGCTCGGTGCGGCGTTTGCCAAGGTGTTTGGCGCCTACGACGTGATCTTGATGCCCCCCGCGCTCACCACTGCCATTCGTCACGATCACCGACCATCGCTGATGCAGCGCAAGCTGAGTGTGAATGGTCAGGAGCGCTCGTACAGCGACCTGTTCGCGTGGATCGCCCTGGCGTCGCTGCTCGGTCTGCCCGCCACGAGCGCGCCGATTGGCCGTGCCTCTCACGGTGCGCCGATCAACGTGCAGATCGTGGGCGATCAGTATCAGGACTACCGCACGATCCGCTTTGCGGAGCTACTCGAGGGCGTGATGGGCGGCTTTGAGAAGCCGCCAGGGTTCTGAGCGCCCCTCTGGGTACTAGGTTGCCTTGCGGAAATCAGCGGGGCCACGGCCGGCTTCGCGCTTGAACGCACGGCTGAAGGCAGACTCCGAACCATAGCCGACGCTCGCGGCGATGCTGGCGATGCTGTCCTGCGTGTCGCGCAGGCGCTGGGACGCAAGCTGGATACGCCAGCGCGTCAGGTACTGGCCTGGCGATTCTCCGAGCAGCTCGTTGAATCGGGCAGCGAACCCTGAGCGCGACATCCCGGCGCGCTTCGCCAGTTCCTCGACGCTCCAGGGTTCGGCTGGCTCCGCGTGGATCAGCTCGAGGCTGCGTCGGACCCCGTCGTCCTTGAGCGCGGCCAGCCAACCGAGCTCGCTGGTCCCGAGGTGCGCCATGTGCTGGCGTAGCACCTCGACGAACAACAGCTCCGTGAGGCGACCGAGAACGGAGCGACTACCTGGGCTGGTGTTGTCGAGCTCACGGGATAGAAACTCGATGCTCGAGCGCATCATCCAACCGGAGTGGCTGTGGTCCGGTCGGACCACCAGCAACGGGGGCAAGCTGGAGAGCAGCGGGTTGAACAGCGCTTTGTCTACATGCAGAAAGCCGCACACGATGTGTGTGGTTGGCCCGTCCCCGCCGTATGCAATC
The DNA here is from genome assembly GCA_050183255.1 of Polyangiaceae bacterium. Lineage (GTDB taxonomy): Bacteria > Myxococcota_A > Polyangia > Polyangiales > Polyangiaceae > JAHBVY01. The sequence continues at coordinate 3,755 of JBFXBK010000366.1, read as the reverse complement.
CGCGGGGGTACGGTCCATGGTGGCGGACCAGGGAAGAGCATCGAGATATCGTCGAGCCTGTGCGTGTCGCCGGCGCCCATCGCATGAGCGTTGCCGAATGGAAACAAGATGACATCGCCAGCGCTGAGCGACCGCTGAGGGCCGTCTTCGAGCCCGACCCAGCACTCTCCGGCTTGGACTGCGTGGAAGAGCACCATCTGGCGCGCGGCCGGTAGCAGAGCCTCTGCCAATTGCCCTGAGTCCGGTGAGGTCAGCGCCCACGGCGCGCCGAAATCCCCCCGGAAAAAGACGGAGCCGGATAGGCGGATTGAGCTCAGCAGATCGGAGAGCAGGTCCATCGAGCGTTCTGGAGCATCGGTCAACTGATTTGGAGCTTCAAGCATGGCCGATTCACACGCGAATCCATAGGGTTAGCGCTCTGCACCAAAGCTTGTTCCAGGTGCGTGGAGGCCAATGATGTCCAACTATTTGAGCTTGGTGGGTGCTGGAGCGCTGTTCGGAGCGGCCGCTGGAAGCCTGCTCGTCGTCAAGGGAAGGATCGCTGGCATCAGCGGTATCGCTGCGAAGTTGGCGGATGGCCCCGCCTCCGAGCGCCGGTTTGCTGCGTGGTTCGTGTTTGGCCTGCTGATCGGTGGCGCGCTGCTAAGGCAGTTCGTGCCGGGGGCTGTGGCCAGCCATGCCCCGGCGCCCGTCGGCTGGATGGTCGTCGCGGGGTTCTTGGTCGGGCTCGGGGCGCGGGTCGGCAACGGATGCTCGAGTGGGCACGGCGTGTGCGGCGTGGGGCGATTCTCCCTGCGCTCGTGCGTTGCTGTCGGTACGTTCACCGGCGTTGGGATGCTGGTGCGTTCGCTGGTGGTCGCAGGAGGTTGGTCGTGAGGCTGCTTCAGGGGCTCTTCGTCTTCGGTGTCGGAGTCGCGCTGGCGGTCGCCTTGGGCCTCGGGGAGCTGACACGCCCCGAGCGCATCCTCGGCTGGGTTGATGTGCGTCACTGGGACCCGTCGTTGCTGTTCGTGATGCTCGGCGCGACCAGCGCCTACGCCGCTGCGCACCGCATCGCGCTGCGGCGGGCGCGCGCAGGGGCTTGTCGACTCGACTTGCCGACGCGCACCGCCCTCGACGCGAAGTTGATCCTCGGGGCAGCGCTCTTCGGGACCGGATGGGCGATCGGTGGTGTGTGTCCCGGCCCGGCGCTGACGACCCTCGGTGCCGGACAGGGCTGGATCGTCGCGTTCATCCTGCCCATGTTCCTGGGTCTGTGGCTTGGTGCGCCGACCCGCTTGGGAAGGGTCTGACGTGATCACATGCTCGATCTCGAGCTGGAGCCTGCACGAGCATCGCTTGGCTGACATGCTGAGCGAGCGCCCCGAAGGGCGTTTCCCTGTGGATGTACTGCGCTTCCACGAAGTGGAGCCCGCTTAGGCGCGCCGCGAGCGCTTTGGCGTGGGGTGCGCCTTCGCTGCCAGGCGTTCGAGGTAGGCGCACAGCATGTCGGCGAGGGCGTCGCTGTAGGCCGCGATCTCCGCCTCGCTGCGGGGTTGCTCGGAGAACTGCTTGGCGACGGCGCTCAGCGTCGACTTGATGAGCGCTTCGGCGAGGTCCCGCTCGCTGCTGGGGGTGTGGGGGAGCAGCTCGGCGATGAAGCGACGCATCGTGGCGGCTGACGCCTCGCGCGCCGCTTTTGCTTCGGGTGCATCTCTGTACAGCGGCGCCGCGTCGTTGAGCGCGCCGCGTACTGCGGCTTCCTCACACTCCGAGCGCACGAAGGCGTGGACCGCCCGCCGGAGTCGCTCGTGAGGAGCCACGCTCGTATCCTCGAGGATCGAGCGCAAGAGCTCGCGCGTCTCGCGCCACTCATCGCTCTGGAGGCGGAACAGGATCGCCGCCTTGTTTGGGAAGTACTGGTAGAGCGAGCCGACGCTGACGCCTGCCTTCTCCGCGACTCGCGCCATGGTGAAGCGGGGCGCGCCTTGCTTGACCAGAACCTGAACAGCCGCTTCCAGCACGGCCTGGACGAGCTCACTCGAGCGCGCTTGCTGGGGCGCTTTTCTGGCGGAGATCTGCGGTGTTTTTCGTTTGGCCATGGCTGCGTTTTTCAATGCGAATCGCGAATGCGAATGATTCGTCGCATTCTAACCGGGTGACCCCACACACCCAAACGGAGAATCACATGACCACGCTGACTCAGATCGCCCCGCTGCTCGACCGCTTGTTCCGCGAGGCAGAGGGACTGTCCCCGTTTCAGATCCCGGAGGTAGCCGCGCTCTCGAGCGAGGAGCGCACCCGCCTCACGCAGCAGCTGATGCAGAGCAAGACGCAATACCGGGAGCTCTATGGCCTCTTGAAGGACGTGCCGCTGCCCGTGTCCCGCGAAACGGGGACGTTGCTCTACCTGCTTGCGCGCAGCATGAATGCGACGAACATCGTGGAGTACGGCACCTCGTTCGGCGTTTCGACGCTGCACCTCGCGGCAGCCCTGCGGGACAACGGGGGCGGACGGCTCATCACGACGGAGTTCGAGCCGAGCAAGGTCGTGCGGGCGCGGCAGCACCTCAGCGAAGGCGGCCTCAGCGATCTGGTGGAGATCCGCGAGGGTGACGCCCTGGAGACCCTGCAGCGCGACTTGCCCGAGGCGATCGACCTGGTGCTGCTCGATGGCGCGAAGTCGCTCTACCCCGAGGTGCTGAGCCTGCTCGAGCCACACCTCAGACCCGGCGCGCTGATCGTCGCTGACAACGCTGACCACAGCCCGGACTTCCTCGCGACGGTGCGCGGCTCATCGGGCGCCTACCTCTCGTTGCCCTTCGGCGCTGACGTGGAGCTCTCGCTGCGCTGCGCATGAACGTTGCCGTAGGGATATGTTGAAGGCGTAGCGGCTGACCTCTCCCCCAACCAGAGAACTTGCAGCGGCTCCTGGGCACGCGTGCGTCAGAGCGGGGGGGGGAGGTGAGTCGTCCGTCGTCGAGAGCGACGCGGGGTGGTTTCGGGAGCCCGGGGGAGCACGCGAGCCAGGCCGCGCGGAGGCCCTGGTGTGGGCCTGAGGGCGGTCGAGTGGCGTTCGCCAAAACCCTTCAAAACTCAGGGATTTCAACGGGCTCCGTCAGTTTTTCTTGACCCGATCGCCGCTATGAGTAGCCTTCCGCCTCCCAACCATTCCGAGATAGCTCAGTTGGTAGAGCGGGCGGCTGTTAACCGCCTGGTCGTAGGTTCGAGTCCTACTCTCGGAGCCATTTACGGCGGTCCACCAAAAGGTGGGCCGCCACCAGTTCACAGAAGCCCCGGTCGGCAACGCCCGGGGCTTTTTCTTGAATCCCCCAGTCTTCGCAGGCTTCTACGCGACCCGTGACGCTCGCGATGGTCTCGGCCGCGAGCTCGCAGAGATCACGCTCGGTCACGTCGAAGGCGGTCTCGGGGCGTTCTCGGCTCTCTGTCTCTGAGATCGGGGAGAGAGCGCGGGGGCCTGGTTTACAGCGCGGCCCGTTCCGTCGTCGCGAGGCTCGAAGGCGGGTTTACTGCGGGATGGGACAGGATGGCGTGGACCGTCCCGCGGCCGCCCGCATCGCGGCGGAGGCGACCAGCCGGCCCAAGGCGATTCGGGCCCGCAGCCGACACCGGCCCGGTATTCATGCGGCGTCAGCCCCCTTCGCCGCTCGGGGGTGCCGAGCTACCGGAGCCCTCGTAGGTCGAGTTGAACACCATGTCCGAGAGCCAGCGCTTGAAGCTCTCGTTGTCGCTAAACTGCTTGAAGAGTTGCGTGT
>JBFXBK010000365.1:0-9384 GCA_050183255.1 Polyangiaceae bacterium | reverse complement strand
GCTTGGCGGCGCAGCGCGCGCTCCTCACGGCCGTAGCCTTGGGCGCCCTCACGAGTCGCCGCACGGGTCAAGACCCGCGCCGGCACTTCGGCGACCTGGACGTCAGAGACCGCGCGCGCCTCTGTTCTCCGCGCGGAACCGGGAAGCACCGCCTCCTCCCCGAACGTCTCGCTGCGCCGCACCAGGCGCAGGCGGCTCGGATCGGCGTCGCCACGCTTGGCTCCCAGGAGCTCCACCTCACCGTTCGCGACGACGAAGAAGGAGTCTCCCGGATCCCCCGGCAGGAAGATCACCTCCCCCGCCGCAAAGTCGCGCAGGCGCCCAGCCTCCATCAAGGCGTCACGGCCCCTCCCGTCGAGCCCCCGCAGCACCGGAGACTCGAAGACTTGTCGCGGCCAGGCGGTCATGACGCACCTGATGGTTCGCGGCGACGCCGCGAGGGGACGCCGCTCACGGCAGATCTACCTCGACCTTGGCGATTTCCACGACCTCGAGGCGCTCCAGCGCGGCTTCAGTGACGAGCGGCCCGGAGGGGCGCAGCCCACGCTCGGACATCTGCTTTTCGTAGGCAGCGAAGGCCTTGATCAAGAACGGCGGGAAGGCGCGGAACAAGAGCTGCGCTTCCACGTGGAAAGGCCCTGAGCCCGAAGTCGGCAGGTCGTAGGTGTAGTGCAGGGGGACACCGTGAGGTGCCGAGCGGCGGTCGATGATTGCGTCCGGCCCCTTGGCGACACCGCGGCTCGCGTCCAAGCTGCCAATCGGGAAAAAGGTCTCGAACAGCGCGTTCTCACCGCTCAAGTTCGAGCGGCACTCGCCGGTGTCGAGGTCGTAGTCGCCGTCGGTGAAGCGCAGCGCGCGCGTCGCACTCTGCCCCGGCCCCGGTTGACACTCACCGCGCTCGTCGATGCGCCCGATGCACACCACGCAACGCAAGAAGCCGTTCTGCAGGTTGATGAGCCCACTGCCACGGAAATCCGTGCCGCCGAGACGTGGATCAGGAAACCAGCGGGGAACGTCGCGGCCATCGGCCACGTCCGCGCCGAAGACGCCCAAGGGACGTCCACGCCCATCGCGCAAGTCGTCTCGCACGTTCACACGCAGAAACTCCTTGTCGTGAAGATCCTCGTCGGGGCGATCCACGCGTCCCACCTCGTACACCACGCGGCCGCTGCCGTCAGTGACCTTCAGGTGTACCCAGAACTCCCGCTCCTGGCTGAAGCCAGCTGGCACACGGTGACCGCCGCCGACGTTCTCCAGCTCCACGGGGATGAGCAGGCGTGAGCCGCTGCGGGTCGGGTTCCTGAGCTCGAAGCGGAACGTCTTGCCGAGCAGCAAGTCGCGGCGAGCTCGCGCTCCAAGGGGGATCCCAAAGCCGTCGATGTGGTCTTCGTTGACCAGGTGCGCCTCGAAGTCGCCACCCAGAGGCACATCGACGCCGGAGAAATAGTGCGGCGTCACGCGCTCTGCCGGCGCGCCGTTGACCGCAGCGAATCCTCCGGGAAACGCACCAGGCTCACGCGCCTCGAAGTGGGATCCCGGTGGGCAGCCGCGGAGGAGCGCGCTGTACGTCGTGCCCCCAACCTGCGCCGCTCCCGGCTTCGCCTCACCCGGTACGCACACGCCGGGGAACGACGACATGTGGCAGTCCTGGCAGCTAGCAGGCTCCTTGCCCTTGGCGCGCTCCGAGTCTGAGTAGGCGACCCACTCGCTGTAGGCGTTGCGCAAGCGCTTGAAGTGTTCACCGATGCGCGCGCCGAGCACGTCGCTGCCAAACAGCCGGACGTCGTGACAGGCGCCACAGAACTCGCTGCTCTGGATGTAGCTCTTCGTTTCCGCTGGGATCGGCAGGTGAGCGCCACCCAGGAGCTCCGCGCTCGCAGCGACCACCTGGGAGCTGCCCGGGGTCGGGGCGCCGGGGAACGCGCTAGGTTCGAACCCTGCCGCTCCCGCCCCGCGGCTCAAGAAGATCGCAGGATCGAGAAAATAGCCGCTGTTCGCGATGCCAAAGCGCCCACGGGAGTCCTCGGGGCGCATGCTGAAGCGGCGCCCGTCCACGAACGAGGTCCAAGACGGATTGCCCTCGTAGAGTCCCCGCGCTTGATTGCCCGGCCGCACGCCCCCAGACACTTGATGGCAGAACGCGCAGCTGATGCCTTCCATCGAGCTCGCAGGGAGCAAGTCTCTCAGCGGCTGACGCGAACTCGAGGTGAGGCTCCTGCCGTCCCACGGCGGCACCGCGGTACCGAGGTTGTCCCCAGGCGAGTGGCAGTTGACGCACCAGTGTTCCCCGCCGGCGCCCGTGATCGGCAGCCCGCTGTCGCGGTCTCGACAAGCGGAGCGCGTATCCGCGCGGCGCAGCACCCCAGCGCCCCCGGGGCAGTCGAGATCCTTCCCGACTTGCTCCTGGATCAAGATCTCCAGGCCCTGAAACAGCGGGCTCTTCACCGAGTGCGCCATCACGGAGCGGCGCCACTCCGCGGTCTGCCGCGCGTGACAGCTACCGCAGTCAGAGCTCGTGGTGTGCGCCGCGTCCAGGGGCCGCTGGGGCTTCACCAGCGGGCTCTCCGGCGCGACCTTGGCCGGCTCATGTAGGAGCCACCCAGCGATGCCAAGGCCCAAGACGACTGGCGCCGTCGCGATCGCGGTGCGCAGTGCACGCGACCCAACGTTTCCTCGCGGCTTTTCTGACTGGACGGTTCGCGCCTGCCCCCTCTTCGAGCTCTCCGCTGGCTCCGCATCCTCCGCACGCTCTTGTTGGGGTGAGGAGCTACGCTTGTACGGCGCGCGCGCTGGTGGGTCGGCGTGCCTTCGCTGCTGTCTGTCGCCGTCTGGCTCACCGCTCGGGCGCTCTTCACGGTGTTCGCGCAGCGCGCGCACGCTGACTTGCGCTGGAGCGTCTTGAGGCCCCGAGTCTTCGCTGCCGGCGCTGTGCAGCGTTGCCATATCGTGGATCTGCGGGTCGCTGGAGGCGGGTAGCGATTGCACCTGGCTCTCCCTCACCCCCTCCCCCTCCCGCTGCCCCTCCGCTGCGAGCGGTAGCGTGCGGGCTGGCTGGCGACGTTCATTTCCTTGTGGCAACTCTCGAGCGAACTGTTCCAGGCGCTCGACCACTTCGCTCGCGCTCTCGGGGCGCGCTTCGGGCTTCGGTTCGAGCAGGCGCAGGACCAGGCCTTGCAGCCCTGGCGGCAACTCCCGGGCGACTTCGTCGGGCATCGGGGGCGCGCCACGCAGGCGCTGCTCTTCGAGGCCGTGGCGCAAGCCGAGGCCGGCAAATGCGTGAGTCCCGGCGAGCAACCAGTACAGCACCAGGCCAAGCACGTAGCGGTTTGCCAGCGCATCCCAGTCTGCGCCGTTTGCTTGCTCTGGAGGCAGCCAGCGCGGAGACAAGCTGTTGCCCGGCGTGTTGTGCGCCGGCAGGTCCGGCAGGCCAAGCAGCGAACCGACGAGCGTATCCGCACGGGTATGCAGGCGACCGGCCGGGTCGAGGATCAGCTCCGACGGGCGCATCGGCCCTGGGAAGAGCGCTGAGAGCTCACACTCTTCAAGCAGCCGCGCACACTGGATCCCGACCCGCAGGCGCTCCGCGAGGCGCCATGCGTCGGCCGTCTGGCGCTGAGCACGCACGAAGGTATCGAGCGGCGTGCCGTCGACTTCACGCAGCAGCCACAGCTGTTGTCCGTCGAGCCCATAGTCGCTGAAGCGCCCGATGCCGTGGCGGCCAAGCGCCAGCAAGCGCTGTGCTAGGGAGAGCAGTGCGTCGCCGCCGTCGAGCAGCCAGAGCTCGCAGTCCCGTGTCCCATGCGGCCCTGCTTGGCTCGCCGTGAAGACCTTCGCTCGACCGAGCTCGAAGCGCAGCGCGCCCCGCTCGATCCGCGCGGATTCAGGCGAGCGCAGGCTCACCGACCGGGGTCCCCTGCTGGCGAGGCGCCACGCAGGGGGCTACCCGCAGGGATAGCGGCGCTGGGTGCGACGCTCGGCTGGCTCGCGCGACTGGACTTGATGACGTAGGTGACGCCGCCCGCCACGAGGGACAGCACGACGACCACGGCGAGCGCGATGGGCGTGGAGATCTGACGCTGCTCCGTCGCGCGCTCGACCAACGCGATGGTGTCGTTGTGCGGGACGTCGCGCTCGGCGGCGCGGCGGGCGGGAGAGTCTCCACGGGGTGTGTCCGCGCGTGGCGCCCCGGCCCGCGGAGAACGTGGCTCGCTGCTGCCTCGGTCGGAGCTGACGCGATCCTGGCTACGGCGAGCCGCACCGTCAGAAACCGGATCGCCACTACCGGGAGCGGCCCCGGCGCCGCTCGAGCGGCTCGCACTGACCGGAATGCCGTCCGCGGGGGCGAACGGCTCGATGTCGTGGAGCACGTCTAGCGCCGAACCTGGGCGATCGTCAGGCGACTTCTCCAAGAGCTCGTAGAGCAGACGCTCGATTCCTCGCGGCAACCCGCGCCGCGTATCCTCAGGCAGCTCCGGCGGCTGGGCGGTACACTGCAGGTTCAAGAGCTCGCGGGGCGAAGCCGACTCGAATGGCGGCACGCCAGCGAGCATTTCGTAGAGGATGAGCCCGAGGCAGTAGAGGTCGCTGCGCGCGTCGACGCCCACCGCGTCGATTTGCTCGGGGCTCATGTACTGCAAAGTGCCAACGCTCTGGGTGGTGGTGCGGCTGAGCGCCTCGAGTACTTTCGCGATGCCGAAGTCCATCACCTTCACCTTGCCGCTCGGCAGGACCATGATGTTCTCTGGCTTGAGATCGCGGTGGATGATTGGAGGTTCCTGACGGTGAGCGACCGCCAGCGCCGACGCGACTTGATTGGCGATGGACAGCGCCTCCGCCCAGTCGAGGCGCCCGCGTTGGGTGAGCAGCTCTCGCAGCGTGTGCCCTTCGAGGAACTCGAGGGCCATCACCAGCTGGCCATCGACCTCTGTACAGGCCAGGCTGCGGACGATGTTCGGGTGATCGAGATGCGCGAGGATGGTCATCTCGTTGAGGAACAGGCGGCGGCCATCTTCGGAGCGCGCCAGCTCAGGGCGCAGCACCTTGAGAGCGACGCGCCGCTTCGAGAGCCGCTCCTCCGCCTCGTACACCTTCCCCATGCCACCCTCGCCCACCAGGCGGCGAACGAGGTATTCACCGATGCGCTCCATCTGTTCTGCCCTTGTACGCGCCAGCCGCCCGAACGATTCGTACGCCAACGCTTCAGGTGGCTGAGGCTTTCACCCGCGCCACGACCCCAATACGCCCGAGCCTACCGCACCTGCCCCGTGCGGCGCGTGAATTGGCACCAACGGGAAGCAAAAACACCTTGAGTGTTAGATGCTTAGGTCGCGCGTGCAGCGATGAACCAGCTCTCTCTGGGGGCGTGCGCTTCGCGCTCCGTCGGCCAAACGACCTCGAGTAGGATGTGGCTCATGCGGTGGGTGTGGGTGTCAGCCTTGGCGCTGACGTTGGGGACTGCTGCCTGCTCGAGCGACGACTCGTCGAGTGGAAGCGGGGGTAGTGGAAACGCGGGCAGCGGTGGCAGCGGTGCGTCGGGTGGAGCCAGCGGCGGAAGCGGCGGTCAGGCCGCGCCACAGCCAGGTGACGTGGAGGTGTTTGCGGAGCTCGATAGCACCAGCGAGGGCATCGCCTTCGGCCAGACTCCAAGCGGCGACGCGATCCTCTACGTGAGCATGAACAGCACGGACCGCATCGTGACCGTGTCGGACACCGGTCAGGTGAGCGAGTTCGTCAGCGTGAAGTCGCCCCTCGGGATGGCTTTGACCAAAGACGGCGACCTACTGGTCTGCGGCAAGGACGACTCGACGGGGACTGAGGAGGGCGTGATTTGGAAGGTCACTCCCCAAGGCGACACCAGCGTCTTCATCCGCGGGGATCTCGAAGCGTTCGAGACCACCAACTTCATCGCCGTCGCTCCCGACGACAAGATCGTCTTCAGCGACTCGAGCTCCGAGCGGGTCTATGTCACCGACGCGGCGGGGCAAAACCTGGCGATCCTATCCAGCGAGATCAAGTACCCGAACGGGATGGCGTTCAGCGCAGACGGTCGGCAGCTCTTCGTTGCAAGCTGGAACCAGGAGTCTGTGTGGAGTATCCCCAGGGATCCAAACATCGGAAACTACGGCCCCGGCGCTGAGTTCTTGAACGGGGTGAAGTCCGTCGACGGCGTCTTGGTGATGCAGGCCGGCGATTTGATGCTGATCACCAGCGGCGACGGCGTGGTACGCGCCGACGCCACCACCTCTCAGATCGTCGCCGACGGGAGCAATTTCAGCGTCGCGGCGAACGGGGCGTTTGGCGTGGGCGCGTACGGGAGCGAGTGGCTGTACGTGACCAACCTGATCGGCAAGAAGATCTCCCGGGTGTTGTTCGCGGACGGAGACACCGGCCTAGAACTTCCGGTGCGCTGATCGGCAGGCCAGCACGGCGCTTGGCCATCTGGTATAGGGCGCCGATGTCTGGCGTTTTCTCGGCTCTCGCTGCGGGTGACTTCACCAGCTTGCACGTGCTGCAACCCGCCCCCGGCAAGTTTCGCTTTCGATTGGCCAAGGAGTGGGACGCTGGCTTGGATTTCAGCCGCTTCACCCACGACTTTCACCGCGGGTTGCTGCCGTGCTCCGCGCCCCACGCGCTTGGCGACGCTGCCGCACGCCAGCGCCTCGAAGAGCTTGGTGCGACCTCGGCCTTGGCTGAACTCTTGAGCGGCATGGAGCGCGGCGGCCATCGCGCCGTGCGCTGCGAAGCTCACGCAGGGCTCCACCTGAATGTCACGACGTACCTGCATTCGTTCCGGGTGGGGCGCAACAACGGCGCCCACGGCCTCTACGCAGGCGGCCTCCGCCGCCACGAGCCGAGCACAGCGGAAGCCGTCGTCTTTCAAGACGGTCTGAACCTCTCGCGGGCCATGAGCTACAAGAACGCCGCCGCGGAGCTGCCGTTCGGAGGTTGCAAGCTCACCGCCCATTGCGACAATTTCCACGCAGCAACGTACGGCGAGTCGCCAAGCAGCGAGCAACTCGAACGCCTGGGCTACCTGGCGTGGGTGATTGATTCGGGGAACCTGGTCACGGGCCCCGACATGGGGTTCGCGCCGGAGCTAATCGATGCGCTGCGCCAGCACTTCACTGGGCACATGGTGTGCGGCCCCAGCGCCCGTCTGGGTCACACCGGCGGGCCGACTGCGCGCGGCGTGTTTCGCGCCCTCGAGGCCGCGGCGGAGGAGCGCTGGGGCGCGGCCGGGCTCTCGGGCCGCGTGGTGGCGATCCAAGGTCTCGGCTCCGTGGGCAGCGTGCTCGCCCGATTCGCGCACGCAGCAGGGGCCAAGTTGCTTCTCGGAGATATCGACTCCCAGCGTGAGCAGGCGCTGCTCGATACGCTCCCGGGCAGCGAGCGGTTCGACCCCGGTGAATTTCCCCACGTCAAATGCGATGTGCTTGCGCCGTGCGCGTACGGAGGTCTGTTCGACGAGGAGACGATTGCCCGACTTCAGTGCGAGCTGATCTACGGCGGCGCCAACAACCAGCTGCGCGCGGCCAGTCCGGAAGCGGAGGTCGCCCTCGCGGAGCAGCTCGCAGCGCGGGACATTCTGACTCAGCCTGACTGGACCTACACCATGGGTGGCGTGCTGACGGGCTTCGAGGAGTACCTACATCCGGAGCCCAGCCTCGCTCGCGTGGAGCAACGCATCGACCTGGTGTGTGGCCAAGGCACCCGAGACTTGCTCCAGCGCGCGCGCGCGGCCGGGCGGACCCCGACGGCCCAGGCCTACGTCGACATCTCACCCCGGGTCAGCTGAGGCAGGCCCACGGGGACGCGGGCGCGCGCGGCAAAAGGCAGCGTCAGAAACGCCCCAAGCCTGGGGTTAAGCCTTGCGCGGAGGCGGCCAGCGCGTAACTTCCGCGCTCTATGGATGCTTCTGGGAGCCACGACTCCAATCGCGCTTACTACGACGCCTTCAGCAAGCGCTACGAGGCGCTGCGCGGCACGAACGATCCAGGTGGCTACCACGAGTTGCTCGACGAGCTGGAAGCGTCCTTCGTCGAGCGCTTCGCCACGGGCCGCGACGTCCTCGAGGTGGGCTGCGGCACCGGGCTCGTGCTCTCACGCATCGCCCGCTTCGCCAAGCACGCCCAGGGCTTGGACCTGTCGCCCGGCATGCTGGAGAAAGCCAAAGAACGCGGCCTCGACGTCACCCTGGGTTCCGCAACCGATCTGCCATTCCCCGACGCTTCGTTCGATGTCACCTGCTCCTTCAAGGTGCTGGCTCACGTGCCGGACTTGGAGAAGGCGCTATCCGAGATGGCCCGAGTCACTCGTCCCGGTGGCATGGTGCTCGCTGAGCTCTACAACCCCAACAGTTTCCGCGGGGTAGTGAAGCGCTACGGTCCGGCTCGCGAGATCGCTCAGAAGGCCAACGAGAGCCACGTGTTCACCGCGTACCACAGCCCAGACGAGGCCGAGGCACTCACCCCTCCCGGCTGCAGACTGGTCGACAGTCGTGGCGTACGCATCGTCACGCCTACGGCGTTCGTGATGCGTGTGCCGCTGCTGCGCCAGGTGCTGTGGCAGGCGGAGTTTGCGCTATGCGATACGCCCCTCAAGCGCTTCGCCGGCTTCTACATCGCCGCCTACGCCAAGGTGTCCTGAGACAGTGGCAGCCCCCGTCCCGTCCCGCTACACCCGCGCTGCGACTCGGCCTACCGAGTGGTGGCTAGAGAAGCTCCGTGAGCGCGCAACGCGCATGGCGGATGACGACCTGAACCTGAGCGGCCCCGTGGAGCTCAGCTCGGAGGCGCGAGGCGCCGCCCTGAATTTCTTCAATGCTGCGTTCCGTGCGGAAGAGTCGGGGCTGCGCCAGGCACACGAGCTCGCGGAGCGCTTCGAGGCGCGAGATCCAGCGCTAGCGGAGACGCTGAGGCTCTACGGGGACGAGGAGGGCTGGCACCGGGAGCTCCTGACGGAGTTCCTCACCTGGCTCGGCGGCGAAGTGAAGCCCATGGGCCGTGTCACCCGCACGCTCTACCGGGTGTATGGGTCCGCCAAGGCGATGAGCAGCATCGTGCTGACGAACCTGATGTTCGAGACCATCGGCTCGACCACCTATCGCCTCACCTTGCGCCGCGTGTCGCAACCTGAGTTCAAGCGCATGCTGACGGTGCTGACGCGCGACGAGTCATTCCACGTCCCGCTCAACGTGCACTTCCTGCGCGAAGTGATGCGGGACGAAGGCGCGCTCGGTCACCTGAAGCTCCGGGCGCTGCATCGGCTGCTGTTCTACACCTTGGTGCTGCTGCCCCTGGCGAGCCGCCCCAAGGCCCAAGCGTTCGACACCATCGGGCGCCTGGAGCTCATGCAAGCTTACGCCACGCACCTCGCCGAGCTGAG
>JBFXBK010000364.1:0-9387 GCA_050183255.1 Polyangiaceae bacterium | reverse complement strand
CACCACTGACAATGCGTTCCTCACTCAGGCTGAAGGCGAGGCTCCGCGAGGTCAGGCGCGAGACAATTTCGCGATCAAGAGGCCGCCCACGAGCGCCGCGACCACTGCGGACGAACCGTGCCCGAGCATCATGTGGAGGTGACCCCCGGTGGAGCACTGCAAGTTGGTGAGTGCGCCCGCAAACAGGCCCGCGGCAGCACCCAGCCCCGCGCTCCGCCAGCCCGCTCCCGCAGGGAAACAACCTCGCACGCCGATCGCGAGCAGCACCAAGGGACCGGCTACCCAGGCCAGCGTGTGTCCCATGCAGCTCATCGTGCCCGCTGGCTCTGGTGCGATCGGATTCAGCGAAGGCAGCAACATCGCGAGCGCCCAGAACGCCGCGATGCTGCCCATGACCACCCCAATGAGCTTGCCCGCACCCGTGCCGAGTCCAAGGGGGCCGCGACGCAGCGCGAGGAAAGCCAGCGCGCTCCCCAGCGCAAACGGCACGCCGACGTACGAGACCGAGTACCAGACGGGGAGCCCGTGAAAGCTGCCCTTGACCGCGCGGACACCGAGGTGCCCAAAGGCCCACAACCCCGCGGCAGCTAGCGCCCAGCTGCGCGTTCTCCAGAACTGAGCCCGCGTGGGCGCTGCGCCGAGAGCGGTTGGCGCCGGTGGAAGTGGTGCGCCTCCGATCACTGGATCTGGAATGTTCGCCAGCTGATCCAGCTGGAAGCCGCTCAGGTCGTCGAGGGCGTCGGGAGGAGGACGGGTGGTCACTTGTCAGCCCCTCCTGCGGGAATCAGCCCAGCCTGTTCCAGTGCCGTGCGGATTTCCTGATAGGCGTGAAACGCGCGTAGCTTCACCGCGCCCTCGGTCGTGCCCAGGATTGCTGCTGCCTCGCGGATGCTGTGACCTTCGTAGCGCACCAGCACGAACGCCTCGCGTCGGGCCAGTGTCATACTGTCCAGGGCCTGCTGCACTACCTCCGCCATCTGTGATGCAGCGAGCTGGGCTTCTCCACTCGCTTCCGGTCCGGCGTGGGGCTCTGGGTAGGGAGGCGCGTCGCTGTCCCGACTGCGTGAGACTTCCTTGGGGCGACTCTTCTTTGCCCGATAGGAGTCGATGTAGCAGTTGCGAGCGATGGCATAGGCCCACGGCATCACGGCCGCTCCCTTGCCAAAGGAGCCACGGGCGCGGTGCATGCGCACGAAGGTCTCCTGCAACAGATCTTCGGCGCGCTCCAGCGAGCCACACATGCGACGCAGGAAGGGCAGCAGACGCTGCGCGATGGGCGTGTACAGCTCGTTGAACGCCGCGTCCTCTCCTGCCGCGTAGCGGTCCATTGCCGCGTCCAGGGCGCTCGTTTCCGGCTCCTGGCTGCTCATCGACAAGACTCCGCCCCACGCTCCAATGTGTGCGCATGCAAGCGAAAACGCGGGTCTGGGTCAATGGGGACATGAGTCGACGGGCTTCCGACTCGACTACGGTCGTTGGGCCCGGCGGTTTGATCGCGCAGGCGTTTTGGCGGGCTGCCAGCGCTCTACCCCAAAAAGCGCTTCTCAGCTGGAGCCAGCGTCGCCACGCGGCACGGCGGGGGGACGCAGAGCGGCGCTGGACGGGTCGGTGAGGGCCGCTGGCTTGGACTCGGGGAACATGCTGGCGCGGCGGCCTGGCAAGATGGATGGCGTCCGGCCCTCGTGGGCGCGGGCGGGATCACCAACCAATTTCAGACACTCCTTGACGATGGACTTCAAGGTTTCGAAGACGCCCTTGCCGTCCCGCGCGCAGGCTGGGATCTGGATCAGGTCTGCGTCCAGACCAAGCGTTCGCCGCAGCTCCTCAGGTTCGAGGATGTCGCTCAGGTCGCGCTTGTTGTACTGCACCACCATCGGGACGCGGTCGTACTCCAGGCCCTGGCGCGACAGGTTGATCTCGAGGTTGTGCATGCTCTGGATGTTGGCTTCCAGCGCAGCTTCCTGGCTGTCCACGACGAACACCACGCCGTCGACGTTGCGCAGGATCAAGCGTCGCGTGTCGTCGTAGGCGATCTGCCCAGGCACCGTGCACACGTGCAGTCGAATCGAGTAACCCTTGAACTTGCCGAGGTGCACCGGGAGCAAGTCGAAGAAGATCGTGCGCTCACTCTCGGTGGTGAGGCTGAGCAACTTGCCGCGATACTCCGGTCGGCTGTGCGCGTGGATGTACTCCAGATTGGTCGTCTTACCGCCGAGACCTGGCCCGTAGTAGACCAGCTTCAGCAGGACCTCTTTTCTGCCGTGATGGACTGTGGGCATCGTCAGTCGCGGAAGTCGACACCCTGCTCGGGTGACACAAGGGCGGTTTCTTGGTCTCTGGTGACCAGCTCGTGCCGAGAAAGCCTAACACACCGGGCGGCCGGATACTCTGGGTTCCCTCGGCTCGAGCGTCCGGGATTTGGGGGGAGAGGTGAAACTGCGAGCAGGCCTGGTGTCGTTGCTCGTGACGTCAGGGCGTGCTGCCCGAGTCCATGGCGACATCCAAGTGCTCCTTCAGCGCCTGCAAGCGATACGGCTTGTGGAGCAGGGTGACCCGTGGATGCTGCAGCAAGCGCTCGCTGGCCTCATGGGAGGTAAAACCCGTCGTAAACACGACGGGCAGCTCCGGGCGACGCGCGCGTAGCCGGGTGAAGACCTCCTCGCCCGAGAGATCTGGCATCGTCAGGTCCAACACCACCACATCGATCGCGTGCTCCGAGAACAGCGCTAGGCCCCGGGTACCGCTCTCGGCGCTGAGTACCGCGAAACCCTCGAGTTCGAGCATGCTCTTCGTGACCTCGCGAACCATCTCGTCGTCATCGATCAAGAGCGCTGCGCCTCGCTCACGAATGGTGCTCTCCACCGGCGCCCGTGGCGCGCTCGAGCCCGGCAGCCAGACCCGAAAACGCGTCCCGGCGCTCGGCGAGCTTTCTACGTGGATAATCCCTTCATGAGCGCGCACGATGCCCAGCACGGAGGCCAAGCCGAGCCCTTTGCCACCGGGCTTGGTGGTGAAGAACGGGTCGAAGATTCGAGTCAGCGTCTCTTCGCTCATGCCGCTGCCTTCGTCCTCCACATCCAGGCATACGTAGCCATTGCGAGCGGCCGCCTGGGGTGCGTCGGGCATGGTTGCCTGAAAGCGCTTGTGGTTGGCCGCGGGATGCGGAGCTTGCTCGGCGAAGGCACGGACGAAGATGCGCCCCTGCTTGCCTCGGAGCGCATCCGTCGCGTTGGCGACCAAATTCATGCAAACTTGGCGCAGCTGCCCTGCGTCTCCCCACACCTCGGGTAGACGTTCTGCGATCTCGAATACGAACTGAGGACGAGTTGCGCTGCCAGCCGCCGTCCGCACTGCGAGTAGATCGACGGTTTCCCTCAGCAAGTTGCCGACGGCGAGGGTGGTCTTGTTCAGCTCGCCTCGTCCGGTGAACGCGAGCATCTGGGTCGTGAGGTCGCCAGCTGCAACCGCAGCGGATTCGATCAGCTCCAAGTGCCGCGCGGCGGGGGAGTCGGTGCTGATGAACTTACGTGCGAGCGCAGCGTTGCCCAGCATACCGAGGAGTAGGTTGTTGAAGTCGTGAGCGACGCCACCAGCCAGCAGCCCGAGGCTCTCGAGCTTCTGCGATTGCAGCTGTTCTGCGGTTCGCAGTTCACGCGTCAGCTCCGCATTTTTCCTTGCGGTAATGTTTTCGAACATGGCGATCAGGTAGCCTGGTGCGTCCACACCGCCGGCTGTTGTGATCGTCAGCTGGGCCCAACGCGGAACGTCTGAAGGCTGTTCCAAGCGGTGCTCTGCGCGATAGGTTGAGTCCGAGACCATCGCATCAAGGCCCTGGCGTAGCGCCGCGCGTTCTTCGGCAACGATCAAATCGTCCAACGGCACTCCGCGCAGCTCTCCGCTCGGCAGCGCTAGCATGTCTGCGAGCGCCTCGTTCGCCTCCAGGACGCCGCCGCGCAAGCTACACAGCGCGATCCCCATGCCGGCGCCTTCGTAGATCGCGCGGAAACGCGCCTCACTCGCGCGGAGCGCTTGCTCGTCCAGGATGCGGTCCGTGATATCCGTGGTGATCCCGACGATGTGTGTGACTCGACCGTCAGTGTCTCGCCGAAACACACGGTCGCGACCAAGAAACCAACGCCAGCTCCCTGACGCTGCCTGCACCCGATGAACCGTTTCAAGAACGGCGTCGTCGCTGGCGCTTTCCCAACGCTTGAGTTGGTCGGGTAGCGCGTCGAGCTGGGTGGGGTGCAGCAGCTCGGTGAAGTTCGCGATCAACGCCTGGCTCTGTTCCTCGGGGTAACCCAGGAGCTTGGCGAACTGCGGGTTCACGAACACGGGCCGCCGCTCGACCAAGTCGAAGACGTAGATCACGCCGGGATGCATCTCGAGCACCCGTTCTTTGAAGTCTTCGCTGTCCTTCAGGCGTGCTGTGAGCAGGTCCTGCTGCGTCAAGTCGCGCAGGAAGACTGCGAACGTGTCGGGGCCGATGGCCTGTGCCCGGGCCTCCACCGAGACCCCCGCGTTGCGACAGGTGAGTGTAGCGATCGCGGGGGTGAGGCGCGCTGCTTGCAGCCAAGCTTCCACTTCCGAGGCGTCGGTCACGACGAAGCACTCGGCGACAGCGGCGCCCGATGCGCAGCTGTCTCCCAACAGCTCCCGTGCCCGCTGGTTCGCGTACCGCCAGTGCACGCCGTCGCACGCGAGCACCGCGCCCGGCGCGAGGGCAATCAGCTGTTCGAATGGAATCGTCGACTCGCTCACCAACTTCTGAGCATACGCCGCTTGCCAGCCGCGGCGGTCATGAAGAATGGTCCAGGACAGAAACGCTCTAGAATGGTTCCGGAGCGCGAGCCGCGGCGGATCGGCTCAGCAGATCCAGTCCCTTGGTCAACGGTTCGGATGGCCCTCGACCGTCACTGGGATTCCAGCAGGCCTACCTGGTTTACATCGAAGAAGTTCGTGCCCATCGGGTCGTTGTTCACGGTGCCGTCGCGGTCGCAGTACGTCCAGACGGCGCCGCCGTTTGGCCTCACTCGGAACACGTGGGCGTACACGTCGGCCGGTCCCGGGAGCGTCACGTCGATGGAGTACTCATCATCGTTGCCGGACTGAACGTTGAACGCAGCGCTGAGCCAGGTGAACGCGCCCGGAGCGAGACCGGGGTCGACGCCGAGCGGACCATATCCCCACTCGACCTCGAGCGCGCCAGAGTCTCCCGCCGCTTCAGTCACACCGCTCTCATACACGCGCCCGTAGAACGTCTGTGTGCTGCTCACGCTGCCAGTGTGATCCTTGGGGAACTGAAGGATGCAGTAGTCGACGGATTCGTAGCTGTAGAAGCCGGGGTAGACGACGTCGCCGCTCGCTTGACGGAGCGTTAGGTCCACGGTGCCCGTGCCAGCCGGCACGACGCAGCTCAGGCCTTGGGCGTCGTCGCTACAGCTCGCGGGCTGGGCGCCGAACAGGACCGTGGTGTCGCTCGACGTGGCGTTGAAGGTGCGCAAGCCGAGAGTTTGACCGCCAGCCTCTGGGCCTCGGCGACGCCCACTGAAGACTTGAGTGTCGCCATTCGACAGATCGCTCGCCACCACGCCGAAGCAGCGACCAGGAGATGGAACGCTTGCAATCCCCCAAGCGCCGGCTCTGGGCGTGGCGAGCGAGGAGTAGATACTCTCCCCGGCGGCGCTTGCGGCCACGTAGCCCTGGGTTGGAACGCTTCCGTCGGGCGAGGGCAAATGGTTGCTGTTGGTCGCGCCGTACAACACGACGTCGAATGGCAGCGAGCTCGCGGTCAGACTGCTCGCGGGGCCAGCAAACAGCCCGACACCGTCGGCCGTGTTGCTAGTGGCGTTTTGCAGACCACCCAGGCTCAGCGTCACGGCGTAGCTAGGAGAGCCGATGTCCGCCGAAGCATCCGGTCCGCCGATCACGACGCACGCGCCTGGGTCGATGATCAGCGATGGTAAGTCGATAGTGGTCGAACGCAGAGTGGTTCCACCGTAGCCAAGCGTCGCGTCTGCGAGATCCACTGGCTGTGAGCCGGCGTTGTAGAGTTCGAGCCACTCGCGATCGGTGTCGCCCACAGGTGCGTCGTACAGCACTTCTGAGATGCGTAGTGCGCTCACCGGACCGCAGCTCGTGCAGCTGCTATTCCCCGCGGTACCGCCAGCCCCACCCGTGGATGTGCCAGCGGTTCCGCCCGTTGCGCCGCCGCCGGTTCCGCCCGTTGCGCCGCCGGTTCCGCCCGTTGCGCTGCCGGCGGCTCCGCCGGTGGTTCCTCCAGCGCCTCCGGTAGCAGCGCCGCCTGTTCCACCGGTCGTTCCTCCGGCTCCGCCGGTCGCTCCGCCGGTCCCAGCGCTGCTGCCCCCAACACCCCCGGCTGTCCCCGCAGCGCCTCCGGTCGTTCCGCCCGCACCGCCCGTCGCATTACCCGCCGCTCCGCTGGCACCAGCCGCCCCCGAACCAGCACTTCCGCCTGCTGCGGAGCCGCCACTTCCGCCTGCTGCGGAGCCGCCACTTCCGCCTGCTGCGGAGCCGCCACCGCCGCTGCCTCCTGCTGCGGAGCCGCCGCCAGAAATCCCCGCGGAACCGCCGATCGTGGCGCCGGCTGCACCAGCGCAGTCGTTGCCTGCGCAAGTGTTGGACTCCGCGTCCTCGCCACTACAGGCGATCAGCAGGCTGGGGGACAACAGGGCGAGAGCAAGCAAACGACGCATGGTCCGAGCATGGTGAAACCAGTGCGAAACAAGCGCAACTCATTTCTGAGTTACGTTTGTGCCCGGCGCCGCGGAAGTATCCAGTTTTCAAGCCGTTATCCTCGCATGGGTGACGAGCGCAGGTGCCTCGAGCGCGCTGCAAGGGTGCAGCCCGACGCTGCACTGAGCGAGCTTTTCGCCGTGAGCAGAGCTGGCTATCAGCGTCGTGTGGAACAACTCGACGCTGCCCTCGAGCAGGTGCTTCGCTCCGAACCGAAGGCGCTCGCCGACTTGGACTCCTGGTGGGCGCGCGAGCGCGCGCTCCGGGCCGACTTCAAGCACCCCGGAGCGCGCGCAGTGGTACTCGCGGCTGAGTGCGCACGTCTTGGGCTGGCGTTTGCCGGCGGGTTCCGCGCAGCGCTCGTGCGCATGAGTGGCGAGTTGGATCCCCACGGTTTACGGCGCATGGCCTTTTGCGCCACAGAGCGCGGGGGTGCTCATCCGAGGTCGATCGCCACGACGCTGGAGGACGAAGGTCCCAGCCTACGTGTCCGCGGGGAAAAGACTTGGGCGACGCTCGGTGAATGGGCAGACGAGCTGCTGGTGGTTTGCCTTCGTGGAACTCAGGCTGACGGGCGTCCGGAGCTTGCGGTGGTGCGCGTCGCGGCGTCGCATCCAGGCGTGGAGCGCTTGCCGGCGAGGGCGACGCCCTTCTGCCCCGAGATCACCCACTGCGGGTTTCGCTTCGATGCGCTTGTACCCGCTGAGCAGCTGCTGCCAGGTGATGGCTACGCTGACTATCTCAAGCCTTTCCGTACGGTAGAGGACTGCCACGTTCAGCTAGCGATTTGCGCGTATTTGCTCGGAGTGGCGCGCCGCTTCGATCTCGGCGCTGAGTGGCAGGAGACGTGGTGTGGCGCGCTGGCTGGCGCGTGCGCTGCTTCAGAGCTGGATCCGCGAAGCTCGGTGACCCACACACTGCTCGCGGGGCTCGAGCGCCAGATTGCGCTGCAGCGTGAGACCTTCGAGCAGGTTTGGCGGGCACGGGGCGGGGAGGAGTGGGCCTGTTGGGAGCGCGACCGCGGCCTCTTGAGAGTCGCTCAAGGGGCGCGCGACGCACGGAGCGAAGCGGCGCGGCGGCAGTTGGCCCCACGTGTCGCAGATCCGCACCCTTGACGTGCCTCGGGTCCGTCTCACATCGCTCCTAACCCCCTAAAAATCCAGCGCTCTCGCTGACTGGGTCGAGCTGGTCAGCCGGTTGCAATGAGGCCCACAGGGCTGAGCGGAGGTTCGGTTCGCACGGGTCGGCTGGCGGCCAAAAAAGCAGGGGCAAATGGCCCGCAGCGCCGTGAACAAGTGCTAGGGTCCGCCCCCGGAGACGATATGAAGCACACGGTCAATCACGGTCTAGGAAAAGCAAAAGCGGTCGAGGTCTGCAAGAGGGCGTTCGACTCGTACAAGGAGCGCTTCGCCAAGTACAACCCCACGGCGAACTGGGTCTCCGACAGCAAGGCGAACATTGGCTTCACCGCCAAGGGCGTGAACTTGCAGGGCGGACTCGAGGTGAACGACAGCACCATCGAAATGGACCTGGACGTGCCCTTCCTGCTGAAGCCCTTCAAGGGCAAGGCGATGGCTGTGATCGAGGAAGAGATCCAGAAGTGGGTTGGTAAGGCCAAGGCCGGCGAACTCTGAGATCTGCCCTCCGCGCGAATTGCTTCAGCGCGGAAACGTACCGCCGACAGCGCCTCGAGTAGGCGCTGTCAGTGCTTTGTGGGGTCACAGGTCTAGCAGGTCGAGACCACTGGCTGGACGGTCAGCGCGCGCGACGCCTGAGCGCTCTAGCTCAGCGAGTACGGCCAAGACACACGCTTCGTCGTATGCATCGCCGAGGATCTGCAAGCCGATGGGGAGCCCTTTGGCTCCAAGCCCGACTGGAGCGGTGCCTGCAGGGATGCCCGTGAGATTCCCCAGGAACGCAAACCGGCAAGCATCCTCGAGTGCTGGCGGGTCTACGAATCCCTGGGACGCCTCGGCATCCGTCACCGGAGGTGCCGTGGTGGCAGTAGTCGGCAACGCCAGGACATCTACCTCTGATAGTAGCTTAGCTGTTTCCGCGCGCAACCGCGCGCGGAGGCGCTGAGCGTCGAGGTAGTCATCGGACGCAAACGCCTCCATGCCACGCATGAGGAGCTGCACGTCGAGCCCCAGCTCGTCCATGTGCTCGGCGCGTTCGAGGCGCATGGCGGTGTAAATCTCCAGCCCAATGGTGAGGTAGCCCATGGCCGCCGCGTGACGGATCAGCGGGAGCTTTACCTGCACGAGCTCGGCGCCCGCCGCCTCGAGTGCTCGCAGGCCCCGGTGCCCTGCGTCGCTGACCTCATGGCTCGCCGCGTCCCACTCGGATTCGATGACTCCGATGCGTAGACCCCTGACGCCGCGGCTAAGCGCGCTCACCAGCTCCCCTTGATTGTAAGCGGGGGCGGGTAGCGAGGCGGTGTCCGTCCAGTCGCTGCCCGCCGTTGCCTCGAGGAACACAGCAAGGTCGTAGCTCGAGGCTCCGATGGGGCCGAGGTGCACTACCGAACTGCCGCCAGCGGAGCCGTGACCAGTGGCTGGGATGAGACCGAAGGTTGGTTTGAGACCGAACACGCCGTTGAAGCAGGCAGGGATGCGGATCGAGCCCCCGCCG
>JBFXBK010000363.1:0-9402 GCA_050183255.1 Polyangiaceae bacterium | reverse complement strand
GGGGGATCGAGGGGCTGCGCGTCGCGGACGCTTCGATCATGCCGTCGATCACCGGCGGCAACACCAACGCACCCTGCATTTTGATCGGGGAAAAGGCCGCAGATCTCCTGCGGAGCGCTGCGAACTGACGGCGGGGCGTCGCTTGGGCGACCCAATCCTGCTGGCTCGCGCTACACCCTGCGCGTGGCAAACCCCGAGAACGCCGGCAAGCGCCTGACCCGTCAGCTCCAGCAGACCATCCGGGAGTTTGAGCTGTTCGCACCCGGGGACCGCGTGATGGTGGCGCTATCCGGGGGCAAGGACAGCTACACGTTGTTCGACCTGTTGCTGCAGTTGCGTCCTGTGTTGCCCGACTGCGAGCTGATCGGCGTGCATCTGGATCAGCGACAACCTGGCTACGACGGCGCCCCCCTGGTGGCTTGGTTACGCGAGCGTGGCGCGCCATTCGAAATCCTCAGCGAGGACACGTACGCGGTGGTCAAACAGCGCGTTCCCGAGGGCAACACGTATTGCTCGATGTGTTCGAGGCTTCGGCGCGGCATCTTGTACACCGCCGCGGAGCGGCTCGGGTGCAACAAGATCGCCCTTGGACATCACCGAGACGACGCGATCGAGACGCTACTCATGAACCTGTTCTTCAGTGGCAGGCTGCAAGCCATGCCCGCGCGTTACCGCACGGATGATGGGCGGTTCGAGGTGATTCGCCCGTTGATTGAGTGCGACGAACTCTCCATCGTCCAGTATGCAGAGCGTCGCGGCTTTCCCATCCTGCCCTGCAATCTGTGCGGCTCGCAGAGCGGTCTGCAACGAGAAGAAATGGCGAAGCTCATCGCTACGCTCGAGGTACGGCACCCAGATCTGCGCTCGGTCATGCTCAACGCGCTGAAGAACGTCAGCGCGACGCACCTGCTCGACAAGCGCCTCGCGCTTCACGAGCCCGAGCCGACCCGAATCTCAGAGACGCGCCGTGCGGAGGCCGAAACCGCACGGAATCACCGTGCACTCCCAATCTTGCGGGGCTAGCGCTTGCCAGCGCCCGCCCACGCTGGGTATGGCTAGTCCTGCTGCACCGCGACCGGCACGCACGGCGCGTCGAACACTGGCATGCCGTTTTCCGTACCGCCGTCGGTGTTCGTGCCGAGGCTGGTAGCCGCTAGCGTCAGTGGGCTGTTGGTAAACGCCAGGAAGACGCACATCTCCTGGTCACCGATCCCATAGCCAACGGTCTCGTCGCGCGGATTGTCGTACTCGCAGCTGAGCTCGAATCCAGTCGCGCCATCGAAGTGCTTCGGCGGATCGAGCTTCGCGCCGAGGGGCGTCCCGACGCCGCCGTGGGTCTCGAAAATGGTCTCCCCGTCGCGCTCTCCCCCGATCAAGCCCAGTCGAAGGCCAGCGCCGAGCGCGTGGTAGTGGGGCAATACGTAGAAGATGTCGAAACTTGGGGCCTCGCCGAGCTGCTCTTGAAACGCGGGTTCGAACTCACAGGCGAGATCGAACCGCGACCTGCTGCGGGGGGGGATCGTCAGCAGCAGATTTGTCATGCTCACTGGATGCAGCTTCTCGGTGACCTGTTCCGCGGGGATCGTACGCACCTCGAAGCGGAAGCCCGTCTCGATTTCTTTGGGCGTGGTGTTCAAGAGGTGCACTTGACCAACCACCCGCGAATGCGGAGGCACGCGAAAAGCGGCGCCTTCAGGGAAGTCTTGAATGTCGTGCTTGGCCTGGGTGCTCTGAGCAAAGAACACTCCGCCCGCCAGACCCGCCTTTACCGTGTCGAAATCTCGATCCTCGCAAGGCCACGCGCCGTCGGGACCGTCATAGGTCGCTTCGTCGACGAAGAACCAGTTGGAGTGATGCCAGCCGCCGTCGTTGAAGCCGTCGACGCGATTGACCCAGAGCTCCTGGTCGTTGCCAATGGTCCACGACATGCAGGTCGAGTCATCCTCGTAGCCCACCTCAATGGTCTGCTTGGCGAAGTCGTACGCCAGGTCCGGATCACGCAGGGCGGGATCGCTCGCCTCACCTTGGGTATCCGAACAACCGAGCAAGCTCGCACACACGAGTAACCCGAGCGTGACGCCACCGACGCCGCGACTTTTACCTGACGCCATGGTCAGCTTTTACCATTCTTGAGCGCGCCTCGCTAGAACTCATACTGGGTGGTGAAGCCCCAGCTCGCTCGCGGACCCACTGGAACGATGGTCCGAGCGCTTCGTTGCGGCTTGCTGCTGGGCCACAGCAACGCGGTGACGACCAACGCGCCAGCGGTGACGCCCGCGCCCACGAATGACAGCGTGGAAAATAACTGCGCGTCCTCTGAGCTCTGCTCGAAGTCACGCAGCGCAGAGCACTCGGTGAGAATCGCCCCGCTCGCCCGCTGGCAATCCGCACCCACCCGCTGCAGGTCGCTGCGAGTCAGATCCGCGTTCTCCTGCGCCCGGTCCGCGCGCAGCGAAAAACCGATGCCGGCGGCAATCGCTCCTCCCAGCACCACGGACTCGATCACCAGCGCCCAGGTCTTCCCCGAAATACCCTCGGATCTTTCAACGTTCAAATCCGCTACCGCGGGCTTGGGCGGCTCGGACTCTGGCTGAGGCGGCACGGACGCTGTTTCCTCGGGGCGACGCTCGAGCCTTAGGGGGAGCCGGACGGTCCCGGGGCGGAGGTAGACCGAGCGAGTCAGGCTCTGGTAGCCCGGCGCCGTAACCTCGAGTTGGTGCGGCCCTGGGTTGAGCTCGAGCACTCCCCCGAGTTCGAACGCCCGGCCATCGACGCGCAGCGCAGGGCTTTCCGCTTGCGTTTTCAGCTCGATCTTCAGGCGAACGACCTGGCTCTCGACGCGCTCGAGCGCGGGTCCGACCAGCTCGGCCACGTCTTCTGCGGCGGCCCCGGCTTCAATCATTGCCTTCGCCCGGCGGTAGTTCGTCAGCGCCTCGACGTAGTGACCTTGGTGCTCCTCGCAGTACGCGAGGTGAAAGCGCAGACCAGGCGTCTCCCTCACGTCGAGCGCCGCGCGGAGCTTCGCCGTGGCCTCGCTCCATCGCCCCTCGCGCTCAAGTTCCGTTGCCTCACGAAAACGCTGTCGCGCCTCGGCGAGCGCTGCATCATCGGCCGGCGCGGGATCCGTCGCCGCTCCGGACTGCGCAGCCACCGGCAACGCGGTGAGCGCTAGCGCGAGGGTTGTCGCTAGCCTCATTCTGGCGAGTGTCGCCATCGCTCGGCGCCTCGAAACAGACTCACGTACTCGGAGGCAGCGAAGCGCGCTTCAGGGCCGGAAGCTTCTCGGCCAAGCGCTCTTCGATGCCGCTGAAGTCGTACTTGTCCGGACGCTGCGCCTTCGGCAACGCCGCGATGTCGAACGCCGCAGAACGAGCTGCTTCAAGCTTCGGCCGTGGCAACCCCAGCTGGTCGCCCAGCTGTCTCAGGGTGCTGAGCTCCTGGGTGTTCACGATGCCATCGACCTGCGCCAGCCACGTCGCCACGGCGTAGGTCAGAGCCTGCTGCCAGCCATCGAGAGCGCCCAGGTCGAGCTCTGCGAGGTCGATCCCCTTGGCGGCGGCGGCTTCGACCGCGACGACATCCTCCGCTCCCAGACCGTAAGCCTGAAGGGCACGCGTGAGGGCGGCAGATTCGTCCTTCTTGAGTAGACCGTCAGCGGCGACGACCGCAGCAATGGCGAGAAAGGACTCCCTGGGTAGGTACGACGACATCATTTCCTCCGCGGGCAGCCTATCACGAGCCAAGCGCTACTCTGCCACAGCAACGCGTCGCGCCGAGCTTTTGACCGCCGATCGGCCGATCCAACGCGCAACCTCCCGAGGCAGCGTGAGCTGGGGGTAGTGCCCGACTTGCGGCAAGACCACGAGTTCGACCCCGTCGGGTAGCCTCGCCGCTTTCGGGTGGTCGAGTTCCCCAACCAGTACACGCACGGAAACTCCAAGCCCGACGACCGCGGCTAGCTTCGCGACAGACGCTGCCCGCGTGGTTGGGTCGCCCGCCCACGCCAAGCCCGCTGCAACCGCCCGCCGTACGTGGGGCCGTTGAAGACTCTCGAACGTGGCGTCCACGATCTCATCCAAGCCGTCCGCGGCCGGGCCGTTGAAGAGCTGACGCGTCAGCACGGACTTGCCCGACAAGCACAACATTCCTCGCACGATCGGGCGCACCCGCAGCCAGCGCGCCATGCCGTCCCCAAGGAACGCTGGTGCTACGAGCAACAGTTCCTTCACCGCGCGCGGGTGACGAAGGGCGTAATCCAGCGCCGGCGCGCAGCCGAGAGAGTGCCCTACGAGGCGCACGTTCGCAGGCAACTCAAGGCCCTCGAGCCACTCAGCATTTCCGTATGAAAACGTGTCCGGCGCTCTACCGGAGCGCCCGAGCCCTGGCAGGTCCGCCACCAGCGCGTCCTCCCCCAAACGCTGAATCACTGGATCCCAGCTGATTCCGTCCAGAGGCAGACCGTGAAGCAACACCAAGTCGCTGTCGCGACCCCCTTCGACGAAGATCTGACCCGCCCGCGTGGAAACAAAGCGCGGTGTCCGGGCGGGACGACGCAGAAACCTCGTGCCCACCAAGTAGCCGAGCCAGGCGTCCACGAGCCCGGCGAACTCCGGCTGCCTGAAGCCCCACTCGTCCGCGAGTCGATCCGCAGGAAGCGTCGGGTAGCGGTCTTCCGTCAGAAAGCGGAGCGACTCAGGCTCGGCGCCGGTCAGCGCACGGGGTAGCGCGCGCACTAGGCCGACTGGCAATCTCAGCCTAGGAGCGTCGACTCCCAGTGTCTTCGCCATCTGAGCCACGAGCTCCGGCAAGTTGGGCGCGTCTGGATGCAGCAACCAGTACTCTCCGTTCGCAGCGTCCTCGTGCAGCGGCAGCTCGGCCATGAAGCGCGCCACGTGTTCAACGCCTACCAGGGGCACGAAGGTCCGCTCGCTGCCCACCTGGGCTGGCATGGTTCCGCTAAACAACTGACGCACCACTTCACCAGCGCCGGTCGTCTGCAGCGTCTCGCCGCTCAGCGTGTCGCCAATCACCGAGCACGGGTTCAGCACGTTGAGCGGAACGCCGAGCTCGGTAGCTCGCTGTCTCAAGCGTAGGTGCTCTTCCATTTTTGAAGCCTCATAGGCCCCGAGGTGGGCGTAATTCTCCTCGACGCTACGCTGCCCCTTGGCGCTCACTCGGTACCCGCTCACGGCCAAATAACGCCTGAGCTTGGGCAGCCCGGACGCTGCCTCGAGGAAACGCAAGCTGGCCTCCACGTTGGCTGCCCGGGCCACGGCTTGTTCGAGCCCGAACTCGAAGCGCGCCGCTAGGTGATACACATCTTTCACTTCACCAAGCGGCAGGTCCGCCAGCGATCCTTCGCCGCTTCCCCAGGCCTCCAGAGAGAACTCGGCGACGCTCAGGCGGCTCGGATCCACCGAGTGCGCGCGCACCCAATCCGTCAGCTCGTGCCGCCGCCGCTCCGAGTCTCGCACCAAGGCCAGGACGCGTCGTCCGCGGCGCAAGAGTTCGAGCAACAGGAAGCGACCGATGTGGCCCGTTGCACCGGTGATCATCACATCAGGGGTTTGGGGGGGAGGTGTATCGTTCATGCTCCTGCTAGCTCCAAAGTGCGCGCCAAGTACGACGCAAAGTTGTTTCCGTGATATTTACTGAACTGGTCTACATATAATTGGCCAGCAGCCGGTGTGATGCGGCTGGTCAGCCGTCAGTCGGCTTTGGCGAGTTCGAGACAGTGCCGCTCCGCCGCGTGCAGCGGCTGGAGGTTCCGCGTCGCGCGGGAGAGCAAGAGCGCGCCTTCTACCAGGGACAAGATCAGGCTCGCGCGCTCGGTGGCTTTTCGCCCGAGCTGAGGTTGCAGAGCTTTCGCGATCGCACGCGTCCAGCCCTCATACGCCTCGGCGCAAGCAGCCAGCACCGGCGAACCGCTTCCGGATAGCTCGAGGCTGACCGTCGAGATTGGACAGCCACAAGCGAAGTCAGTCTCCACCAGCCGCGCCTCGAAAAGCTGAAACACCTGTCGCACAGCCAGCTCCGGACGCTTGTGCCGCGCGAACGCTGCGACGAGCGCGTGCTCGATCAGCTCGGCCGTCTGCGTGATGGCGGCCGTGGCGACTTCATCTTTACCCCCCGGAAAATGGAAGTAGAGCGAGCCACGAGGAGCTCCGGCCTTCGCCAGGACCGCGTTGATGCCCGTCCCGTGGTAGCCCTGGGAGTCGAGTAGCTCGGCCGCCGCCGCCACGATCTGAGCGCGAGTTGCGTCGCCCTTCTTCACCCTCTCCTTTATGGACCGTTCTACATATTCGTCAAGCCAAGGGCCCGATCTAGCGGCAAGAATGACGTAGAACGCTGGTTCGAAACGCTGCTCCTAAATTCAGCAGAGCCCTCACTTTTTGAGTTGTCACAGCGAAGACCTGTGATAGACAACCGCTCCCACTTCGGGACCGCTTGGGGCGGTAGTTAAGTTGGTTATAACGCCGGCCTGTCACGCCGGAGGCCGCGGGTTCGAGTCCCGTCCGCCCCGCAATCTGCTCAAAAGAATGGCCAGCCTTCAAAGGCTGGCCTTTTTCACATTTGCTCCCGGGATCGCGGACCTCGCGCATGGCTGCTTCGCAGCCATGTCCCTCTCGGTTTCGAGTCCCGTCCACCCCGCACCAGCGTGCGCCCGAGGCGGCCGAGAAGCAGCGTTTGTTACTGGCAGCCAGCGCCGAGCACGACGGCAGTCCCAGGCGCGACGGCGCAAACATCAACGCAGCTCTGGCTGCCGTCGCAGGTCCCGACGAGTAGTTGCGGGGGCACGCTGGGACAGGGCATCACCCAGCACTCAGCGGTCTGACAGCTCGGCTCAATGGATACGCAGGTCGCATAGGGCTCGCTGCAAGGCTCGCTGTCGCTGCACTTTTGGGCCAAGCCAGGATCGCACTCACCGGGATGCTGCTCCGCCACCCCGGCCCAGGCGCGCACACACGGATTCCAGTAGGTGAGGCCATCGCAGCCGCAGCTCGGCTCGAACGTCCCATCGCACGCGGGCTCGAGTGGCTGACACGATCCCGTAAGCGTTCCGCAGCCGTCGGGTTCGCAATACATCGACCCCCCGCAACCGCTGCTCGGTGTACAGAATCCACCACCCGCGCTTCCGCCTCCAGCGCCAGCATAGCCAGCACCGCTCCCCGCGAACCCCGGCAGGCCGCCGCCGCCGACCCCGGTTCCCGCGTTGCCTGCGGTTGCCGCACCGCCGCTCGCCGCACCGCCGCTCGCCGCGCCGCCGCTCGCCGTGCCGCCGCTCGCCGCGCCGCCCGCACCGGCGTAGGAACCGCCCGCACCGCCATTTCCTCCGGGTAACGCCCCACTGCCCCCTGCGCCTTCGGCCAACGTGATGACTTCGCTGCTGCAAGCCGATACCGCGAGCGCGCTGGCAAACACTGCTGGTGCAACGCGCCACATCATCGCTGCGCCCCAAAGCCGGCCAGAAGACTCAAACTCACCGTCGGGCGCAGCTCGCCTTCCCGAGCGATAGTGCGCTCGATCCCAGCATCTTTTACAGCGTAGGTCGCGGGGGACGCGTCGTAGTCCAGCCCGACCGAGAGCCCTACGCCGAGCCGCTCCTGAAGCCAGTAGCTCGCCGCCAGCTCACTGCGCCAGACCAGGTCCCAGTGCGTACGAGGCGACGCCACCGCGTAGCCTGGGGCCGAGCTACGTACGTTCGCCAGCGACCACAGCAGCGTCGGGCCGGAACGCACGGCTAGGTCCCAGCTCGCGTCGCGGACCAGAGTTGCCTGACCCATCAGCCAGGCTTCTTGAGTTTCTATATCGAAACTTAAGATCGATGAGTCACCTACGGCATTGTCGTAGTAGCCAAAGCCGAGCTGGATGCCTGGAGACGCTGTCATGTCGGGAACCTCCGCCGACACCCCAAGCGCTGCCAAGCGCCTGGCCTCCAGGTCGGGAGACCACCAGCGCAGCGCCAGTTGCGGTTCGAGCCCCCACAGCACGCCGCCCGACGCGCGCTTCTGAGCGTCTGTCGCCGCACCAGTATCCGTGGGGTCCCAAGCGGGCGGCTGAGTCGCTTCCAACGCCCCGAAGGGCTGTTTCGCCGGAGGCTCTGGCGCGACCAAGGCTGCCGCTGCAGGTTCGTCTCGAGGGGGCGCAGGTGAGGAGACCAGCGCCGAAAAGTCCGCAACCGAAGCCTGCGACGTCCGCGGCTCGAGGCGATTTTCTAGTGCCGTACGGATCAAAAGAGTGAGCTGCTCCACCAGCAGCTCCGGACCTGTCGCCTTGAGTTCACGCTGCTCGACGACGACACCGCTTGCTTCGTCTCGGACTATGAGCGAGACGTCCCCAGCGGGAGAGACCATCACCCAAACTTGAGCTGTAGCGCCCGCTTCAACCGGTCTAGTCGGCGTCGTCCGTCGCTCGAAGTTTAGGTCCAGCGCCAGCCTCCCGAACGACTCTTTGAGGCTCGCCTCGATCCCGGGAAGCGCTCCCCCCACCACCTGAACGTCGACGCGTCGCGCGGAGCCCGGAGCCGCAAGCGCTGGAGCCGGCAACGCCAGCACGCTCAACAATCCAAACAGCGCCCTCACGATAGGCTTCAATCGCCCAGCTCCTCGAGCCGCGCGCGAGCCACCGCGGCCCGGGGCGAGCCCGGAAAGCGTCGCAATAGCTCCTGCCACACCGCACGCTCTGCAGCAGGTTTTCCAGCGCGCCGCAGCGCTTGAGCCTGACCGACGAGCGCTGCCTCGCTGAGGGGACCGTCTTCCTTCGATGCCTCGCGGAAACCTTTTTCTGCTGCAGCGGTCTGCCCGAGGTCAAGCAATAGACGGGCGCGCACGGCCCTCGCGGTGCCCGCCTCCGCGCTGCTTGGGTAGCGCTCGATGACCCGCTCGTAGAGCCTGAGTGCCTGCTGGTAGTCCCCGTCGCGCCGAGCCCCCGCGGCCTGCGCGAATAGCTCGCGGGCGGTGGGCGTCGGCGCGCGGGTTCGCTGCGGACTTGGTGCCGGTAAAGGATCGACCGACTCGGGTTGTGGAGTCAGCTCCGACGCCGAGGATGGCGTTTCCGGTTCGGCTGCGGGCACGTCGACCCGACTCGCAGGTCGATGCGCAGCGCCGGACTTGCGTCCCGTGACCGAGACGGCGGGTGCCGGTTCGACGCTTGTCACGGAGACGGCCGGGGGCACCGGTCGAGTCCAGGGGATCCCTCCACCCAAGGCCGCGGCGCCACCCGCCAAGAACAGCGCGGCGCTCACCACCGCAGCCTTTGGAAACCCCCGCCTGATGCGCAAGACCGATCGCGGCGCATGGGACGGGGCCCGCGGTTCGGGCGCCTCCTGGGGCGCGGGCTCAAGGCGTGGCTCGGAACGGTCTCCGCTCCGCTGCGCGCGCTCGTCGAGTTCCAGATCCAACA
>JBFXBK010000362.1:0-9405 GCA_050183255.1 Polyangiaceae bacterium | reverse complement strand
CCACCCACCGAAGCGAGCTTCTGCGCGTTGGTCATCACGCTGTCCCGAGGGTTCAGCTGGATGTCCACCACACGGTGCTCGAACGGCAGGACGCGCGCGGTCTTGTGGTTGCGCAACACCACCGAAGCGATGAGCGCAGCCACGTCCACGCAGGTCGCGGCGGAAGTTGCACCCTTGCGGTAGCCGGTTACCGGAGAACGCATAGAACCCGAAACGTCAGGCAGCACAACCACGCGCTGGGCGAAGGTTGGAACCGACTGAGTAGCGTGCTCCATCGCGTCCTGCAGCGCCTCACGGACAACTGCTGGCAGCTCGGCACCCGCGGCCTTGTAGGCCATCAAGAGCTGGTACGGGAACACTCGCGCCTGGGCTACCAGGCGTGGGTTGCCGAGACGCTTGGCGACGGTATGCGCGAGCTCGCTGTCCTCGAACACTCCGTGTCGCAGGAAGGTGTTCAAGTTCATGCGAGTCATCTGCCAACCGGCGCGACGCGCGATCGCCTGCCACTCACGCTTGCCGAGCGGCAACGCCGTCAGCATCTGGAATGGCACGTCTGGGACCTCCGAGGCGCCCTGTGGGTCAGCCTTGAAGGTCTCAAACGCCTGCACCTCGGCGGGCAGGAGCGACGCATCGTGGGGCTTGTTCAGCAAGTAGCCGTACAGCGCCGAACGAGCCGGCGACGTTGGCTTCGGGTGAACCATCTTGATCACGTCGGCGAGCGACGGATCGTTGCCCACGCTGTCGCGGAACAACGCCAGGTCGGACTTCGCGTCGAGGAAGCCTCGCACCAACGCCTTCGGCATCGTTCCGAGGCTCTTACGGCCAAGCACACCCGAACGCAGGATCTGCACGAAGTTGCGGAGCATCTTCGCGTTGTCGATCACGCGAGGGAACACGAGGCGCGTCAAGCGCGCGTCCTTGGTCGACAAGAGGGCTACCAGCAACGCTGGCGAGTCCTTCATGAAGCCCTGCTGGCGCATGTAGATGGCAGTCTTGGCGAGGAACTCTGGGGATACCTGATCCGCGAAGCCGATCAGCTGCTCGAGCTGCGACTCGGCGCTCGCGTAGAACGTCGCGCTCAAGGTACCCGTCGCGGCGAACTGCGCCAGCGCATGCTTGGGGCCGAACGCATAGGCGATGCCGCCAGCCTGATTCTGCGTCTTGGCCTGAGGCAAGAGGCGACCCTTGCCCGACTTGAATAGCTGCTTGTTTGCCATGATACATTCCCCTCCTTCTGAGGTGGACGAAGGTTCCTTGCGGAACAAAGAGTCGATGACCGCGCCCACCAGTAGTGGCGTTTGGCGCTGGTTCAGCGGAAGTCGGAGGAGTCGAACCCCACACCTTGCGGTGCGCACTCGCTAGCAACGAGGCCTGTCCCCTTGGACAGCTCAGCTTCCAATGCCCCCTGAACCCGGCCCCGGCGTGGATCGAGAACAGGTGGCTGCACTCACCATTGAGTGCGGAGCAACCGGCGGGAATCGCACCCGCATTTCAAGAGTGGCGCTCTTGAGTCTTACTATTGGACGACAGTTGCAAATAGTGTCTCTAGTAACTTTTCGTGTGGAAAAGCGAGGGAGTTGTGGAGGCGGCGGAACGCCCCGCAGGGTTCGGGCGCCGAGGCGGGTGAGCGTAGTCACCCTGAGGTCGTTCTTCGCGATGGACGCTCGCGCCTTGTTTCAGCTTAGAGCTGGAAGCGTAGAGTCTGCGGTCGCTGTGCGAAGACCGAGACTTGCGCGCCGCGTTCCGTCGCCACGACTAGCGACCCCCATTCAAGCCCGAACCAGGAGGGGCGTGGGAGCCGCCGCGCTCTGAGACTGAGCCAGTCCAGGAGGCAGGATTCGAACCTGCGGTCTTCGGCTCCCAAAGCCGACGCGTTAGCCAAACTACGCTACACCTGGATAAGCGCCCATTTTACGTCCGGGCCAGACGGATTGGCTGGAACACAGTGCCTGAAAACCGTGTACGGGCGCCCTTCCCGCCGCACAGGCCAATCAGAGTCTTGTTGGTGGTACCGCCGACCAGCGCGCTACTGGAACGCAGCTGGTCAGCGTTACCTTGCGGATTCATTAGGCGCTGCCTACGAGTCCGACTTGGAAGAAGTCCTGCCACTCAGTTGGCACCGTCTTGATGTCCAGCATCAAGGGGTGGTGCGGCAGGCTCTTTGGGCGCCGAGGCTCCTGACGTAGGGGCATCTTCGCCCCGTGCGGCGTACGGTTGCCCTTCGTCGAGTTGCACTCGTAGCACGCGGTTACGATGTTCTCCCACACCGTGCGACCACCTTGGGCACGGGGCACCACGTGGTCGTACGTGAGCTTCGCCATCGGCAGCTTCACGTGGCAGTACTGACACGTGAAGTCGTCGCGTAGGTAGACGTTGATGCGCGAGAACTTCACACCCTCACGGCGCTGACCGAGCTTGCTTCGGCCTGCGCCCTCCTTGAGGCGAACGACCGCTGGGGTCTTCAGGGTGATACTCGGCGACCGCAGCTCCTCATCGTAGGAAACGACGACCTCGACCTTGCCCAAGAAGAGCATGGTCACGGCGTCCTTCCACGTGACGACCTTATGCGGCAAGTACCACGGAGTTAGCATCAACGTGCGGTGCACGCGGCCCGACTGGTGCGCCTCCTGAGACGCACGCTGCTCTTGGTTCATGGAATCACCGTTTTCGTTTCATGTTGACCTTCTTTTCCGCGAAGAATCATCTTCGCGGCGCCTGTGCGAACGAGATTGCAAGTCTGAACTTGCTGCGTCTGCCAAACCCCACGCCGGAGGCGTGGAGATCAACACAGCCGCCATCTGAGCGTGTCCAGGGTGTTGCACACCCTGCAGAAAACTGAGCGTCGCCGCCAAGCGCTGTTGCGAGGCGAGCGATGACTCGAGGAACGCGACCCGCGCGTTCCGGTACGAGGTCTGAGGATCGAACTCAGCTAGAACAGTTTGTAAGACTGGTGTCGTCACCAGACGACGCACCTCGCGTGTGAGATCACCGAGAGGCGCCAGCGGCGAGTTGCGGTGACCTAGCAACGAACCTCACCCCCAACGATAGGTGACAAGACGCCGGCTAGCGCATGTCTGCGCCACCCCTTTGATTAGCAGTCAAATGTAGTCCTGTGGGCATTCGAGGGTGTGATTCAAGATTAGCCCCGACGAGGGGCGCGAAGACACGGATTTCAACCCTAGTGAGATGTAGTCCTCGCAGCATTCGGGGTGTGAGCATTCATTCCAAGTGGAAAATAAATTCCGAGAAGAAATAGTGCGCCGACGAGAGATGGCAAGATATCGGGTCAATTGGGATTTGATGTAATCCTGCCTGCATTCGGCGCGTTAGCGCTTGGCCTCCCCGGATGGATTCGAACCACCGTCTTCGGCTTCGTAGACCGACGTTCTTCCGTTGCACTACGGGGAGAGAGGACACCGGGAGCGCACAGTGAGCATGCTTGCGCGTCACCGGTGGGGCAGAGCTCGGGTTTGAGAGGTGAACGGCTGCCGAGTTTGCCCAGAAGAGAACTCGCCCCCGCGCGCCTCCGTTAAGACGACGCGCAGGGGCTTTGTGACTCCACGCGGAATCGAACCGCGGTACTCTGATTGAGGGTCAGAGGTCCTTGCCGCTAGACGATGGAGCCGAATACAGCTCGAGGCGAGCTGCGCCTTGAGCTATGCTGTTGCTGTGGCTGGCTACTCCGGAACTCCTCTACCAAAGAAGCTGGGACTAAAGCCGGGTCAATCGACCTTGTTGCTGGCGGTTCCGACAAACGTGCGCGATCTCATCCGCGCGGAGACCACGAGCGCCAAGACGCGCTTCAGCGGTCGCGGAAGCTACGATGTCATCCTGCTGTTCGTGACGAGCCGGGACGAACTCGAACGGCGCTTCAAGAAGCTCGCGAGCTGCCTTACCCCCACGGGCGGTTTGTGGGTCGCGTGGCCCAAGAAGGCCGCCAAAGTGCCAACGGACATGACGGAAGATGCAGTGCGTGAAGTAGCGCTGCCTCTCGGCCTGGTCGACAACAAGGTGTGCGCGATCGACGACGTGTGGTCCGGCTTGCGCTGCGTCATCCGCAAGGAAAACCGCTAGGCGGTTTCAGCTTCACGCTTCAGATCGCGAGCGTACTGCTCAAATACCGGCGCGAAGTCGGGGAGCGAGCCCTTGATCATGGGGAGGAAGATGCCGGTCATGACCTCGGTCATGCGAAACAGGGTCTCGCCGCCGCCGGGTTCCAGCTCGAAGGTGCGTACTCCGCGGAAGAAGGGCGCGGCGCCATCGCTCCAGACCATGCGCCTGTTCGCTTCGAGGGCGCGTACCTTGGGTGTGAACGTCCGCTCGGAGATCGGCACCTTGAGCTTCAGTTGTTCCCCGCTGGCGATGCGTCCCTCGATCGACGTCACGGTGGAGTTCCAACGGGGGAAATCAGCGGCATTGGTTAGCAGCTGCCAGATCCGCTCCGGCTCGGCGCGGATCCCAATTTCCACGCTCGTCTCGAGGCGGAAGGTCGTGGATTGGCTGGTGGCGTTCGGCGAGACCGGCATCCCCGATTGGTAACTGTTTAGTTACCAAAGATCAAGTTTGGGAGGCACCCGCCAGTGCCTGGAGCACCAAATCCCAGGAAGCGGCGTAGCGAGGCGCGCGCAGCGGGAACAGGTCCACGCTCGCCGGACCCGCACGATGCTTGATTTGCACCGACGTACCCTCGCCCTCGGAGACGAAGTCTACTTCTACTCGCGTTGGGTGTTCTGGGTCCGTCCCTGGAAACCAGTCGAGCACGATGCGCTTTGGTGGTTCCCAGGCTTGGACCTGACCAAGCTCCACGGCGTCGCCGTTGGGAGCCGACTCCCAGAAGCGATCGGGCGACAGAGCAATCACGCTTGCTGGGTGTTTCAGGTGTCGGCGCTCGGGTGGCCACCACTCATCGATTCGAGCCGTAAACAAGCGAAATGCTCGATCCACGGAGCAGCGTAGATGTACCGATTTTTCGACCAGCTGCACGGCTCAATGCTCCTCTTCGTTGGCGAGGGCCGCCAAGCGATCCAAGGCGATGTCCCAGAATGAATCCAAGAAGTCCCTCACCTGGGTGAAGCCTTGCACGCGCACGCTGTACACGTTCTTCGTGCCGTCGGCATGGGATTGTACGAGGCCCGCATCCTCCAGCGCCCGCAGGTGCTTGGAGATCGCGGGACGCGTCACAGGAAAGCGCGAGGCCAGGTCACCGACGGCCAGCGGTCGCTGTCGTAGCTCGAGTAGGAGCTGGCGCCGAATTGGGCTGCCCAGTGCGTCGAGGGGATGCATGTAACCGGGAGGTTACCACGATCGAGCAAGTGCGACAGCGCTTGACGTCGATCGTCCACGCCCGAGAATGACTGGTATGGCGCTGATGATCGTCGCGACGATGAAGGTCAAACGCAGCCAACTCGATGCATTTCGGCAGTTTGAGCAGCTCGCGGCGCGCATCATGGGTCGCTACGGGGGAAGCATCGAACGGGCGGTGTTCGTGGACTCAGGGGAGGGGGATTGGGTGAGGGAAGTCCACCTAGTTCGCTTCAAGGACGCCGCGGCGTTCGAGCGTTACCGGGAGGATCAAGAACTGAAGAGCCACGCCGCCTTGCGAGCCAGCTGTGTACTCGAGACCGAAGTCCTAGTGGGGGAGGAGGTGGACTACTCTGGAGCGTTGCTGGTTTCGCCCTCGTAGTCTTGCTCCAAGGGAAGGAGTCGAACCTACACCGTACAGATTAACAGTCTGCGGCTCTGCCATTGAGCTACCTTGGAATGTGTTGGCGCTTCGTACGGGAGTCGAACCCGTCTCACCCGATCGACAGTCGGGCAGCCACCCAGCGGCTTCACGAAGCATGACTCGAAGCTCGCTCTCAGCGCGTCATCACCCACACCTGCCAAGGTTGTCTCTCACCTCGCGGTGGGAGACGTGCGCCGGTCAAGGCGCGGGTGTGCAAGCGACGACTGACCGCCTCGCGCCTTGGTCGCGCCCCCTGATCTGGTGTCTGCGCACTCACTTTGGAGTGCGAGGAAAAGTCGGGGACGGCCGCAAACGTGAAGCTAGCGCGTCGAGCGAGCTCGAGTGCCTGGACAGACCGTTCTCCGTCCAGGCTTTCTCGTTACGTGAGTTGTCAAACAGCAGTGATTCACCAGTCGCCGTCTTGGCGCATGGTCGGCTTAGCCGTGCGGAATCACATTGGATCCAGACCAGGGATTCGAACCCCGATTGACGCGTTCAGAGCGCGCAGTCCTTACCATTGGACGAGTCTGGAATATTCGCGCCGCTGCAGGATCGACAGGGTGTCTTTGCCACCCTGCTCGGCGCATGTCCCTCCTGGAGGGACCTAAGAGAAACGAATGTGTTCTTGATATCCTTGTGGAATCACAAGCAGAACTTGTGGCGAGACATGACTATCCCCTCGTCGCGCCGAGCGATGCTCGGAACGGAATGGCTGCGGTCAACCAGCGTGTGGTAGCTGGCGATGCTTCGTGCCTTCAGGGCGCGAAATGCAGCGAGGCCGCCTGGGTTTCCCTCAGGCGGCCTCAGAGGACGAGCCAGCTGGCTTGCCTAGAGACTTCCGCGAGGGAATGGTGGATCTTGGTTGTGGTTATCTTCGATGGTTCCGGGGCGCGGCTTGTCACTACCGAAGCAGCACAAATCGCTGGGAACGGAGCCGTAAAGCCGCTCTTTGCCTACGAGGCTGCACCAGCCGCCGGGTAGAGCTTGCGCTCTGCTGGGCATGACTGCCCAGGCACTTCCGAAGCGGGCGCACAGCGTTTCCGCGGGGGAAGCGCTTTTGGCGGCGATCAGTTGTGCGTTCTGGGTGTTCATGGTTCCTCATCTCACTGGGCGAACCCAGCTTCGTGTGTCCTTTGACGCGGCTGTCGGGGATTCTATTTGAAGCC
Source organism: Polyangiaceae bacterium (assembly GCA_050183255.1). Classification (GTDB taxonomy): domain Bacteria; phylum Myxococcota_A; class Polyangia; order Polyangiales; family Polyangiaceae; genus JAHBVY01. The sequence continues at coordinate 2,514 of JBFXBK010000362.1, read as the reverse complement.
CTCTGATCTTTTTCGCGGGGCTTGTCTTGGCGCGCTGGTTCGTCAGCTCGGTGACAGCGCTTCATCTCTTCAGAAACGTCGCGCTGGCTAGCCTTCGGCCCACGCTGCGGACCGACGAATTCCCCTGTTTTTCCCTGTATTTAGCGATGTTGCGTACAAAAGCAGCGAGGCCGCTTGGTGTCCCAAGCGGCCTCGTGAAACATCACGTGGATACGCTTAGAACTTCTTGCCGCAGGTGGCGGTGCAATCCTGGCTGTCGACAAGACCTTCCCGACGGGACACACCTTTGCCTTGCTGGGGGGGCAGGTAGCCCTTGCAGCTGGCGGCGGTGCCGTGGAGATTGATGGCCTTGTTCATGATGGGCAAAGCATATTGGGCAGTACTTGAACTGTCAAGGAAGTAGACGTGTCGCGCATCGTTTTCTCTCCGTTGGTTGCCACGCGGTTTCTCCGTTACTGCTTCGAAGGTCGCAGCTTCGACGGTCGCAGCTTCGACGGGCGCTTGCATGCTGCGGGGGAGGTCGGCTCGGGGGAGGCGGCGGGTTGCCACGGGGAAATAGAGCGTCGGAACGAGAACCGCTTGCCACGGGCGCAACTGCCGACCCCGACGCTGCCCAGTGCCGCGGTCGCTCGCCACGTATTGCAGATGGGGCAAACCGAGAGCGACCTCGAGCCCGAGCGGTTTGAGTCATTGGTCTCGCGGTTGGCTGAGAGCCTGACGCCCGGAGCTTCCGCTGAGACTGCTCAGGGCTGGCTGGAGCAAATCCACGAGGATTTAGACTGCGAGTGGATCGAGCCCGGAGGCGTAGCTTCAGGGTATTGGGTGCTCAGGGCGCGAGGGGCGCGCGAGCTCTATCCAGCGATCGACTTGATCGCTGAGGCGTTGGCGAGGCGAGACATCCACGTCGGAGCGCGGCTGCCGGCGCTGGGTCACGCCCAGGCCTTGGCTCGTGCGTCTGCTTGCCTGGGGCGCGACTTTTCTGGCACCCGTGTGCGGGTTGGGTTCGTGCGCGGCCACCTCCTCGAGCTGGCGTTTGCGGTGCCCGGCTGTTTCGGTCACGCCGACGAGCAAGCGCTCGAGGCGGCCACCATCTATGCCGAGGCCGCGCTGGGTGAGGAACGCCTGGACGAGTGGGTCGGCAGCATCGGAGTGTCGCCAGCGCCACGCGGCGGTGGTCTGAGGGTGCTTGATTCCGCAGGGCAAGGATCTGCGGTGACGCCGCTTGCCGAGCTGTCGACGCTCGTGCACGCGGGGATTCGGGGTCTGTGCGGCGGACTGCCTGAAGCGCCGCTAGGCAGCTCGTCGGCTAGCGACTGGACCCTGCTCGATGCCCAGCCGCTCACGGGTGAAGATGGTGCGCCCAGCTCGAGCGGGATGGACGACACGTTGATGGCATCAACACGATGTCCGGAGCTCTTGAAGTGCTTCCTCGAAGGGCTGCCCGTGAGCTCACGTCGGTTCAGCCGTGTGGGGGAGACCTTTGCCTATCTCAAGCTGCCCAGTGCTGCGCCTCTCGCCCAGCGACCGGAGGAGCGTGCACTAGTGGAGCAAGCGGTCGAGCCTTGCTTGGGGGAGCACGGCGTGCTGATCGGAAATGCCGTCGGGCTCAGGCACTCGTACATCGTGCTTGCCTTGAGAAGCCTGGACCCGGCGCTGGAGGCGCTGATCGCCTGCGCCGCTGCGAACCCGGAGCTGTTTCCACGGGGTAGCGAGCTGCGCTTCCTGGACGCGGCCTGGGCTGATGAGTGGTTGCGGCTCCGCTGAGCGCTCGCGGCCCCGCTGAGCGCTCTTTAGGCTTGGAGAATACGGCCGAGCATCGTCTGCAGCTCAGCTACGACTGGGTCGCCCTTGCAGCGCTCCATGCTGGCGAATGCCTTCTCGATGGTCGGCTCGACGAAGCCTAGGTAGTCCGGGTTGCCGCGGACGCGATCGATGAAGACGAAGCGCCCAGCGTCTTTCAGCTTGCGCTGAACGGTGACGAAATCGAACTCCCACACCACCTGTGCGCGTTCCCTCTCCCCCAAACCCAGGGCGAGACCGAACTCCTCCAGGCGCGCTTCCACGAACTCACGAGTGAAAGTCTGGTAGCTGTCGTTCAGGAGCGCGACCAGATCGTAGACCCGGGGCCCAAGTAAGGCGTCTTGGAAGTCGATCCAGACCAGCTCTTCCTGACCGCTCGGGCCGCGCACCATCAGATTGCGGCTCTGGTAGTCGCGATGCACGAAGCTCTGGGGCCAGCTGGCGATGGTCTTGGCGAGGTGGGTCGCCGCGCGATCAAACACCAGACGATCCTGTGGATCGAGGAAGATGCCGCGGGCCTCGAGTCCCCACTCCAAGAAGTGATCGACTTCCCACTTCAAGAGGTCGAAGTCGAAAGCTCGCGCGCGGACGATGCTTTCGCGCGGCAACGCTTCGCGGCCACCCTCGGCGCAGTGCCTCGCGGGATCCAGCGCGACCTGCGCCTTCGCGAGGTCCAGGACCGCCTTGCGATAGATGTCTTCCTTCGCCTGGGGC
>JBFXBK010000361.1:0-9429 GCA_050183255.1 Polyangiaceae bacterium | reverse complement strand
ATCTCCTCGTCCTCGACCGCATCGCACTTGTTCAAGAACACGACGATGTGGTTCAGACCTACCTGACGCGCCAACAGCACGTGCTCGCGAGTCTGCGGCATCACGCTGTCCACCGCGCTCACCACCAGGATCGCGCCGTCCATCTGCGCCGCGCCGGTGATCATGTTCTTGATGTAGTCCGCGTGACCGGGGCAATCGACGTGGGCGTAGTGACGAGTCGGGGACTCATATTCCACGTGGCTAACCGCGATGGTCACCGTCTTCGTCTCGTCGCGAACGATGCCGCCCTTGGCGATGTCGCCGTAGCTGATCGGCTGCGCCAGACCCTTGTCAGCCTGGACCTTCAGCAGTGCCGCCGTGGTCGTCGTCTTACCATGGTCGATGTGACCGATGGTGCCGACGTTCACGTGGGGCTTCTTGCGTACGAACTTCTCCTTCGCCATGACTTCCTCGCTCTCAGTGGCCGCGAACTCTCGCGACGATTTCTTCTTGAACCGGTCCCGGAACTGCCTCGTAGCCTTCGAGCTGCATCGAGTGAGTCGCGCGACCTTGAGTTTTGCTGCGTAGGTCCGTCGCGTACCCGAACATGGTCGCGAGTGGAACTAGCGCAGTGATGATTTGTGTATTCGCGCCGCGTTGATTCATGCCCTGAATCTGACCGCGACGAGAGTTTACGTCCCCGATCACCTCTCCCATGTAATCCTCGGGAGTGACGATCTCGACCTTCATGACGGGCTCGAGCAGGTGGAGCCCTGCGCGCTTGGCGCCGTCTTGGAAGGCCATCGAGCCAGCGATCTCGAACGCCGGCCCGGAAGAGTCCACTTCGTGGAAGCTGCCGTCGTAAAGGGTCGCCTTAGCGTCAACCAGCTCGAAGCCAGCCAACACGCCGCGCCCCATGGCTTCACGAATGCCCTTCTCGATGGAGGGGATGAACTCTTTGGGGATGATGCCGCCAACGATGCCGTTCTCGAACTGGAAACCAGTTCCGCGAGGCAGTGGCTCGAGCTTGATCTTGACGTGGCCGTACTGCCCGTGACCGCCAGACTGACGCACGAACTTGCCCTCGGCCTCGACCGCCTTGGAAATCGCTTCACGGTAGGCGACCTCGGGCTTGCCGACGTTCGCCTCGACCTTGAACTCGCGACGCAGGCGGTCCACCAGGATTTCCAAGTGGAGCTCACCCATACCGGCGATGATCGTCTGGCCGGTCTCTTCGTTCGTGAAGGTGCGGAACGAGGGGTCTTCCTGAGCCAGCTTCTGCAGGCTGATGCCGAGCTTGTCGACGTCGGCCTGACTCCGGGGCTCGATGGCGATGGAGATGACCGGATCGGGGAAGGTCATCGGCATCAACAAGATGGGGTGCTTCTCGTCACACAGCGTGTCCCCGGTGCGGGTGTCACGCAGGCCGACGGCGGCGTAGATGTTGCCAGCAAAGCACTGCTTGAGTTCTTCGCGCTTGTTCGCGTGCATGCGCAGGATGCGGCCGATGCGCTCACGCTTGCCACGCGCCACGTTGTAGACCGCCGTGCCACTGGAGACACTGCCGGAGTACACGCGGAAGAAGGTCAGGTTGCCGAAGGGGTCGTTGACGATCTTGAACGCCAACGCGGCAAACGGTGCGTCGTCGCTCGCCGGGCGCGTCAGCTTCTTTTCTTCGTTCTTGGGGTCGGTGCCTTCGACCGGCGGCAAGTCAGCTGGCGACGGGAGGTAGTTGACCACTGCGTCGAGCAACAGCTGGACACCCTTGTTCTTGAAGGCCGACCCACAAAGCACTGGGACGAACTTGAACTCGATGGTGCCTTTCCGCAGGGCAGCATGGATCTCAGTCTCGGAGACAGCTTCGGCGCCACCCTCCAAGAACTTCTCCATGATGCCGTCGTCGACGTCTGCGCAGGCTTCGATCATCGCCTCGCGCATCTCGACGCACTTATCTTGCAAATCCGCAGGGATATCAGTCCACTCGAAGCTCGCGCCGAGGGTCTCGTTGTCGAAGATGGCCGCCTTCATGCGGATCAAATCGACCATGCCGCGGTGCTGATCGGCTTCACCGACGGGCCACTGGATCGGAACGGGCACCGTGCCGAGGCGCTCCTTCATCGAGTCCAGGTTCATCTGGAAGTCGGCGCCCATCTTGTCCATCTTGTTGATGAACGCGATGCGCGGAACGCTGTAGCGATCGGCCTGACGCCAGACGGTCTCGCTCTGGGGCTCGACGCCGTTGCCACCATCGAAGACCGCCACGGCTCCATCCAGCACTCGCAGCGAGCGCTCCACCTCGATGGTGAAGTCAACGTGCCCCGGGGTGTCGATGATGTTGATGCGGTGCTCTTGGCCGCTGAGCGGGCCGCTGCCCTCGGTGGGAGTCCAGAAGCAGTTCGTGGCGGCGCTGGTAATCGTGATGCCGCGCTCCTGCTCCTGCTCCATCCAGTCCATGGTCGCAGCGCCGTCGTGCACCTCACCGATCTTGTGAGTGATGCCGGTGTAGAAGAGCACGCGTTCCGTCGTCGTGGTTTTACCCGCGTCGATGTGCGCCATGATCCCGATGTTTCGGGTGCGCTCTAGAGGAAACTCGCGTGCCATGCTGGACTCGGTGACTAGATAGACTGCGCTCGGAGAGAGTCGGTGTAGTTCGGTGTTTCCGCGGGGTTTGAGTCTGGGGCTCGTAACGGACGAAACCCCCTCTAGGCTCGGCTCTTCGCTTTCTCGAAGAGCGCGTGGACACGGAAGGTCCTCGCCTAGAAGGGGTTCGGGGTACGCCAATCGTGACTAGCTCTTGGCTAGCTCCCCCGGGGCACTCGTAAGTGCTGGCTCCTCGGAGGGTCGGCTCTTGCCGACGGATCTCGTAACCCGATCCTTATGTGAGCTGACGCATCGCCTCGCGGTGACTCCTGAACTCGAAGAAGGTTTCGTCCTGAGACTGGACTACCAGCGGTAGTGAGCGAACGCCTTGTTGGCGTCGGCCATCTTGTGGGTGTCGTCCTTACGCTTCACAGCGCCACCGCGCAGCTGACTCGCGTCAACGAACTCAGCGGCCAGGCGCTCGCGCATGGTCTTTTCCCCGCGGCTACGCGAGAAACCGACCAACCAGCGCATCGCCAGAGCAACACGACGCTCGGGGCGAACCTCGACCGGGACCTGGTAGGTGGCACCGCCGACGCGGCGGCTCTTCACCTCGAGGCGAGGCTTCACGTTGTCGAGCGCCTTGCGGAAGACCTCCAACGGATCCTGCTTGAAGCGGGCTTCGATGATGTCGAACGCGCCGTACATGATGCCTTCTGCGGTGCTCTTCTTTCCGTCGAGCATCAGGGCGTTCATGAACTTCGCGACGAGCTTGTCCTTGTACTTGGGATCGGGGGTGATTTTCCGCTTGGGAACTTCGCGCCTACGGGGCATTGGCTTGACCTCAGGACTTCGGGCGCTTGACGCCGTACTTGGAACGCTTGCGGTTACGGTTGGCCTTGTTGGTGCTGCTCGGACCAGAAGCGCCCGAAGCGTCGAGCGTGCCGCGCACCACGTGGTAGCGGACGCCCGGAAGATCCTTCACACGACCGCCACGGATGAGCACAACGCTGTGCTCCTGGAGGTTGTGTCCTTCACCGGGGATGTAGCTGGTGACTTCCATCCCGTTGGTGAGACGCACGCGACACACCTTGCGAAGAGCCGAGTTCGGCTTCTTGGGGGTCGTCGTGTACACGCGGGTGCAAACGCCGCGCTTCTGCGGGCACGACTTGAGTGCCGGCGAGTCCGTCTTTGCGGCGGCGGCTTTGCGTCCGCTGCGAATGAGCTGTTGAATAGTGGGCATTGGCCTGCTGCGGCGTGGCGAGAGCCACTGATTAGGAACTGGGTTTGGTTCGCACCCTGACTCGAAGAGCCCGGCGCGCGAACCCGACTGCAGGGTCGTGCGCTTCGAAGGCGCTCCACAGCCAAGAAAATAGATCCCGGGCTGCGGGGGAGCGGAAGGGTACTTGCGGCGGGCCTCCTGTCAAGCAGAGCCGGGCAAGCGCCCTCAAAACAACCAATTCGCCACCCATCGCTGCCCGACTCGCCTCGAAATCCACATGGATCTCAGGAGCTTATGGATCGGGGGTGAGGTGCTTTGAAAAGGCCTGTTCAGGCGTTCACGACGCGCCGAACCAGGGCGCCGGCGAGCGTCACCGCCAGAAGTCGTCCGAGTCCAAGCAAGACACCGGGGTGGGCTCTGACTCACAACCGAGGACCGTTCAACACCGGAAAGCGGTCGCCGTCGAACCCACATTCGGCGGTGCACGGGGACGACAAACCGCTAGAGTCACTCCCCCCCATGGACATCTGAGCTGACGGTCAGCCGCGCTCCGTGCCCGGGTTCGAGACGATATCCGGTTAGCGATATCGGTCGCGACGCTACGCGATCCTATTACTCCATGCCAACGACGAAGAAGCGCGCACTCAGCAAGAAAGCTGGCACTTATCACCACGGTGATCTGCGCCGCGCACTGCTCGATGCGACCTTGGAGTTGATCGACACGATGGGCCCCGAGGCCTTCACGCTGCGCGCGGCAGCGAAGGCTGCGGGCGTGAGCGACGCGGCGCCGTATCACCACTTCGCCGACAAGGAGGCGCTGCTCGCAGCCATCGCGACCGAAGGCTTCCAGCTGCTGTCAGAGCGGCTGCAAGCCGCCGGAGCACAGCACCAGCACCCGACAGCCGTGGCTCAGGCAATGGGCGTCGAGTACGTCGTGTTCGCGGCCATGCATCCCTCACATTTCCGTGTGATGGTGAGTCGCCGCGTGCTGCGCAACACGGAGCACGCCGAACTGGCGGCAAGCGCGGTCACGGCCTTCACGCTGGTGCGAGAAGCGCTGGTCGCCGGCGCTGCGAACGTCGCTGCGCGAGTCCGCGAGGAAACGCTAATCTTCGGTGCTTGGGCGCTGGTGCATGGCTTCGCGTTCCTCGCGGTGGATGGACACTTGGGGCCCATCGCTAGAGACGAAGCCAAGCTCCGCAGCCTGGTGCACTCAGCGATTGAGTTGATGGATGCGCCGCGACAGCGCGCGAACGACTGACCTCCCCCCGAAATCGGGCTGGGGCGAGGCAGGCGCTCAGACGTAACCGGCGGCGCGTCCCGCTACGACCCACGCGGCTTACTTCCGCAAGGATCTCTCAGACACGCGCTTCTAGCTGAAAATCCAGCTGGGCGGCGTCACACAGGTCGTTCATCGCCTTGCGTAGTTCACCTATCGCCACTTCCGGGGGGATCTGTAGGATGGCGTCGAGCACGAACGTCGGAGTACCCGTCATCGGCAGGTGGGCAAGGCGCGTGTCCAGCGACTCCACGTTCACCTCGCGCAACGCGAGCACATCGGTGACCCGCTCGACGATTCCGGGGTGATCCAAGCCGCTCACCCGCAAACGGTAGGAGCGATAGGGACGCGCCGCGGGGCTCGCGGTGTCCTTGATGATGAACTGGAGCTGGAGCTTCGAGCTCAGAGGCTCAGTGCCCGCTTGAACGCGATCCAAGGCTTCAGTCGGCCCAGAGTAGAGCAACACCAGCGCGAACTCGCCGCCGAGAATGGCCATGCGGCTATCCTCCAGGTTGGCTCCGGCGCCGTGGATCAAAGCCGAGATCGCCTTGACCAGACCCGGCCTGTCACTGCCAACAGCCGTCATCACCTTGAGCTTGCGGTCAGTCATTGGTCGTCTGACTAGCGCTGGTGCGGGCAGGCGACAATCCTGACAGGAGCGACCGGCTCAAGCGGCGCGAAACACGGACGGCGGGGGCACGCTGGGCAAGCGCACGGGCGGCTTGAAGTCGGCGTCGAGGCCGCGCAGTTGCACGGCGATCCCGTGATGCATGGTGCGGTTTCCCCACGCCGCGAACAGCTCGGAGCCGAACGGCAGCGTGCGCCGGAAGCCTTCCATTGGGCGAATCATCATGCGCGACAGGTGGATCGCGTGCCGCCAGTGCTTGTGACGGATGCCCAAGTCAGCCGCCAAGTCCTCACCGTTGAGCGCCCAAGCCATGCCGTCGATGTAGCGGACGACGACGCGCCCCACGGCAGCCTCAATCGGGTTGCGGGCGTGAAGCTGTGGGGCCTTGCTGAGCGCTGCTGCGAGCGCGCGGCCGCCTTCGTCGGCGTGCGGCTGAATCAACGAGCCGAGCTCGTATAACTGCCGCGCGGAATTTTCATCGTCGAACAGCAGACGTTCATCGACACCGCTCAACCATCCGGCATAGCGCCAGAGATGCATCACCGCGGCGCCCTCGCGAGCCGAAATGTGGAAGCCGAGCTTGCGTAGTCCATCGACCAACGCCAGGGAGAACAGCATCGTCGTCCCGGCCATGTTCGCTTGGTTGATGGGCGCGCCCCAGCGCTCCGCGTCCCAGCGCGGTGAGCGTAGAATCAGGTGCCGCACCTTGGCGTGCATCAGGCGCACGCGAATCGCGAGCTTGAAGCCCTCTGCACCACGCCGCAGCCCATCCTCCTGGCAAACGGCGACCACGAATCGGCCCGTTTCCGCGAGGCGACGCGGAGCCATCTGCTCGAGCGCCCGGGTGAAGAGCAAGGGCTTGTTCGCGACCGAGGAGCGGTACGCCACCATCAAGCTCACCGCGCTGAGCACGACGTTTGCGTGGATCCCTCCGCGCTGAAACGTCCGCGCGCCGAGATCGATGCGCTCCCAGTCCACCCAGTCCGGAACGCGGTCCGTTTGTCGAAACAACACCCGCAGGCTCCTGGGCGCATCCGCGACTGCGTCGATGCCGCGGTCGAGGGCCCGGGCCAACATCTCGAAGCCGCGTTGCCAGCCCAGCTCCTCGAAGTCGTCGATCACCGCATCCGCTAGGGGGTCGGTTGCATAGAAGTAGTGAGCGTACTCATCGACTTCAGTGCCGTAGCGCGCACGGGCTACGTCTAGGTTCACCAACTCGAGGGGGATCTGACTCAAGGGGAGCCTCCAAAGTTGAGCGTTTTACCACCGAGCCATCTGAAACAGTTTTAGATTGAGTCGCGGGCTGAGTCAATCAGGGCAGCGGCATGGTGCTAGAAACGCGCAAGAATCAGCGCGATTCGGCGGCACCGAGCGCGTCGACCACGGGCTTCCAGCGCGGGTCGTCCCCAAACATCGCGGGCAGCTCCGCCGCCACGGCCGCCGCGACCTGTCCGTCGTATGTGTGCCCGACGTTGCCCCCAAAGCCCACCCCGACACGCAGGTCTGCGCGCTCGAGGAGCTTCACCAAGCCGCTCGCCTTCGCGCGACAGGCATACTGACCGCAACCAAACACCACCCCTTGAGCCCCATCCGCGCGGAACTGTTTCGCGCGGCCGAGGTACCACCCCTGGTACCCCCCTTCCACCAGCACGGCGTAGCCGAAGGGCGGCTCCTCCCCTGCCCCGTACGCGGCACGCTTCTTCGCGTCTGCGCCGAGTGCATGAACACCGTAGATCGCTCCCAGAGAAAAACCGGTGAACATCGCGGGCCCTGGGTCGATGTACTCGGGGTAGGCGGCACGAGCAGCGGCGAGCGCCGCGAACGTCTCCTTCAGCGTGTCCGGGATCCCTCCGTAGGTCCAACGGTCTTCCGACTTGGGCGCATCGGTGCGTGGCACGCCTCGAGGACACACCACGAAGGCTTGGCGCTGGATCAGCTCCGCCCAGACCATACACTGCCACTCAGGGCGGTCGTAGTTGCCGTGAAGCGCCACCAGCAACGGCCGCTTCTGCTTGATTCCCAGCGGTAACGCGATCACGCCGTCCCGATAGCCCTCGACAGGCAGCGTCTGAAACTCGCTCTCCGCCTGCAGCGGTTTGGGCCCCGGCGGCTCCGCTGGCGGCTCAGGCGTCACCTGCTGCGCGTCGCTCCCGGCGTCTTGCGCTTCTGACGCCTGATTCTGGGGGGGAGGCGCGCTGGGCTCGCTGCCACGATCCACCGCGGCCGCTCCGCCGGTTGGCTCTTTCGAATCCTTGGGGATACAGCTTCCAAACGTAAGCACACCGAAAGCGAGCAGAGTCAGCGCTGTGCAGCGTGTCGCTTCACTTCGCGGCATCTGGCTTCCACCAGGGGTCGCCTTCACTGAGCCATGCCCAGGCGCTCTTCAACGCCTGGGCGTCGAGCTCCGCTTGCTCCAGGTGCTTCGCTTGGAGGCCACTGCGGAGCAGGTTGCTCACGCTGCGCCCGGCGGCGCAGTCCTTGCAGGCGAACAAGACTCGCTCGCCGCCTTGTGCAGCAAAAGCCCGCACGACACCTGAGCTAAAGCCTGAAACCCCTCCCCCGATCAAGAATCCTCGAGGAAACAAGATAGGGCTTTCACGCATCAAGTCCAGCGCTGCGTCTGCACCTGCGCCGTAGCCCACCAGAGTGCTGCGTTGACCAACGTGCTTGCCGAACTTGGCGGAGAGCGCCTGGATGGCGTCCTTGAGGCTCTTTACTCCGGCGGAGGAGTCGGAGGCTGCCGACGGGCACAAGAGGAAGCCGGAGGCCGGCTTGATCTGCTCCCAGCGTACGCACTCTTTGGCTGTATCCGGCGTGGTCAGCACGACCAAGACGGGCTGCGTCAGCTGCTCACCGACGGGCACCACGACGCGTCCGACCGATTTGCCGGCTCGCTCGAGGGTGACCTGCTTCGGTCCCTCGAGCGGGGGCAGTGACTCGCGTTGTGCGACCGAAGCACTTCCGCGCGGTACTAAGGGACTCGCATCGGTAGCGAGCGGCTGAGGCGCGGCTCGCTCCACGGAGGCGCTGCCGCTGGCCATGGCTCCCGAGGGCTTCTTGTCCGAGTCGCAGCCACCACAGGCGCTGACGAGCAGAAGCGGAAGCCATCCCCAGAAGCGAGCCATCCCTCCCATGGTAGGGCGCGCCGGAGACAAAAGCGAACCGCCACAAAAGCGAACGAGGGACCCGTGTAATTCGAGTCCCTCGCCCACAGGCAGCGGAGGCTGCCCGTCGACTGCTATCAGTCTTCGTTCATCGCCGCGGTCATCTGCGGAGCGGGGTGGTAGACCCGCGCGGCCGCTGCGTGGTGGACGTCGTCCTCCACGATGACCTGGAGGCGCTTGTACGCCGGCAGGCCAGTGCCTGCTGGGATCAAGCGGCCCATGATGACGTTCTCCTTGATGCCGCGAAGGTCGTCGGTCTTGCCGCAGATGGCAGCCTCCGTGAGCACCTTCGTGGTCTCCTGGAAGGACGAGGCGCTGATGAACGACTCGGTGGAGAGCGACGCCTTGGTGATGCCCAAGAGCATCGGCTCGGCCACGGCGGGGTGCCCACCGCGCTCCATCACGCGCGCGTTCTCACGCTCGAAGACGTACTTCTCGACCTGTTCGTCGATCAGGAAGTTGGTGTCTCCGACGTCCTTGATGCGCACGCGACGTAGCATCTGACGCACGATGGCTTCGATGTGCTTGTCGTTGATGCCTACGCCCTGCAGGCGGTAGACCTGCTGGATTTCGTTCA
>JBFXBK010000360.1:0-9434 GCA_050183255.1 Polyangiaceae bacterium | reverse complement strand
GGCGGAGGCTCGGTGCTCGATGCCGCCAAGGCCATCGCGCTCTGGGCACCGAACGGCGGTGAGCTCGCGGACTACGTACCCGGCTGCAAGCCGAAACACTCGGGGCACCCGGTGGTCGCGGTGCCAACCACGTCAGGCACAGGCGCTGAAACCAACATGTTCGCAGTGATCACGGATCCCGAACGCGGACGAAAGATCCTGATTGGTCACCTGAGCGTGCAGCCCAAGGCGAGCGTGTTGGACCCCGCGCTGACCGTGGGCTGTCCGCCAGCGGTCACTGCGACCTGCGGCATGGACGTGCTCACCCATGCGATCGAGGCGCTCACCTCGAATCGACCGAATCCCTTCAGTGAAGCGGTCGCGCTCCGCGCGATCGCAATGGCCGGGCATCACCTGCCCATCGCCTTCGAAGACGGGGCGAACATCGAGGCGCGCAGCCAGCTGATGTTCGCGTCGCATTTGGCAGGCATCGCGTTTGCCAGCGCAGGCCTCGGGGTGTGCCACGCGATGGGCCACCCCATTTCCGCGCGGCTTAATGCCGCTCACGGTCAGACGCTGGCTACCCTGCTTCCCGAGGTCATGCGCTTCAACTGCTTGGTCAGCGAGACCAAGTACGCACAGGTGGCGATCGCCCTGGGCGTCGCCGAGCCCGAGCTCGACAATCACGACAACGCGCAGCTCGGTATCAACGCCATCGAGCACCTGCGCGCCCACGTGAAGACGGACATCAGCCTCGCGGATCTCGGGGTGAGCGCCAGCCTGCTGCCAACGCTGGTGGAAGATGCGTTCGCCGATCCACTGATGATCACCACGCCGCGGCGCCCCGAAGCGCAGGACGTGATGCGCATCTACGAGACCTGCATGGCCTGGTGAAGCGCTCGGCCAACGCACAAGTGATGCGCCGTCGCACCAACGCGCAGCGGCTTACAGCGCAGCGACCTCAAGCCGCGTCCAAATCCAAATCCAAGTCGGCGTCCAAGATCTCGTTGCGAGTACCGAAACGGCCCTTCTCTTCGCTGAGCTGGGCCACGGCGACGCGAGTGTCGTGGGTGAAGCAGAGCCACGTCGAGTGGCGCAAGAGATCGGGAAAAAGGCTCGATTTCTCATCGATCAGCCGCTCTGGGAAGCGGTCGTAGCCCATCGTGATGGGCAAGTGCACCCAGGGCACCCCGGGTACTAAATCCGCACAGAAAAACACTTCACCAGCGTCACCGCGCGCTCTGGTGTGCAGCATTCCGGGCGTGTGCCCGTAGCTGCGCACGAAGCTGAAGCGCGGTCCCAGCGCCTCCGACTTGAGGTCGGCATCCGCTTCACCACCCACGAGCTCCAGCCGTCCGCTCTGTTCCAGGAGACCAACCAGCTCAGGAATGAACGACGCACGATCTCGCGGGTGTGGCTGCTTGGCGCGCGCGAACGCTTCTTCACCCACCACGAAGCGCGCCTTCGGAAACAAGAGCGATGGCGGCTTGTCCGCCTCGTACGCGGCCAGCAAACCTCCAGCGTGATCGAAATGCAGATGGCTCAACACCACGACGTCGATTTCGTCGTGAGGCACACCGAGCTCGCTCAGGTGCCGACAGAGCACGTGCTCCTCCTCGACCACACCAAAGCGCTCCCGCAGCTTGGGCTCGAAGAAGCTGCCAATCCCCGTCTCGAGCAAGATGCGCCGCGCACCGTCCTCGATCAGCAGCGCACGACAGGCAAGCGCGATACGTCCCGCATCGTCCGGCGGACACCAGCGGCTCCACAGCGCGCGTGGCACATTGCCAAACATCGCGCCGCCATCCAGCCGTTGTGAGTTGCCGAGTACACTCCGAATGCGCAACATGCGTCTCTCTATAGCGCACCCCTTGGAACCTTGACCTCGCGAACTCCCCGAATCCCCAGATTGCTTGGTAGCTGCTTGGCAGGCGTGGTGAGCCTGTTGCCAAGTGTTGCGGTCGCGCAGACGTTCACGTTGCAGTTCGGCAAACAGCGTCCCGGAGGCGCACCGGATCCCGACGCCGCGCTGTTCGTGGATCGTCAGCTCTCCCTCGGAGCGTCCGCGTCACACGCTTCGAGCGACAGCAGCAGTGAGCGCAGCGTCGCGGCCCTGGTGGGACAGTTTGGTAGCCTCGATTCCACGCGCCTAGGCTGGGTGCAGCGCTCGCGCACCTTCGGCGTGGTGGGCGGCGGCAGCGCTGGTGTCGAAGGCGGGATCGGGGGTGAGATCAGCGCTGGTCCGCTGTTCGAAGTCGCCCCAGGCGAAGGCAGCTTCGTGCGGGGCGGGATCTCTGCCGAGTTGCTCGGCAATCAGCACTTCTATTCTTCCTGGCTCACGCTGCCGCGGCTCGAGGTCGGCTATCACGCCCACGACACGTCGCGCTTGCTCGAAGGCTACGCGTTCGTCGGTCCTAACTGGACGGGTCGCGTGAAGCTCTCGGACCAAGAAGGGCAACACAAGCTCGGCGGGACCATTGAGCACGGCGCCGTGCTCACCTTTGCCACACCCGACGTCCGCTTCGATCTGAGCTATCAGCGCTTTGCCGTGTGGAATCGCGATGGCTCGGCGCACATCGTGCGCGCGACGGCGTGCGGGCACTTCGGCCGGCCGTCAATTTGTTTTCGCGCGCGCGTGTATCGCGCTCCCCAGGATCCTGAGGAGCTGGGGCGCGCAAACATCGGCTACTTCGGCGTATTTCTAGGGCTTGGGCCACTCGTCGCAGATCCGTAGCGCTCCAAGGTTGACGGGCGCGCCGCGGGTTTCTAAAGCCTGCCCGTTCAGCTCCGCCCCGCTTCACTCATGTCTGCACCCGATCTCAACCCAGCACAGCATCAGGCGGTGAACACCCTCAAGGGGCCGATGCTGGTGCTCGCAGGCGCGGGCAGCGGCAAGACGCGGGTCATCACGTTCCGCATCGCGAAGCTGATCCAGAACGGGATCCGCCCAGAGCGCATCCTCGCCGTGACGTTCACCAACAAGGCGGCCAAGGAGATGCGCGAGCGCGCCGTTGGTTTGCTGGGCAAGCGCCGCAAGAAGAGCGACAAGGCGCCGGAGATCAGCACCTTCCACTCGCTTTGCGTGCGCATCCTGCGTCGCAATATCGATCAGCTTGGCTACCCCAATGAGTTCCCCATCTACGATCGCAGCGATCAAGAGAGCCTCGCGCGCTCGGCGCTGCGGGACATCCGCGTGGGTCACGATCGCCTGCGACCGGGCGATCTGCTGCATCTGATTGGCGGCTGGAAGTCCCAGTCTGTGCGCCCGGAGCAGGCTTCCGAAGTCGCGAAGAGCGACAAGGAGCTGCTCGCTGCCCTCGCCTACTCCAAGTACCAGGACAACCTGCGCGCGTCAGGCGCCGTGGACTTCGATGATTTGCTGCTGCTGACCGAGGAGCTGCTCGACAAGTTCCCTGACGTGCGCGTCAAGGAGAGCGGCCGCTTCGATCATTTGTTGATCGACGAGTACCAGGACACGAACGGCCTGCAGTACCGCATCGTGCGGCGACTCGCGGAGCGGCACCGCAACCTGTGCGTCGTGGGTGACGACGATCAGTCGATCTACGGCTGGCGCGGCGCCGAGGTCGAGCACATCCTGAATTTCAAGAACGACTGGCCCGAAGCCACCGTGGTGCGCCTCGAGAGCAACTACCGCAGCCGTGAAGCGATCCTGAAGCTCGCGAACACGCTGATCGCGCACAACTCCACGCGCCACGACAAGGTGCTCAAGCCCTACCGCAAGGGCGGCGAGCCGCCGCGCTTCATCCGCTTCGAAGACGAGACCACGGAGGCGCACGCCGTCGTGCGCGAGATCCGCGCGCGCCTCGACAACCCGCCTCAGGACAAGCGCGTCTACCCCAGTGAGTTCGCGATCCTGTTCCGCACCAACGAGCAGCCACGGGCCTTCGAGGTGGAGCTCAGGCGTCATCAGGTGCCGTACGTGCTGGTCGGTGGTCAGTCGTTCTACGATCGCAAAGAGGTGCGCGACGTGATGGCGTACCTCAAGGTGCTGGCGTTTCCGCGGGATGAAGTCTCGCTCCTGCGCATCATCAACACGCCGGCGCGCGGCATTGGCAGCGGCACCATCAAGAGCCTGATGCAAGCCGCCGTCGATCAGGGCCGACAGCTCTGGGAAGTACTGAGCGAAGTAAGGCAAAATACGGAGTTTACACCGGCAGTCATCGACCGCGTGGATGGCTTCCGCAGGCTGATCGAGCACTACAAGCAGGAGTGCGAGCGAGAAGGCAGCGACTTGGTCGACACAGTGCGCGAGCTCTTGCAGCAGATCGACTACAAGGCGGAGCTCCAGCGCCTCTACGACAACCCCGCCGACGTCGAGTCCCGCTTGAACGCCATCGAAGAGGTCGTCAACGCCCTCGGTTCCTACGTGTCCCGCGCCGAGACGCCCAGCCTGCGAGGCTTCCTCGAGGAAATGGCGTTGTCGACCCGCGATGACCTGAAGGAAGACGACGACAAAAAGAAAAAAGAAGCCGTGACGCTCATGACCCTGCACTCAGCCAAGGGTCTCGAGTTCCCCCACGTCTACATGGTAGGCATGGAAGAAGGCATCTTGCCCCACGCGCGCTCGGTGCTCGAGAACAAGAGCGTCGACGAAGAGCGCCGCCTGGCCTACGTCGGCGTCACTCGCGCTCAGGACACCTTGACCCTGACCTTCTGTAAGGGCCGCATGAAATGGGGCAAGCTGCGCGCGTCGATCCCCAGCCGTTTCATCATGGAAATGCGCGGGGAGACCGAGCGCGCCAACCGCGCCGCAGAGGCCGCGCGCGCAATGTTCGAGCAAGCGGCGGCTTTTGCCCAGAAGAAGGAAGACGAAAAGCACAAGAAGGCGCAGAAGAAGCCGGGCAGGAGCAGCGTGCGTCCGCTCGCTGAGCCTCCCGCCTCCGCCAGAGAGGCCGTGTCAGCTCGAGCAGTCGCCGCAACTCGCGGCGCCGCCGCACCGCACCGCGCCGAGGCCCCGCCAGCGGACGCGATCGCGCGCGCCGGAGCGCTCCCGCGCGCCCTCGCTGAGGGGCTCAGCGGACCCGCTGCAGCCCCAGTTCAGGACGGTTTCGACGGCGCAACGATCTCGCTCCGGCCCGGCGCCGACTCGAGCCTGCCCGACGCCAAGCAACGTGCGGCCCTCGCCGCGCTGCGCAGCCTGGAAGACGCAGTCGACAAGGGACTCACCGCGCTGCCCCCCGAGCCGAAGGAGCTCGCCCAGTCGGTGGTGAGCAAGCCGGGGCCGAAGCCCAGCGCGCCGCTGCGCTCTTCTCGTGGTCCATCGAAGCGCCCCGGTCAGCGACCGCAGAACCCCTTCGACCCGAACTCGAGCCCAAGCGTTTCCCCGCGGCATTTTGATTCCGGGTCAGCACACGAGGCAGAACCAGCGCCCGCGGCGGATTCTGTGGCTCCCGTGGACGATGCTCTCGAGCGAACCCACGCAGCTGAATCGGCGCACCTCCCCCCCGAGCCCGACTCCCGCCCGTCAGACGCCAGCTCCCACGGTTCCGAGGAGCACGGTGCCAGCACCGCGCCTGAAGCAGCCCCCGCAGCAGAAGGTGACCCTGCGCTTGAAGCGAGCCCTGCGCCTGAAGCGAGCCCTGCACCCGAAGCGAGCCCTGCGCCGCAGGTGAACAGCGACGAGGAGCGGCTGCGGCGCGCTCTGGACGTACTGAGCGGCGCCCTCGACTTGGACTAGCGCATATTCCGCCTCTTGGGGTTGCGCCTACGCCGAGGCTGTCGCAGGTCTCGGGAGAACCAGCTAGCGATTGAGAGGGAGCGAGATGGGCGTCGTAGTCATCACCGGAGCGAACCGCGGAATTGGACTCGAGCTGGCACGCCAGATGGCGGCCCGTGGCGCGGCCGTGGTCGCGATCTGTCGTAAGAGCTCGCCGGAGCTCGACGCCGTCACCGGAGTGCGTGTGGAGAGCGGCATCGATGTCACGACGGACGCTGGCATCGCGGAGCTGCCGACGCGCGTCGGCGACGAACCCATCGACGTGTTGATCAACAACGCCGGCTTACTCGAGGTCGACTACCTCGGAAGCATCGACCCGGCTTCGATTCGGCGTCAGTTCGAGGTCAACTCCCTGGCGCCGTTGCGGGTGACCGCCGCGCTCCAGAGCAAGCTCGGCAAAGGCAGCAAGGTCGCGATCGTCTCGAGTCGCATGGGCTCCGTCGCCGACAACACCTCGGGGCGCATGTACGGCTACCGCATGAGCAAGGCGGCCGCGAACGCCGCCGGCAAGAGCTTGGCCCAGGAGCTCAAGAGCGAAGGCGTCGCGGTGGTGATCCTGCATCCCGGCTACGTGAAGACCGACATGACCGGCGGCAACGGGGAGATCGGCCCCGACGTCGCGGCCAAGGGCCTGATCGCCCGCGTGGACGAGCTGAGCCTGGAAACGACCGGTCGCTTCATGCACGCGAACGGCGAGGAACTGCCCTGGTAGCGCTCCTTTCCCAGCGCGGCCCCGACTCCCCTTGAGACGGGGCTCTCAGGGCCGCGCGAGCACCGACGGCGGCCGCTTGGAGCGCCATCCGCTCGGTGCTAACCCTCGGCCTGTTATCATGCAAGATCCCGCCGCCCTAGCGACGTCTCCGAGTTCACTCCAGCCGAAGGGCCAGGTGCTCTGTCCTGTGGAGGAGCGGCCCTCGGAGCTTGATACCGCGCGGAAATTCGGGTACGCGCTCGTCCGCTTCTCGATCTCGGCGTGGACGCTGGTGCCGATCTACCTCTCCTACCTCTGGCTGTGGATCCGCTGGAAGAAGCTCGGACAGGAGATCGAGAAGGAGACCTGGAACACGGTCCATCGCAAGAACGCCCAGGCGTTCTACCGCCTGGCGGTGCGCATGCGCGGCGGCATGATCAAGGTGGGTCAGCTGATCAGCGCCCGCGTGGACATCATGCCCCGTGTCTGGGTGCAGGAGCTGTCGAAGCTGCAAGATCGCGTCGATCCGACGCCCTGGGAGGGCATCGAAGCGCACCTCACCGAGGAATATGGCAAGCCGCCCCAGGAGGTCTTCGCCGGCATCGACGAGAAGAGCATCGCCGCGGCGAGCTTCGGTCAGGTGCACCGGGCCACCACCAAGGACGGCCGCAAGATCGCCTTGAAGATCCGCTACCCCAACATCGAGGCCAAGCTCGAGGTCGACATGACCTTGTTCGGCATCGCGGTGCCGCTCTTCAACATCTTCGTGCCGAAGGTCGATCTCAAGGTGATCTATCGCGAGATGCGCCTCGCCCTGGAGACCGAGCTCGATTACCGCCAGGAAGCGGCCTACACCCGCACCATCCACGAGAACTTCAAGAACTTCTCGCCCAGCATCAACAACGCAGCGGGCGGCGGCGACGTGGTGATCCCCGACGTGCTCGACGAGTACACCACGGACAGCGTGATCGCGACGACCTTCTTCGAGGGCTTCCGCGTCACCGACAAGCAGAAGATGGATGAGCTCGGGGTCAAGCCAACCGAGCTGCTCGAGCTAGTGCTGAACACCTGGACCAAGATGATGTACCAGGACGGCGTTTTTCAGAGCGATCCGCACCCTGGGAACTTGCTCTTCAACGTGATCAACGGGCGCACCACGCTGTGCGTGATCGACTTTGGTCAAGTGAAGATCCTGCCCCGGAGCTTCCACCGCCAGCTGGTCAACTCCGTGATGGCTTTCCTCACCCGCGACGTGGAGGCCTACGCGCCGACAGTCGTTGCCATGGGGATCTTGAGCGAGGCAGACGTCGAGAAGGCAAAGCCACTCTTGAAAGAGTTCTTCGAGCAATACTACGAGCTGACTCCGGCGGAGGCGCGCGAGCTCGACTTCGAGCGTATCCGCGAGGATGTGCAAGGCTTGATCTCGAAGATCGACAACATCTACATCCCGAACGACCTGGTGCTCTACGGGCGAACCTTCAGCCTGCTTGCTGGCCTCGGTACCGCTCTCGACGAGAACCAGAACCTCGTGGTGCTGGCCAAGCCGTTCATCATGCAGGCCATGTTCGTGCCCCCCGAGCCCGCAGCCGCCTAGGTGCTCTGCGTCGAGCGGCGCAGCTGCCACTCGACGAACAGCACGATGCAGCTGAGAGCGAGCCCGGCGAAGCCGACGTAGACCAGGAGCGACGGCACGAGCTTCCACTTGGGGAAGCTATCGCTGACGACCCAGCGATGATCCGTCGCGACGCTCAGCCAGTTGAAGCTCGCGTGCAGGACGATGGGCGCCAGCACGCCGCCGGACCACTGGCGGAAGATCCCGCAAAAGAAGCCGAGCACCAGCGCGGAGACGACGCGGATGATGCCGAGGCCGGTGTCGAAATCCGCGTGCATGGCGGTGAACAGCGCGAGCACCACCAAGGTGGCGATGAAGCCATCCAGGATCGCGCGCCAGGTGCCGCGCAAGAGCTTGAACCAGGCGGGATCGCTGATCACGGACCCGGAGAGCACGGCTGCGCTGCTCGGAGGCGGCGCGTCCAGGTCGCTCTGCGCTGCTGCCATGGCAGCGTCGAATGCGCTCACGCTGGGCTTGCGCCTGGAGGGCCTTAGCCAGTCCACGCCGCGCTGAATGGCACCCCACATTGCCCCGCGGAACATCAGCTCCTCGCTGATGGGCGCCATCAGCCCCACCCAGGCGAGCGTCGCCACCAGGGACGACACCGCGAGCCCTGCACCAAAGTCGCCGAGCCCCGCCTGAGCCTGCTGACGTCCGCCCTGGCGGATCTCCGCGAGCAGCGTCTCGAGAGCCGCTTGCTGTCCCAGGTAGATGGCGGTGACGTACACCAGCGGCGCGAGCAGCAGCGCGTGGAGCCAGCTCAGTCGCCGCGGCAACAGCGCGCCGAGGGCCTCCTGCGGCAGGCTGAGCTTGCCCGGCGAGTGGAGCAACGCGAGAGACAGCAAGAGCCCGAGTAGCGTCGAGAGAAACTCGATGAACGCCATCCAGGACGCGAGGCTCAAGCTCGCGCCGAGGCTCGCTGGCACGACGCGGTAGGCCTGCAAAGCAAGCAACCGCTCGAGGCCAATCCAGAGCGCCGCCACCAGCGCCAGGCGCAGACCAAAGAACGACGGGAGTCGGTTTTGCGTGTCCTGCATGCCGCCCTCAAGAGGCGCGCCGGTCACTCACCGGGGCGCCTCCAGGCAGCGAGCACACTCTAGTCGCGCTCGAATTGCAAGCGCTGCCAGGCGCCCCGCTGGCTCGGCCCCTTGCAGGCCCAGATCTCGCGCTCCGCCGGCCGGGTGATGATGCAGGAGTTGGTCGCCGTACCCTGATTATCCTCGGGGAAACGGGCGATGCTGTCCACGCCGTCAGCACGGTCAGCAAACGCGAGCCGGATCGACTCGATGTCGTGGGCGCCGGCGCTCAAGATCTGCCCCATGCGGTCGAGGCGTGCCTTGCTAGAGCTATTGGTCGGCTCCCCTTGCAGCGGGATGTGCTGCGGCGCCAGGCAGTGGTTCGTACGAGCGAGCGGC